>DASPMP010000073.1:0-2594 GCA_035626995.1 Gemmatimonadaceae bacterium
CACCGGGACCATCCCCGAAGGCGTCATCCAGCGCGATGGCGAAATCCGTCTGAACGACTACGTCGTCAGCGACGTGTTGCAGCGTGAGCGCCTCGTACAGCGCCTGACGCTCCGATTCCCGCCCAGCGCCAGCCACTCCGACATAGACTACGCGAGGGCGCTCGTCGACGCCGGCTTCCTCGAGCAGGTCGCGGACGACACCCGCGATCACCCCGGCGCTTCGGTCGATCTCATTCGGTCGCGCTGCGCTGCCGCCACCCGAGGCTTCAGCGATGGTTTCGCCCCGCTCGTCGGCCAGCACCGCCCGCGTTTTCGAACCACCACCATCCACTCCGACTACCAGTGTGCGCATGGCGGAGAATCTAAGCGGCTCGCCGTGGAGTCTTGGCGGCGTCGGTGCCATCCGGTCCGCCGATGAACGACGAGAGCGTTCCCACGACCATGGTGATCGTGGTGCCGATCAGGACATACCACGGCCAGGCAATCCGCCCGAGGGGTTCGAGCATCGGCAGCATCGGTGTCAGTTGCTTCGCAAAGACAACGAAGGCCATCGCGATGATTCCCACGCTCATTCCCAGGATGGCATCACGCTGGCGAGCACGCTTCACGAGCAGCGCGAGAAAGAATCCGCCGAGCAGACCGCCGTACGTGAACGAGGCAATTGCCAGGGCGATCACCACGACGGGAGTGCCTTGCTCGCGATACAGCAGCGCTCCGCCGATCAGGACGACGGCCCAGACGAGCGTGAATCGCTTGCCCACGCGAAGCATTTCCTTGTCGTCGAGCTTTCGTTTCGTCAGGGGGACGTAAATGTCGTGCGTGGTAGCCGCCGACAGGGAATTCAGCGAACCGGACACGGTGCTCATGGCCGCGGCCAGAATGGCGGCGATGACGAGACCGGTCAGCCCTGGCGGCATCACTTCCACGATGAATGTCGGGAAGATCGCGTCCGACGTCGGGAAGGCGCGCGCACTGTAGAAGGACCAAAGCCCAAGCCCGATGACGAGGAACAACGCGAATTGCACGATGACCATGACGCCACTGCCGATCAACGCCAGGCGGGCATCACGCAGGTTGTTCGACGCCAGCAACCGCTGGACGATGAGCTGATCGGCACCATGCGATGCCATCGAGAGGAACGCACCGCCAATCAGGCCCGCGAAAATCGTGTGCGCTCGATCGAAACCAGTATAGAAGTCGAACATCCTCAGCTTGTCGGCTTGCCCGGCGCGGTCGAAGATCGCACCCCATCCCCCATCGACGCCGCGGCCAATCAGGTACAGCGCGGCGACACCGCCCAGGAGATAGACGCCGGTTTGCAGCACGTCCGTCCAGACGACGGCGCGCATCCCGCCGTGATACGTATACACGACGGTGAAGGCGCCCAGGATAAGGATCGACAGCGGCATCACCCATTCCGGCGGCACGATCGGGCCAATGATCAGCGCCACGGGAATTGCGGTCGCGAAGACGCGCACCGAGTCGCCAAACGCGCGCGTGGCCATGAAGACGATCGATGCGAATCGCCGCGTGGCCAGACCGAATCGGCGCTCGAGCATCGCGTACGCCGTCACGATCTCGCCCTCGTAGTACTTGGGCAGCAGCGTGTACGCGATCACGATGCGGCCAATCAGGTACCCGAGTGCGATCTGCAGGAACGACAGATCCGTGAGATACGCAAGCCCGGGAATGCTGATGAACGTCAGGGCGCTCGTTTCGGTCGCCACGACCGAAAACAGGATTGCCCACCAAGGGATCGCCTTGTCGGCGACAAAATAGTCCCGGGCGGATTTCTGGTCGCGTCCAAGCCAGACGCCAAGCAACGTGGTGCCGATGAGGTACGCGAGCAGCACCACCGCATCGATGAGCGTAAATCCACCGCCGCTCATCTAGAGCACCACGTAGGCTTCCATGGCGTAATACTCGGCGAGGCCGAGCTTGTCGAGCTCCGCGGCCGTTCCCTTGTTGCGCGCGTCCACCCGCTGCCAGAATTCGCGTTCATCGTATCCGCCGGGAAAGGGAGCACTGTCCTTCTGGGACTGGTGCTTGAAGATCGCCTGGATCTTCAGGCGCAGCTCTTCCTGCGAAAGCGGTACCAGCCAGGTGGCCTCGTGGATGGGCCACTCCTGCCACGCGCCGCGATACAGCCAGGTCTCGGGCTTTTCCTTGATCTCGGTCAATGCGCCGTCGATGGCTTCCTTGCACATCCGGTGCGTGCCATGCGGATCGGAGAGATCGCCCGCCACGAAGATGTGTGACGGCTTGATTTCGTTCAGGAGATCGCGAACGATCTTCACGTCGGCGGGCCCGACCGGATCCTTCTTCACCTTGCCCGTCTGGTAGAAGGGAAGGTTGAGGAATCGCGCTGCAGCCCGCGTCAGGCCAACGGTTTCCAGCCCTGACACTGCTTCGGATTCACGGATGATCCGCTTGATGTCCTGAACCTCGCGGATGTCCACTTCTCCCGGCCGCTTTCGTTCCAGGAATGCGTGAACCTTGGCCGCGAGTGCGTGCGCGGTCCGCGCATCAATGACGTTTTCGTTCCCCAGGCGCTCGAGGTAGTCCACGTAGCGTCGCACATCGTGGTCGAAGAC
>DASPMP010000074.1:0-5552 GCA_035626995.1 Gemmatimonadaceae bacterium
CCGGCAAGACCACGCTCACCGAAAAATTGCTCCTCTACGGCGGCGCGATCCATCTCGCCGGATCGGTCAAGGCCCGTCGCGCGACGCGGCACGCCACGTCCGACTGGATGAAGCTCGAGCAGGAGCGCGGCATTTCCGTGACGTCGAGCGCCATGCAGTTCGAATTCGACGGGTACGTCATCAACCTCCTGGACACTCCTGGCCACGAGGATTTTTCCGAAGACACCTACCGCACCCTCGTCGCGGCGGACAGCGCGGTGATGCTCCTGGACAATCGCAAGGGCGTTGAGGAACGCACCCGCCAGCTCTTTGCGGTGTGCAAACGTCGGCGCACCCCGATTTTCACCTTCGTCAACAAGTGCGACCGGTGGGGCGAAGATCCACTGAAGCTGCTGGGCGACGTGGAGAATGACCTCGGGATCCAGTGTCATCCAGTGACGTGGCCCATCTATCGTGGGGACACGGTGCGCGCCGGGTTCATGGGCGTGTATGACCGTCGCAAGCGCCGGATCCATCTCTTCGAAGGGGACAGCGAGCATGGTGCGACGCAGCCGGTCGTGCACGTCGATTCGCTCGAGTCTGCAGCGGTGCGGGCCCATCTGGGGGACGAGACGCATGACCGACTCGTGCACGACATCGCGCTGCTCGACGCCGCAGGACATCCCTTCGACGAACAGGCGGTGCTGAGCGGGGAGCTGAGCCCCGTTTTTTTCGGGAGTGCGCTCACGAACTTCGGGGTCGAGCCGTTCCTGCGCGAATTCCTCGAGCTGGCGCCGGCGCCGTCGCCGCGCGAATCCAGCGACGGCCAGGTGTCTCCCACCGATGATGCCTTCACGGGATTCATTTTCAAGATCCAGGCGAACATGGATCCCAAGCACCGCGACCGCATCGCGTTCCTCCGGATTGTCTCGGGGAAATACCAGCCAGGGCTCGATGTCCTGCACGTGCGCACCGGGAAGCGACTGCGGCTCTCGGCGCCCCAGACGTTCATGGCGCGCGAGCGGAGCGCCGTGGACGAAGCGTGGCCTGGCGACGTCGTCGGGATCATGGACCGCGGCGTCGTACGGATTGGAGACACGCTGTCGGAAAGCCGCCCCCTGGAATTCAGCGGCATTCCCCGGTTTCCTCCCGAGAAGTTTGCCCGCGTCGTCCTCCTGGATCCGATGCGACGGAAGCAGCTGGACGCCGGGCTGCGCCAACTCACCGAGGAAGGCGCCGCACAGGTCTTCTTTACCACGCCGAGTGCCGTTGCCGGTCCGTCACCGATTGTCGGCGCGGTGGGCCAGCTCCAGTTCGACGTCATGGTCCACCGGCTCGAGCACGAGTACGGCGTCACGGTCAAGCTCGAAAGCATCAGTGCGAGACATCCACGTTGGGTCACGGGCCCCGTGGAGGAGGTCAAGCGCGTCGCGGCGGAGCGGGGTCGGACGCTACTCTACGACGCGAAGGAGCAGCCGCTCATCCTCTTCGAGGACGCCTGGTCGCTGCGCTGGGCGCTCGAACGGGAAACGAAGGTCGCGTTTCACGACGTAGCGCCCTGAACGGATCCCGATACGGGTGTCGATCACCCGTGCGCGTGTTAGCTCCCCCCGAATCGCTTGCGGATGCGCACTGTCCGTTCCAGGTCATCACGCGACTGCAGGACCTTCAATCGCAGATCGCGCGGGAGGTTCGGGTGCTCGAGCAGGAAGCGGTCAATGACGGCGAGCGCGTCGTGCGAGTCGTGCCCGCCGATGAATGCGTCCAGCCAGCGTCCCAGGAAGAATATCCGCCGGTTCTTCTGGACCCACGCGAGCGTGTCGAGTGCCGGACGAAGGTATTGAAGCGTGAGCGGTGACTGCGCCGGGTCATTGAATGCTCCGAGGCTGGACGTTACCCAGTCTTCGTTGAGGGACGCGTCCGCGAAGTAGCGGGTGAAATAGTCTCGCTTGACCGCTGGATCCGGCGTGGCTGCGGCCGCGATGAACGCGCGCCGCTTGCCGCCGGTCGATGTATCGCGCACCGATTCCTGTTCCAGTCGCGCCGCCGCGGTCGGGAAGGCGCGCGACGTCAACGCCGTGACGATGCTCCAGCGCGTGGGCTGGCGCAGCGGCTCGCCCGCCGCCGTGGTGCTATCCAGCCAGGCGTTGAGTCGCACCAGCGCGCGCGGTGTTCGTGCCACCGTCACATAGGTGTCGAAGAAATTCTTGCGGAGACCGTAGGGCTTGGTGCCATCGGTGGCGCCGCGGAGCAGCGCTTCTTCGATCCGTTCGCGCGCGTCGTTGGTGATCGAGGTCGAATACCGTTCGACGATCCGGGACACGCGGCCGAGCAGGCGCGCGGTGATCTGCTCGTCCTGCTCCGCCAGCATCGCGGGAATCGCGGCAAGCAAATAGCGTCGGGGGTCGAGGCGGGCGTCGCGCACGAGGTCCCACAAGGATCCCCAGAACATTGCGCGCAGGAAGGGATCGCTGACGTTCACACGGTTGCTGAGGAGCCAGTCGCGGCTGCGGTCGTCAAGCATGAACAGTCCGTAACCGAAATCATTTGCATTCGCATACACATACGTCGGCGCTGCTAATCCGCGCGCCGGCACGACGACAGTGGTTTCTGCGCGCATCTCCACGGGGATGATCGAGTCCCGGCTGCCGATGCGCAGGAGCACATCCACCTTCATCGGCCAGACCACATCGCCGGAGAGCTGCTGCGCGGGTCGCTGAATGAGCGCCAGACGGTCGATCTTTCCGTCATTGCCGAGCGTCAGCTCCTGTTCGATCACAGGCATCCCGGGACGGACGAAGAAGGCCTGTCCCCAGGACGTGAGGTCGCGACCCGCCTGACGCCCGATGGCCTGCAGCAGCTCCCGCCACGTCGCATTTCCAAAGGCGTGCTGCATGAGAAAATCCCGGACGCCGGCACGGAATGCCGTGGTGCCCACCAGGTGGTCCAACTGCTTCAGGACAGACGGCGCCTTGTTGTAGACGATGGGGCCGTAGTTGCTCTTGGCCTGGTCGAGATTGCCGAGCACCTGCCAGACGGGGGTGGTCCCTGCGGTGACGTCCACGTCATACGCGGTTGCCTTGTTCCGCAGGTAGAACGACATCCAGGCCGTCGAGTCGCCCATGGCGTGCTGCATCTTCGCCGACATGTATGTCGCGAAGCCTTCCTTCATCCAGAGGTCGTCGAACCACCGCATGGTGGTATAGTCCCCAAACCACTGGTGGGCCACCTCATGGTTGATCGTCGCCTGCCTGCCGAGCCGCTGCACGAGCGTGGGCGGCTCGCGGTAAATGAACGATTCTTCATTGTAGAAAATGGCGCCTGGATGTTCCATGCCGCCAAACGGGAACGCCGGCGCCAGAAGAAAGTCCATCTTCCCGAAGGGGTATTGCACTCCGAAGTACGCGGCGAGCCACTCCTTCGCCCGGTGGTTGAGCGCGATGAGTGTATCGATCTCCACCTCGCGCGCCCGCGATGGACGCACCCAGATGGACATCGGAGTGACGTCCGCCCCTGCCGCCGGCGGCGCCTTCGCCGCCGTGAGCTGCGCGTATGGTCCGGCAGCGAAGGCGAACAGGTATGTGGAAATGGGCTGGGTGGCCGCGAACCGCACGCGCGCCTGGCCGGAGGCTTCCTCACGAGATTGCTGCGCGCCGTTCGAGAGTGCCTTCCAGTCACGCGGCACGGTCAGCGTCAGCGCGAACACCGCTTTGATGTCCGGCTGGTCGAAGCAGGGGAAGAGGAGGTTCGCGTCGGACGGCACCAGCAGCGTATAGAGATAGTCGCGTCGATCGGTGTCGTCCGTGAACCTGATGATACTCGCGCCGGCGGCGGCGATGGGTGTCGCGAAACGCATCACGACGGTGTTGCTGCCCGGGCGTAGCCCGGCGGCGGGAATGCGCAGGTGCGCCCTGTTGAACTCGACGCCAGCGAGGCGGGATCCGTTCACCGCAACACTGTCGAGTGTGTAGCCGCGGAAATCGAGGATGACGTCCCCGGCTCCGACACGCGTGAACGCGACGCGGACCGTGCCGGTTGCGGTATCGCGGTTCGTGACGTTCAGGGCAATCTCGTACCGCACGTCGCGGATCCGCTCCGCCCGGTATCGCGCGAGCTCGAGCGATACTCCAGGCACCATGAACGAATCCGCGAACGCGACCAGCGACGCGGCGACTGTCGGGATCATGCGTCCAATAGTAACCGCGTGCCGGACGTTACCACGTCTTGCGGCCTACCAGTTTCAGGCCCGTCTGATACTCGCGCTTGCACACGTCGCCGAGGCCATCCCAGTACGGGCCGCAGGCCGTGCGATCGAAATTCTCGGACGCATCTGTCATGAGGACGCCCTGGTTGATCTGGCGCGTCTCGCCGACGGCGTCGACGAACTTGACCTGGAGCTGGACGTTGCTGCCAACGGCCAGGCCGTACGCTTCGCCCCAGCTATACACACTGACTTCATCCCGCACACGCAATGGATCGCATCCCATCAGGTGGCAGTACAAAGTCTGACCGTAGTAGGTAACCCGGCCACTCTGGTGTGAGTAGTTGATCGATGTGGAGTCTGGCACGTTGAAATAGTCCTTCGTGCACGACGACGCCGTCTGCGCAGGCGCCCAGTACTGCACACAGGTAACCCGCGCACCGTTCTGGATGACACTGTAACTCGCGAATTCGGTCAGCACGGATTCGTACACCGTCGCACCGTTCGCGGTCACCTTGGCCTCGATGCGCTGCAGGGGCGCTGGCACAACCTCTTCCAGTTGCGCCGAAAAATCCACGCGGGACCACCGCTCCGTGCCCTGGACGAACGACGTCAGAGGGTAGTCCCCCGTACGCGTCGACGCACTTCCGTATTCGTAATTCGCGTCCGTGAACGTGATCTCACCCTTGCGCATGGGAGCGCCGGGGTCGAGCACGGTGATGGTCAGGCTGTTGGAGTTGTTGTCCGTATCCCAGTCCGCAGGCTGGACGTCGAGCGCAGAAATCTGCACCTCGTACGTCCCGGGGTTCTCGAACATGAATGAGAACTGGCAGCTGACGATGTCGCCGGCGTCCACCCAGATCGCGGTGGCTTCATCGCGGGGAACGTTGTCCACCAGCAGGCGGCAATTGGCACGGCCACCGACATCGCCATTCAGCTCAGCGAGATCGGCGAAGAATGTCACGGGAACGCCAGGCTGGGCCTGCGTGGCACCGCCAACCGTGCGGACAGCGATGTCCGGCCGACGGACAACCGTGGTCACCGTGTCCAGCACTTCCATCCGCGAGAAACCTTCGCCACGTACGTTGGCCTGGGCGCGGATACGATCACCCGGGACCAGTCCTGCCATCGTGTGCGTCCATTCGGGGCGCTCTGGACGAATATTCGCGACGTTCGACGCGGTCAGGACACGCAACTGCACCTTCTCCAGGATGGCTCGACCCGGCATGCGATCAAAGCTGCCGGTGGTGAGTTCCACCTGTGTCGCGCCGGACTTCGCCAGCAGGGCACGGACCTGCATCGACGACATACCACCCTGAACGACGGTCGGCTTGGCGCCGTTGTCTCGATACTTGACGCGGCTCGACTGGAC
>DASPMP010000075.1:0-18689 GCA_035626995.1 Gemmatimonadaceae bacterium
GCCGGACACCAGGTCGCCGGAAAATCTGTTGCGTGTTTCGGTGGGGCTCGAGCACTCCGATGATCTCATCCAGGACCTGGACCAGGCGCTGGGATGACTCCCGCGGTCGTGTTGCTGAGCGGCGGCCTCGACTCGACGACGACCCTCGCGGTTGCTCGCCGGGATGGCTTCACGCCGTTTGCGATGACCTTTCGTTACGGCCAGCGACACGCTCAGGAGGTGGACGCTGCGCGTCGTATCGCGCGTGCGACGGGCGTGGCGGAGCACGTCGTGGTAGACATCGACCTCCGGACATTCGGCGGTTCAGCGCTGACCAGTTCCATCGACGTTCCGAAGGATCGCATCGCGGACGACACGGTCCCGATTACATATGTGCCCGCGCGAAACACCATCTTCCTGTCGTACGCGCTCGCGTGGGCCGAGGTGCTGGACGCCCATGACATTTATATCGGCGTCAATGCCGTGGATTATTCCGGATATCCGGACTGTCGTCCGGAATACATCGCGGCGTTCGAACGGATGGCAAACCTCGCGACACGCGCCGGCGTCATGGGACAGGCGCTGCACATTCGCGCGCCGTTGATCGACATGACGAAGGCCGGCATCATCGAACTGGGCACATCGCTCGGCGTGGACTACTCGCTTACCACGAGTTGCTACGATCCGGAGGACGGCGTCGCATGCGGCCACTGCGACGCGTGCGTTCTGCGCGTGAGAGGGTTCGATGAAGCAGGGCTCCGCGACCCGATCAGATACACATAATCACATGCCGCTTTCCGCCTGTCCCATGTCGGCGTCGTGATGTACACCGTCAAGGAAATCTTCTACACGCTCCAGGGCGAAGGCTTTCACACCGGCCGGCCCGCGGTCTTCTGCCGGTTCGCCGGCTGCAACCTCTGGACGGGACGCGAAGATGACCGGCATCGCGCGATCTGCCAGTTCTGCGACACGGATTTCGTCGGCACCGGCCCGGATGGCGGGAGATTCCAATCCGCTGAAGCGCTGGCGACGCGAGTGGCGTCGCTCTGGCCGGCCGCTTCCACCGGCACGCCGTTCGTCGTGTGCACCGGCGGCGAGCCACTGTTGCAGGTCGACCGTGCCCTTGTCGACGCATTGCATGCGATTGGATTCGAAATCGCGGTGGAGACGAATGGGACGCAGGACGCGCCGGTAGGACTCGATTGGATTTGCGTCAGCCCGAAGGCAGGTGCCCTCCTCCGCTTGATCAACGGAAGCGAGCTCAAGCTCGTATATCCGCAGGTGCAGCAGGAGGCACAACCCGAACGCTTCGAGCACCTCGGGTTCACGCACTTTTTTCTTCAGCCGATGGATGGGCCCCTTCTATCCGAGAATACGCAGCGCGCGATAGAATACTGTCTGGCCCACCCGAAATGGCGACTCAGCCTGCAGACGCACAAGCTGCTTGGCCTGCGCTAATTCATTCCCACAACCGAATCTCGACCATGAGAAAGCCACTCGCACTCCTTGTCATTGGAGCTATCGCCGGCTGTTCCAGCGGTCCGGCTCCGAGTACATCACCATCACCGGAACCGCCGCGGACGCAGCCCGTCGCGGGCATGCCGAATCAGCAGGAAGGGGATTCCGCACGCGGTCCCGGCGGCGGCGGTGGCGGCGGCGCTCAACCGGCACGCCCGCGTCCCTATAACCGGGTGATCACGTCGGAAGCGCGCACGCGCCGCGGCATGTTCAACGTGCATCGCATCAACGACCGCCTGTACTTCGAGATTCCGCGCCGGGAACTTGGCAAGGATCAGCTGGCCATTGGTCGGTACACGCGTGCCGCTGCTCCCACAGGTCAGCAGGGCGGTTTCGGTACCTACGGCGGCGATCGTTTCGTCACCCGAACGCTGCGCTGGGAGCGTGTTGGCAATCGAGTGATCCTTCGCACCCCGTCGTTCGCGATCGTCGCGGACAGCAATACCTCCGTCTCGCGCGCGGTGGCGAACTCGAACTACGCGCCGATCATCGCGGCCTTCAATGTCGAGTCGTTCGGCCCTGATAGCGCTCCCGTGATTGACGTGACGCGGCTTTTCACCACGGCGATCCCGGAGCTCCAGGCCATTCAGGGGACGATCGACGCCACGCGCTCCTTCATCGAACGTCATCTCGCATTCCCCGATAACGTGGAAATCGAGGCAACCCAGACTGGCGTCCCGGCCCCCGCTGGTGGTGCCGGCGGTGGTGGAGGCGGTGGCGGCGGCGGTGCCCCGCGCATGGCGCAAAGCGTCCTCGCCCACTGGAGCATCGTGCGCCTTCCTGAACAGCCGATGATGCCGCGCCGGTTCGACGAGCGTGTGGGTTTCTTCTCCAACGCCCGGGTGGACTTCGGCACCGCCGAGCAGCGCTCGGCTACGCGCCGCTACATCACGCGCTATCGTCTCGAATGCAGCGACCGCCGCGAAGGCAACCTGTGCTACCCGAAGAAGCCGATCGTGTACTACGTCGATCCGGATACCCCAGACTGGATCAAGCCTTTCGTGCGCGCCGGCATCGTCGAATGGCAAGCAGCATTCGAGGAGGCCGGCTTCAAGGACGGTATCGTCGCTGCGGACGCACCAGCGAATGACCCGGACTGGTCGGCGGAAGACGTGCGCCACACACTCATCCGCTGGCTGCCATCGACGGTGGAAAACGCCGTCGGACCCAACGTGCACGACCCGCGCACCGGTGAGATCCTCAACGGCTCGGTCCAGATGTTCCACAACATCATGAACCTGCAGCGGTCGTGGTATTTCACGCAGGCCTCGCCGTTGGATCCCCGCGCGCGCCGACTCCCCTTCCCCGATTCGCTCATGGGACGGCTGGTGCAGTTCGTCGTCGCGCACGAGATCGGACATACCCTCGGTTTGCAGCATGACCAAATCGGCAGTTCGACCTATCCCGCCGACAGCGTCCGCAGCCGGACGTGGGTCGCGCGGATGGGGCACAGTCCGAGCATCATGGACTACTCGCGGTTCAATTACGTCGCGCAGCCCGAAGACAGCATCCCTCTGCAGCACCTGATCCCGCGTGTTGGCCCGTATGACAAGTACGCCATCATGTGGGGGTACAAGCCGATTCCTGGTGCACGCACCCCGGATGAGGAGCGACCCACACTGGATCAGTGGGCGAGGATGCAGGACAGCATCCCCTGGTACCGCTTCTCGGCGAATAACGCCTTCGGCGCGACCGGCACGCAGAGCGAAGCGGTCGGCGACGCCGATCCGGTCAAGAGCACACGACTGGGCTTCCGCAACATCCAGCGTGTGGTGGGATACATCGGCGATGCGGCAATCCGCCCCATGGAAGACAACGCGGACCTCGCGGAGCTGTACAATCGCACCGTCGGCCAGTGGAGTACCGAGGCCAATCATGTCGCGACCGTCGTTGGCGGCGGGAGCGTGCAGTACAAGTCCGGTAGCCAACCCGGCGCGGTGTATACGATGATGCCACGCTCGCGGCAGGTCGAAGCGGTGCGCTTCCTCAACCAGGAAGTGTTCCGAACGCCGACATATCTCATCCGTCCCGAGATTGCGGCGCGCATCGAGGCAGGCGGCATGGTCACCCGCATCAACAACGCGCAGTCGCGTGTGCTCAACACGCTCTTCGACGATCAGCGCATGAATCGCCTGCTGGAATTCGAGGGCACGACGCGCGATCGCAGTCAGGTGTACACCCTGGCGTCCATGCTCGACGATGTTCGCGGTGGCGTCTGGGAGGAACTTGCTGCCGGCCGCACGATCGACGTGTTCCGTCGGGAGCTGCAGAATGACTACCTGACGCTCGTGGGTCGCAAGATCAATCCGCCGCCCGCGCCTACGGGTCAGGGTGGCGGAGGCGGCGGGGGTGGTTTCGGCGGCACGCCTCCAGCGCCGCTGTCGGAAGACGCGAAATCGCACCTGCGTGGACAGCTGGTGAGTCTGCGTGGTGAGATCCAGCGCGCGATTCCGCGATCGAGTGATCGCGCCACACAGCTGCACCTCCAGGGTGCGCTGTACCGCATCGACCAGATCCTGAACCCGAACGACTAACTGAGAAGCATGCCGACCGCCGGCGTGAGGAAGTCCTCACGTCGGCGGTCTTCTTTTTGTCCCCCCCGAAGCACGATTGCGACCTGTAACATTTCGTTCCTGAACTGGCGCACATTTTCGGGAATCGTGGCGCCCACATTGCCTAGGACAGTGCTGACTCCGCTGGACGTGGGGTTCGTCTCAGGAGAGGCGGGACAGGAATGGCACTGGTCATGAACCATTTCAGCATCTCAGCAGTGCTGGGTGCGACGACAATCGCGATCGTCAGCATTGGCGCCGACGCACATGCGCCCGCGCGGCTCGAGCCGCGCCGCATGGAGACGGGATATCTCCACCGTCGCGCGCTTTCCGCGTTCGAACGCAATCAGGCTGCGCTGCGCGATTCGATCGTGCGCATCGCCCAGGCGCAGCTCGGCGCCCCGTACGTACTCGGCGGCACGACACCGCAGCGCGGATTCGATTGCAGTGGCCTCGTGCGGTTCGTGTATTCGCAGGTGCGCATCGCGCCACCACGCACCGCGCAGCAGCAGGCGCGCATCGGGGCCGCGGTTCCACGCGACAGGCTCCGCCCCGGTGACCTCCTCACATTCGGAGAACGGGACACCGTAACCCACATCGGGATCTACATCGGCAATGGACACTTCGTGCATGCCAGCAGTGTGGCTGGCAGGGTGATCGTCAGCCGTGTGGATCGCCGCCCCGCAAAGGACATCCGGCCTCTCGCAGGAGCGCGGACCGTTCTCGTGGTGGCTGATGCCGGGCCGGGAACCGGCGGCTAATGCTTCCTGAGGGGCGCCGACGTCGTTTCCGCGGTGTCGACGATCGTCACACGCACTCGACGCAACTCGCCCCACGGATCCACACGCGCCCCATTCGTCGGGAAGTCGAGAAGGCTGAGTGAGTCGATGAGCATCAGGGCCCGGCGAGTGTGATCGTACGCGACGACCCCAGGGGCCCGTTGCACGGTAGGCCGTATGTCGGCGCCGAGGACACGACGTCCGGCGATATCAGCACACGCGACGGCGCCGCGATTGATCGGCTCCACGTTCGAGAACGGCCCGTAGGTCAACAGGTTGCCCAGCGAATAGATCGCCAGGCGGTCGTCATCGTACCACTCCGCGGCGCGCAGCACGTGCGGTCCATGTCCAATTACAAGCGTCGCGCCAGCGTCGAATGCCGCACGCGCGAAAGCGACAGGGTTTCCACGATCGATGCGCGACTCGAGAAACCATTCGGTGCTGTCGCGTGTGCGCTGCGCGCCGATGCCTTCCGCACCGATGTGCGCGGTCACAATGACAGTTCCAAACTGTTCGACCGCGCGTGCCACGTGACGGCGCACCGCGCCGAGGTTGCGCGCGTCGGCGAGAATATCACCGGTATAAAAGCCGATCACTCCGACGGTAGTGCTGTCCGCAAGTTGCACCGGAGTTGCCAGCGTGTCGTGTCCGGTGACAAGAATTCCCGCGCTCCGCAGGTGCCGCATCGTGGAGACGTAGCCTTCCGGGCCGGCATCCCGGGCGTGATTGTTCGCGACATTTCCCACCACCACGGCAGCACTGTCGCCGAGTGAACGCAAGGCATACGCAGACTCCGGAGGTCCGCGGAACGCATAGCAGTTCTTTGACCGCGGGCCGCATTTGGTGCGTGCGGGGCCTTCGCCGATCGCCGTTTCCACGTTCAGAAGTACGAGGTGGGCATCGGCAAAGATCGGTTTGAGCGGCGCCACCAGCGCATGTGGCGAATCAGACATGCCGTACGATGCGCGCAAGCGACGCGCGCCGAGCTTCTGCCATGTGGTGTCCAGGTTCGTGCCGAGCGTGATGTCGCCGCCAGCGCATACGCGGAACACGGGTGGCGCGGGCGTATCGATGACGGTGTCAGCGGGAACCGTATCGCGCGCGATCGTGTCTGGCGCAACCGGCTGCAGCGGCAGGGGCGCAGGCTCCTGCGCACCCGCAGCCTGGACGCTGATGCAGAGCGCAATCAGCCCGGCGAGACTTCGCGACCTAGAACCGGACAACAAAGACGCGGCCCGCACCATCCCGGTTGTAGCATGCCGACTGCGCCGTCGTGCTGACAATCACGCGCTGACTGCCTTGTGCCTGCGACGTCATCTGCTGCGACGCGGTCTGCTGGTTCGGTACGGGTTGCGTGTACGTCGGACGCGCCGGGCTAAGCACGACGCCGTTGCTGCCGATTACGGCAGGCTCACCGACCAGCGGCTGTCCCACGACAACGCCGCCGGAATAACAGGATCGGTATACAGGCTCGTATCCGTAGCCGAAATTCGCGTAGACGCTGCCGTCTGCCAGCAGCACCGCGGGGATGACGACGGCACCGGATCGCTGCCCTGGGACAATCTGCGTGTGAGGCGCGCGACGAAATACCGTCGGCCGACGATAGTTCGGTTGCGGCTGAACGATGATCACCTGCGGTTCGGCCTTTGGCTGAACCGCCTTCGTGGGGCCTGTCGTCGTTCCGGGCGGAAGACGCCACTGTCCGCCCGAATTCTGGGCGGTTGCCATGGCCGGCACACCAGCCAGGAGCGCTCCGGCAAGAAAAATGGCCTGCCGATCCAACCTTTTTGCCGTCATGAAACTCCAATGCATGTGTCGCACGTTAAGTACCTGCGGCGACGCTGTCAGTTCCTCGGACGATACCCTGGAGCTATTGCCGATGAAAGACTGTTCGTTTCTGGGACAGGGAATCCCGCAGTCGGACATCGGCGGTGAAGGAACCGGTGTTGGAGCATGCCTCAAGTTCTTGTCACAAAATAAGTTAGATCAGCGAGCCGTTCGGCATGCACCTTCCTTTAGAACACCAGTTGATCCTCTAACGGTTTTCGTCCCTCCAGCTCCGTTTTCATCGTGGATATCAAACGCGCTCCACCGTCTAAGCGAAAGCAGTACATCATCTGGGGCTCCGGCATCCTGGCGATCGTCGCGGTTTCATTGGGCATCAGCCAGCTCAAGCCTGCCGCGCCCAGCGTCGAGTTCGCGACTCTTTGGGCTGATTCCGTCAAGCGAGGTGAGCTGGTGCGCGAAGTCCGCGCGGCCGGCACGCTCGTTCCCGAACACATGCGCATCATCGCCGCGGTTACGGCGGGACGAATCGAACAGCTTCCGGTGCGCCCGGGCGTGACAGTGGCCCCCGGGACCGTGCTGGTCGAGATGAGCAACACGGATGTTCAACTCCAGGCGCTCCAGGCCGAACAGTCGCTCACGCAGGCGCGCAGCGGGCTCGCATCGCTGAAGCAGGCGCTCCTGCAGCAGCGTCTCGCGCAGGAAGGCTCCGTCGCGTCCGCAAAGACCCAGATGGAGCAGGCCATCCGCCGCCTCAAGGAGATCGAGGCATTGAACGAGAAAAAGCTGTCGTCGCCAAACGAGCTCGCGGCCGCCCGTGATGCGGCCACCGAGCTGAAGACGCGCTATGACCTCGAAGTGCAGCGACTCAACGAGATGAACTCCTCCGCGAAGGAGCAGATTGTCCTGAACGAGGAGCAGGTAAATCGCCTGTCGTCGATCGTGCGCGAGCAGATGAACCGGGTGAATTCGATGCGCGTCGTGGCTGGAGAGACCGGCGTGCTCCAGAGTCTGGGCCCAAATGGCGTCCAGCTCGAGCTCGGACAGTGGGTGAACCCGGGGATGGAACTGGCGCGCATCGCGCAGCCCGGCCGCCTCAAGGCTGTGATTCGTGTGCCGGAAACGCAGGCGCGCGACATCGCGGTCGGTCAGAAGGCCACGGTCGACACCCGCAACGGTATCGTCGCTGGCCACGTGATGCGTATCGATCCCGGCTCCACGCAGGGAACGGTGACGGTTGAAGTCGCCATCGACGGCGACCTTCCGCGCGGTGCCCGCGCCGACATGAGCGTCGACGGCACGATCGAGATCGAGCGTCTCCCAAACGTGATGTACGTCGGGCGACCCG
This sequence comes from Gemmatimonadaceae bacterium, assembly GCA_035626995.1. Taxonomy (GTDB): domain Bacteria; phylum Gemmatimonadota; class Gemmatimonadetes; order Gemmatimonadales; family Gemmatimonadaceae; genus DASPMP01. The sequence goes on from DASPMP010000075.1 coordinate 7,962, forward strand.
CCTATGGATCAGCGGAAAGCACGGTCGGCCTGTTCAAGATCAGCGAGGATGGCAAGGAAGCCACGCTCACCACAGTACGACTGGGTCGTGCATCAGTGAACACGGTCGAGGTGCTGAGCGGGCTCGCGGTTGGCGACAGTGTCATCATCTCGGATATGTCCCAGTGGGACAACCAGACCCGTATCCGCCTGAAACGCTAAAACTTTGATTCGTTCGATACCGTAAGACTTCTATCCCTGTTTCCCAGTCCCGCTTCCCTCTTCCCTGTCTGTACTTATGACTCATCCCACCACGGCACCGCAGACCTTCACTCCCGGCTCCGAGAAGCCGCTCATCAATCTCGAAGGGATCAAGAAGGTCTTCTACACCGACGAAGTGGAAACGCACGCACTCCAGGATGTGCATCTGCAGGTGCAGCCGGGTGAGTACGTCGCGATTTCGGGCCCCTCGGGCTGCGGCAAGACCACCTTGCTCTCCCTGCTCGGCCTTCTCGATACGCCGTCGGACGGCGAGTACACCCTCGCGGGTGAGCCGGTCGCGAAGCTCTCGGCCGCCGAGCGCGCGCGCATCCGGAACCGCCAGATCGGGTTCATTTTCCAGGCGTTCAACCTCATCGGCGACCTGACGGTCTACGAGAATGTCGAGCTGCCCCTCACCTATCGCGGCCTGAGCGCCTCCGAGCGCAAGCGTCGCGTCACCGAGGCACTGGAAAAGGTCGGGATGACGCACCGCATGAAGCACTATCCCGCACAGCTTTCCGGCGGTCAGCAGCAGCGCGTCGCCGTTGCGCGCGCGGTCGCCGGCGATCCCCTCATCCTGCTTGCTGACGAGCCGACGGGTAACCTCGACTCCGTGAACGGTGAGGCCGTGATGGAATTGCTTCGCGAGCTGCATCGTGGCGGCGCGACGATCTGCATGGTGACGCACGATCCCCGCTATTCCGCGCATGCTGATCGCGAGATCCACCTGTTCGACGGCCGGGTTGTCGAAGAGCGTAGAGGAGCGCATACGACGGCTGTCTAACGCCGTTTGTCTGCTTGTAAGCGTGAGGGTTTGAGCGTTTCAGGGTTTCCCTGAATCGCTCAAACCCTCAAACGCTTAAGCGAATAGACAAGCCGACAAGCCGACAAGCCGTTAAGCTCAAGCAGTCTTCACCATCTTCCCTCGCGCTCAGACATGTTCGGTTTCGGTTCAAGCAAATCAGCCACGCTCAAGGACGCGGAGCCCGTCTCCCTTGGCGTCCCCCTCATCAGCCTGAAGGATGTCGAGAAGGTCTTCGAGACGCCGGCAGGACGGATGTACGTCCTCCGCCGCATCAGCTTCGACGTCGCCCAGGGCGAATTCATCTCCATCATGGGACCCTCCGGCGCGGGCAAGTCCACGCTCCTGGCAATCCTCGGGATGCTCGACCACAGCTGGAATGGCGAGTACTACTTCCTGGGCGAAGCCGTACATCGGATGAATGCCAAGCAGCGTGTGGCCCTGAACAAGCAGCACATCGGCTTCGTCTTCCAGCAGTACCATCTCATCGACGACCTGACAGTCGCCGAAAACCTGGACATTCCGCTGTCCTATCGGAATGTCAAGAAGTCCGAGCGTGAAGCGATCGTGGCGGATGCGCTCGATCGGTTCGGGATGGTGGCGAAGAAGGACCTGTTTCCGCGACAGCTGTCCGGCGGCCAGCAGCAACTCGTCGGCATTGCCCGAGCAATGATCGCCAAGCCGCGCCTGATCCTCGCCGACGAGCCGACCGGAAACCTGCACTCCTCGCACGCGCGCGAGATCATGGAATTGTTTACCGCGCTCAATCAGCAGGGCACGACGATCATCCAGGTCACGCACTCGGAAGAGAATGCGCGGTATGGCAAGCGGATCATCAACCTGAAGGACGGCTGGCTCGACGACGCGACCTGAAGCGGGTTTCACGGTTTGAGAGTTTTGGATGGTTTGAGAACCACGTCGACGAGTCGAAAGCCGACAAACCGTCCACCCGCCGACTCGCGCCTGAGCGTCATTGCGCCGCGTTTGCTAGAATTGGCGTGATGACCGAGACGCAGGGAGCGACCAGCGGCGAACGGCCCTCCGTTCTGATCGCTGACGACCAGGGCGACATTATCGAAGCCCTGAAGCTCCTCCTCAAGAACGAAGGATTCGAGACGCAGGCCGTGAACTCTCCGGCGGCGGTGCTCCACGCCCTGGAGCGACGCGACTTCGACGCGCTGCTGCTCGACATGAACTACACCCGGGACACCACGTCCGGCAAGGAAGGGCTCGAGCTGCTCGACCAGCTGCAGGTCCTCGAGCCAACCCTGCCCATCATCGTGATGACGGCGTGGGGAAGTGTCGGCGGAGCGGTGGAAGCCATTCGCCGCGGCGCCCGTGACTACGTCGAGAAGCCGTGGGACAACGCACGCCTGCTGTCCGTCCTCCGCACCCAGGTGGAGCTCGGACGCGCCCTGCGTCGCGCGCAACGTCTCGAGACGGAAAATCGGATGCTGCGGGCAGGGTCGCTTCCGAAGCTCATCGCGGAATCGCCGAAGATGCGCCCCCTGCTGCAGCTCATGGAGCGTGTGGGGCCGTCCGATGCGAACGTCCTGATCACGGGCGAGCACGGGACCGGGAAGGAGCTCGTCGCGCAATGGCTGCATGCCGTGTCGCCGCGCGCGCCAAAGTCCTTCATCGCCGTCAACCTCGGGGGACTGTCCGAGGGAATCTTCGAGAGCGAGATGTTCGGCCATGTCCGCGGTGCATTCACCGACGCGAAGGCCGACCGCGTCGGACGCTTCGAGCTCGCCGATGGCGGCACGCTCTTCCTCGATGAAGTGGGCAACGTACCGCTGGCGCAGCAAGCCAAGTTGCTCCGGGTGCTCCAGACTGCCGAAATCGAGCGAGTCGGTTCGTCAAAGGCCCGACGGGTGGACGTGCGTCTCCTGTCGGCAACGAATGCGAATCTGAACGAAGAGGTCGCCGCAGGGCGCTTCCGGGAAGACCTCCTGTTTCGACTGAATACCATCGAGCTCCACCTCCCTCCGTTGCGGGAACGACGCGAGGACATCGCCCCGCTGGCGATGCATTTCCTCCTGCAGCATTCCGCCAGATACCGCAAGACCCTGAAGGCATTTGATCCGGCGGCCATGCAGCAGATGCTCGAGCATCCGTGGCCCGGCAACATCCGCGAGCTGGGACACTCGGTGGAGCGTGCGGTCCTGCTCGCAATCGGCGATACGGTCCGCGCGTCCGACCTCGCCTTGCGAGCGCCCAGTGGCGTGTCGGCGAAGCTGGAGGATCTGCCGCTCGAGGATGTGGAGCGGCTGCTCATCAGGAAGGCGCTCGATCGACATGGCGGCAACGTGAGCCAGGCCGCGAAGGCGCTCGGACTGTCACGCAGCGCATTGTATCGCCGGATCGCGGCGTATGGAATTTGAGAAGGGTGGGCACGAATCCAGGGTCTTCCGGCTTGCGCTGATCGGCGGGCTCCCCGCCGTCGTTGTTGCGATCACGCTCCTGGTCATCGGCGGCTATAGCGCCAAGGTCCAGTGGACATTCGGGAGCATCATCGTCGTCAGCTGGATCGTAGTCGCCGCGCTGCTGCGCGAGCGTGTCGCGCGACCGCTGCAGACGCTGTCCAACCTCCTCGGCGCGCTCCGTGAAGGCGACTACTCCATCCGTGCGCGGGGTGCCGATCGCCAGGATGCGCTCGGACTTGCCTTTCTCGAAGCGAACGTCCTCGGTGAAACGCTTCGCTCACAACGGCTCGGCGCGATGGAGGCGTACACCCTCCTGCGGACTGTAATGGGCGAGATCGATGTCGCCGTGTATGCGTTCGACGAGCATCAGCGGTTGCGCCTCGTCAATCGTGCGGGCGCACGGGTGCTCGACCAGCCGGAAGAGCGCTTGTTGGGGAAGACGGCCGAGCAGCTGGGGCTGGACCAATCGCTCCGCGGGAATACTCCTCGTGCCGTCGACATGACACTCCCAGGAGCGCGCGGACGCTGGGAGGTGCGTCGCTCGATGTTCCGCCAGGATGGACGGCCCCACATGCTGCTGGTACTCGCGGACTTGAGCAAGACCCTGCGGGAAGAAGAGCTGAAGGCCTGGCAGCGACTGGTGCGGGTGCTCAGTCATGAGATCAATAATTCGTTGGCCCCCATCAAGTCACTCGCGGGGAGCCTGAAATCCATTCTCGACCGTCAGCCGCGGCCGCCCGATGCCGACGCGGATCTCGATCATGGGCTCAACGTCATCGCGGGGCGTGCGGACGCGCTGGTGCGCTTCATGTCCTCGTACGCGAGGCTGGCGCGGCTGCCCACACCGAAGAAGGCGCCCCTCCAGGTCGAGCAATGGGTCCGACGGGTCGCAGCGCTGGAAACGCGACTGCCCGTTCGCGTCGAGCCGGGCCCTGACCTCGTCATCGCCGCCGATGGCGACCAACTGGACCAGCTTCTCATCAATCTGGTGCGGAACGCCGTGGACGCCTCCCTGGAGACGTCCGGAACCGTGGCGCTGTCGTGGTCGCGCGAGGCCGACCAGCTCGAACTGCACGTGGAAGACGAAGGTGTGGGGCTCGCCGGCGCCGCCAACCTGTTCGTTCCCTTCTTTACCACGAAACCTGAAGGTTCCGGCATCGGTCTCGTCCTGTCGCGACAGATCGCCGAGGCACACGGGGGGACCCTGACGCTCGAAAACCGGAATGGGCGTCCCGGTGCCGTCGCCATCGTCCGCCTCCCACTCGACGGCGCGACCTGAAACCGGTGGCCGCCGGTCACGTATTGGTTTCCCATAGAACCGCTTGCGCTGAAACCCGCCGGACCATACCGTCGTATTGGAATCCCATAGGAACCGATCATGGCTGACAAACTCGACGTGAAGCAGGGCACACTCGCGCTCATGATTCTGAAGACCCTCGACGTACTTGGGCCGCTGCACGGCTATGGCGTGGCACGTCGGATCGAGGAGATCAGCAAGCATCGGCTCTCACTGAATTACGGGACGCTCTACCCTGCCCTGCTCAAGCTCGAGCAGGAAGGATTCATCACCGCGGAGTGGCGCCAGTCGGAGAACAACCGACGCGCCAAGTATTACGGCCTGACCGCCGCGGGACGAAAGCAGCTCGTACGGGAAACGCGCGAATGGAACGAGACGGCGGATCTGATTGCCGCGTTTCTCGCGCCCAAACGGGAGATATGATGCTCAAGCACATCCGGTCCGCCGCCGCACGCATTCGCGGCGCGACGCGTTCCTCGCACGGCGACGACGAGCTGCGCGAAGAGATGCAGGCACATCTCGACATGGCGACCGCCGAGAACATCCGCCGGGGCATGTCGCCGGAGGAGGCGCGGCGTCGTGCACTCCTCGAGGCCGGCGGGATCACCCAAGCGGGGGAAGCCGTCCGGGACCAGCGGGGGTTGCCGTGGATCGAGAGCATCGCCGCCGACGTGAAGTACGCCTTGCGGGCGCTGCGGCACAGCCGCGGCTACACGGCCGTCGTGGTGCTCACGCTGGCCCTTGGCATCGGCGCGAACACGGCGATCTTCAGCGTCGTTCAAGGTGTGCTGCTGAAGCCCCTGCCCCACCGCGATGGCGATCGGCTGTTGTACCTCAAGCATTCCGCCGATGGGCCGACCATGCGCAACCTGACCTTCTCGATTCCAGAGGTGCGAGAGCTGCGAGAGGGTGTACCCTCGCTCGCCGGTATCGCGGAGTACTCCTCGTGGTTTCACGTCCTGCGCGGAGAGAGTGACGTCGTGCGCATCGACGCGGGACTTGTCACCGGAAATTTCTTCGAGGTCCTCGGCTTATCTCCCGTGCTCGGTCGGCTCACGCGTCCCAGCGATGATGGCAAGGGTGTACCGGCCGTCATCGTGCTCACGCACGATTTCTGGCTGCGACGCTTCGGCGGCGATTCGTCGATCATCGGCAAGCAACTGGCCCTGGATGCCTCGTCTGCGACGGTCATCGGCGTGCTGCAGCCCGCGCCATTCTTTCCGGATCGCGTGGATGCGTTCCTCAACATGGTAATCAGCCCGCACCATCTCAGCGCTCAGATGGTCGAGGCGCGCGAGCATCGCATGACGGAAGTCATCGCCCGACTCGCGCCCGGCGCCACACTCGATCAAGCGCGCACTGAAGTCGCCGCCGTGTATGCCAGGATGCAGCGCGACCACTCGAAGCTCTACGACACGTCCGTGCGTCAGCGGGTCGAGGTGCTGCCGTTCAAGGAAGCCATCGGCGAACGCGCGAAGCTCACGCTGTGGCTGCTCATGGGAGCGGCAGCCTTCGTCATGATTATTTCCGCCGCGAGCGTTGCCAACCTCACGCTGATGCGCGGAGTCCGGCGTGAACACGAACTCGTGGTCCGCGCCGCACTCGGCGCGGGGGTGCGCCGTCTCCGTCGCCTCCTGCTCGTCGAAAACCTCGTCCTCACGGGGATGGGCGCGGCGATCGGCGTCCTGATCGCCATCGGGGGGCTCGGTCTTCTCGTTGCGTTCGCGGAGCGGTATTCACCGCGCGCCGGTGAGATTCGTCTCGATGGCGTCGTGCTTGGGTTCACCCTCGCGTTGTCCGTCGCGCTGGCCCTGCTGTTGTCGCTCATGGCATCAGTGCCGAAAGAAGGAACGTTCGCGTCCATTTCTGCCGGCATGCGCCGGTTCGCCGGAAGCGTCCGGAAGCAGCGGCTCCAGCGCGCGCTTGTCGTTGCGCAGGTGGCGGTGTCGGTCATGTTGCTCGCCGGTGCGGGGTTGCTCACGCGAACCATGCTCGAGTTATCGCAGGTCCGCACGGGATTGACCGTGGAGGAAGTGCTCACGCTTCCCGTGTCCCTGATTGATCCCACGCGCGTCAGCCCCGCGGCGGACGCCGCGAACAAGGAATTGTACGCGCGGATGCGAAACGAGATCGCCGCCTTGCCTGGCGTCATCGAGGCGGGACTTGGCTCGACAATGCCCCTGCGCACGTCAATGATGTCTTTTGAGGTCGTCGCGGAAGGGCGAACGGCCGTGCCCGGCACAGCAAGGTTTCGTGCGGACTTCCGGACTGCCAGTCCCGAATACTTCAGCGCTGCAGGAATTCCTCTTCTCAGCGGCCGGCCCATCGCGACCACGGATCAACCCGGCGGTGGCCGAGTGGTCGTCGTCAACAAGATGCTCGCGGACAATCTCTTCCCGGGGGAAGACCCCATCGGCCAGCGCATCGCCATCACGAGCGAGATTCTCAAATTCACGCCGTTCAGCGGTGACTGGCGCACCATTGTCGGCGTCGTGGGCAACACGCAGGATGGCGGTCTCGATGCCACGCAGCGAATGGTCATGTTCGCGCCGTTCGCCCAGGAGTTTGCCGTCAGCGGTGGCATTGTCATCCGCGCAGACAGCAATGTGGCGGCCCTGGCCTCGACGGCCACTCGGATCGTCCGCCGCATCGCGCCACATGTCCCGATCGAGAATGTCATGACCATATCACAGATCAAGGAGTACAGCGTCGCGCCGCGCCGGTTGAATGCCATCCTGCTGTCGTCGTTCAGCGCGCTGGCGATGGTGATTGCGGCGGTTGGGATCGCCGGCGTGCTCGCGTTCTCGGTCAGCGCTCGCACCACAGAAATCGGGATCCGCATGAGCCTGGGCGCGGAGTCGGGGCGCGTCCAGCGGATGATCCTGCGCGAAGGGGGAATGTTGCTCCTGCTAGGACTGATCATTGGCGTCGTCGGCGCCTTCGCGAGCTCGCGGTTCATTGAAGGCCTGCTCTTTGGCGTGACGCCGCATGACACCACGACATTCGCCAGCGTTGCGGTCGTCATGACCCTGATCGGTGTCGGCGCCTGCTGGATTCCCGCACGTCGTGCCGCCCGCATCGATCCGGCGATTACCATGCGCGCCTGAGCGGACCCTCATGACACGGCGCACGAGTGCGTGGATCGCCCGCTGATAAAGCGCAGGCTGCCAGGGCGCTGGGAACCGTCGCGTCGTTAGCTTCAGGGCGGACATTTCGGAGCCCTGCATGGACGAGAAGGCGCTGTTCACCCAGTTCTGGACAAACGAGGCAAAAACGACGCGCAACGTTTTTGCCCGGATTCCCGAAGGGAACGACTACAAGCCAGACCCGAAGTCGCGGACGGCCAGGCAGATTGCCTGGCAGATCTACGCCGAAGAGCGGATGATCATCGACGCACTCGAAAGTGGAAAGGTCGAGTGGGCTCCACCGGCGATGCCGACGACGATGAAAGAGATCATCCAGGCGTATGAGACGCAGAGCGCGGACATCATCGAGCGATGGAAAAAGCTTCCCGCCGAGCGCTGGAATGGCCAGCTGGAATTCTTCGGCAAGCAGCGCCCGGCATCTCCCATGGCCTGGAGCTTCCTGTTTGACATCGTGCACCATCGCGGACAGATCACCACATATCTCCGGCCCATGGGTTCGACGGTGCCGCAGATCTACGGTCCAAGCGGCGACGAGCCCTGATCGCGCCGTGCAGTACGTCGTCATCGAACGCTTCAGGAATGGTGATCCACTGCCGGTATATCGCCGGTTCCGGGATCAGGGACGGATGGCTCCGGAAGGACTGCGCTATGTGAACAGCTGGGTCGCCGCCGATCTCGGGACGTGCTACCAGGTGATGGAGTGTGATGACCGGCGCCTGCTCGACGACTGGATGGCGCGCTGGGACGATATCGTGGAGTTTGAGGTCATTCCCGCGATGACATCATCAGAAGCCGCGGCGGTTGTTGCGCCGCGACTTTAGCAATCCGCGGAAGGGCCGAGAATACGGATAGGATGATCACGTTTTCCACGGACCATTCAACTCGCATCCGGACGGCGCACTACACCGGGATCGTGGATGACGAGACCCTGTTGCGCGCGTATGCCGCGCTGCTGTCGGAGCCGGGTTACGACGCCACCTTCAATGACCTGGTGGACCTTCGCGGGGTCTCCCGTCTCGAGGTTTCGGCCGACGCCATGCGCCAGCTGATTTCCATGTACACACCTGTGGACCAGCTGGGCGTGCAGACGCGACTGGCCGTGGTCGCGGCATCGGATGTCACCTTTGGGATGTCACGGATGTATGAGCTGCTGCGGGGCGATGGCGTGCCCGAGGAAATCCGCGTCTTTCGGTCGCACGACGACGCGGTCGCCTGGCTGACGGCGTAGGGCTCAGTTTTCCCGAAGCTGTCCCCGGATCTCGCCAGCCGCATTCGCGCTGGTGTGAAGATCGACGTACAGGCGACCCGCCTGCAGCAGCTTCACCAGGGAGTCGCCACTGACGGTCGACGTGATCGCACCCGACAGGTCGATGCGACCCGTTGCGGAACCCAAGGCGCCTTTCACGAAGTCGCCTGTGCTGCCGTCCGGTGGGACATCGAAGTCGATGAGGATCTCCCCAACGCTGCTCTCGTTCGCGGGCCCGTGGATATGGCCGTTCGTCGCGGCTGATGTCAGCCCGGAGTATCCCAGGGTGTACGACAGGATGCCCTCGACGGGATCCCACGACGCCGTGAGCGTACCGATGCCAGGCGACGTCACCGCACCCGGCTTGACGTTCGCGCCGCGCAGCTCCGCAGAGTAGTGCGTCGGTCCGGGGACGTCCGTGAATGTCTCGCACGATGCTGCCGTAAGGCAGATCATCAGGGCAGCTGGGAGGCGCGTCATCATGGCCAGGTGAATATCTGCTCGGGAACAGCGGCGAGACGGCCCCACCGGATTCGCGGCGGGTCGAACCAGAATCCGCGCGTCGGCTCGCGCACCGTGAAACGTAACTCCGGGCCTACGTGCTCCAATCGCGCGAGGGGAAACGCAATCTCTGCGCGCAGCGTACGCTGCGAGCGGGCAGGCACGGCAGCGAGCACCGCCACGCCAAGACTTGTGCGGATCGGGGTCGTGACGCCAAAGGGCACGTCGCCTGACCACACGCGGCCAGCGTCCACAAATCCTGCCGCGCCGATCGCAGCCCGCTCTTCCTGGTAGCGCGCGAGATCCAGGCGCTGCTCCAGCCGCGCCAAAAGGCGCTGGCCACCCGGCTCCCGCGAGCCCGCATAGCCGCGAAGGCCGCCATGCCGGTCCCCCAGCTCGATCTGGTTGGGGACGATAGTGCGCCAGCCGGCCGCCCCTTCGATGGACAACTCAGACACCCACCGCTCACGCGGAACGAAATACCAGGCCGCGCGACCACTCGCCATGAGATGCTCCCAGTCACGCCGCTCGAGGTCGATGCGCGATTCCAATTCCACCCGCGCGGCCGCGAAATTCCGCCGGCTCCGTCCACCGACGTACGCGTCTATCGCGGTCAGCGCTTCGCGCAGCGGATTCCGGAACCAGGGCTGAATCCCGAACATTCCGCCGATTTGCGTACCCGTCGCGACATCCTGCTCGGCCGCGAGCGCGTCCAGCCCCTTCATTCGAGTATAGGTGAGCGCACGCACGCCAAGGACGCCGGCAGCATGCGTCGCGTCGTACGTGCGGTAGCGGCGGACGCCTGCGGTGTCGGCGGTGGGCAGCACCCGGCCTGACGTGGAATCGATGAATGAAAATTCGTGTCGCGGGACGATTCGCTCGCCAAGGAGCATCCCGCCCACGAGCACGAGGCGGCGCGGGGGACCGATGCGGATCACACCGCCAACATTCCACATCGCGCGATCGACGGGCTGCAACAGCTCCGATCGGTCCGGACGACGCAGGCGCACGTAGTCCTTGAGAATCGAATAGCCCGAATGCCACGCGATGCGCTGCAGGTCGGTATAGAAA
>DASPMP010000076.1:0-9820 GCA_035626995.1 Gemmatimonadaceae bacterium
GTAGGCCAATCCGGCTCCGGCACCGGGGAGTGTCACAGCCCGAATCGTCAGCACGATCACGAGGATGATCAGGATCGGCATCAGGATATTGACCACCCGCTCGATGCGGCCGATGCCGCGCGCCACCACGAGGATCGCGAGGCCGATGGAGATCGCGTGCGCGAGCAGCGGCCAGTATGACGCCGTGTACGACTGCCAGTAGGCGCCCGGCTCACTGCCCGGGACGGCGCCCGAGAGCGCAGCCCACACATAGTGCAATGTCCACCCGCACACGACGGCATAATAGAACATGATCGCCGTGGCGACCCAGGCGATGAAAGCACCCATCCACGCATATTTCGGCCCCATCACCTTCACGAACGCGGCCACCGGCCCCACGCGCGTGAGCCGTCCCATCCCGAACTCCACGAGGATGAGCGGGATGGACCAGATGAAGAGGAAGATCACCCAGGTGACGAGGAACTCGCCGCCGCCGTTCTGCGACGCGATGCGCGGGAAGCGCCAGATGTTGCCGGTGCCGACGGCCATGCCGAGCATGGTCAGCATCATGGCCAGGCGAGAACTGAACTGTGGCGAGGTGGTCACGATGGGAGGGTGTGCGGGTTTATCGGAGGGGCAGGACCCTCAATATGCGCATGCGCCCTCGATTCGCGGGAGACGTCATCCGCCCAGCCGACCGTGGTTACTCTTTGGCATGCGCACGCTCCTTTCCCGCACGCCGTCATGAAGCTCGTTCGCGCGTGGCCATTCATGACCCTCGCGGCGGTGACGATTTTCATCGGCATTGCATGGCACGCCGCGGGGGCAGCCCGCGATGACGGCGGTATCGGCCAGGCGCTGTTTACCATCGTGTCCATTATCGGCGCTCCGTTCATCGCCGCCCAGCGGCTCTCCCGCGAACTCGGCACGTCACCACTCCGTCCGGTCGTCGCGCTGCTCCTCGGCCTCGCACCCTACCTCATCGCGGACCTGGTTCTGCGTGCCCGGCGGCGCTGACGGCAGCTATTCACAAACGGTGGTACTCGGGCCAATCTTTGGCGCGTACCTCCCCGTCGCACCCATCCACCTGCCCTTGCCATGCCGCTGAACTCGACCCGTCTCATCGCCGTCCTCATCGTGACCCTTGCCGCGGCATCCAGCGACGCGGACGCCCAGCACATCGTCGGAGACCGGGACGCGCGCGCTCGACGCGCCGACAGCGTCTTCCAGCGGTTCGATCGCACCGACTCCCCCGGCTGCGCTCTGGGCGTCTACCAGGACGGCAAGACTCAGTACGCGCGTGGCTACGGCATGGCGAGCCTGGAACACGCAGTCGCTTTGACGCCGCGTTCGGTGCTCGACGTCGGCTCGATCTCGAAGCAGTTCACCGCGATGGCGATGCTCATGCTCGAGAAGGACGGCAGGATCTCCCTGGACGATCCGCTGCGGAAATACTTCCCCGAGATGCCCGCCTACGCCGACAAGGTTACCCTGCGACGTGCGCTCAGCCAGACCAGCGGCCTGCGCGACCTTTATACCATGATGGGGCAGACAGGCCGCGCATTTGACGGCGATACCATCGATGCCTTGCGCATCATCACGCGCTCGGCGGAGCCGAACTACGAGCCCGGCGCGCGGTATCTGTACACCAATTCCGGCTGGATCCTCGCGGCGCAGATCATCTACCGCCTCACGGGAAAGACCCTCGCGCAGTTCGCCGAGGAGCGCATCTTCGGGCCACTGGGAATGCGGGACACCCGGTACCTCGGTGATGCATCCCTCGTCATCCCGAACCTCGCGACCAGTTATTCGCCACGCGGCGCGGCGTTTCGCGTCCAGCACTCCACGTATGATGGTTCGATCATGGGCGCTGGCGGCGTCCACACGACTGTCGAGGATTTCAACCGCTGGCTCAACAATTACGAGACCGGCGCCGTCGGCGGCCCCGACATCATCGCGAAGATGACCACGGCAACCTTGTTGAATGACGGAACGCCTGCGAAATCCGGCTCGACGCAGGCATACGCGCTCGGCCTCAACGTCGGGACGCTCCGTGGCTTGCGCGTGGTGTCCCATGGTGGAAGCTGGGCCGGGTATCGTGGGCACTTCCTGCGCTTCCCCGACCAGCAGTTCGCCGTCGCGACGTTCTGCAATCTCTCGTCGTCCGGCCCCGATTCACTCGCGCGCAAGGTCGCGGGGATCTACCTCGCTGACCGGATGCAGCCAGACAGCGCGGCACTCTGGATCGCGACCCTGGCGGGCGCTCCGCGCGCCGATCTTCCCACGACGAACCTTCGTCCTCTTGTGGGAGTGTGGCGCAATGTTGAACGTGGGGAAGTGCGACGCACCCGTTTGTCCGGCGACACGCTCGTCGCCACCGGCGGTCAGCGGATGCCTCTCATACCACTCGACGGCGCGCGCTTCCGTGGCACGTCAGGGGTACAGATCCGGTTTGAGGGAGATGCTGCGGCTGCGACGCGCATGATCGTCCGCACCGCGGGGGACGAGGTGACGTACCTGCGAGCCGACACAGCCACCCTTACCAGCGCGCAGCTCGCCGAGTTCGTCGGGAGCTATCGGAATGACGAGATCGAGGCCACGCAGACGTGGAAGCTGGACAAGGGGCAGATTGTTGTCTTCGCGAACGACCGGCGGGTGGGCGCACTCGAGCCGACCTATAAGGACGGTTTTGTTTCCGGTGGCACCGTGATCGATGTGGTGCGTGACTCGCGCGGCAGAATCACGGGCTACGTCGTCCAGGCGGGACGTGTCCGGAACCTTCGATTCTCGCGCGTGCGGTGACGCTCCACACCCGGCAATCCGCGACTGTTGGACGCATCGCTGGCGAGATCGTCATCGTCGTCATCGGCATCCTGATCGCGTTCGCCCTCGATGCGGCATGGGAGCGCCGGTCGGCGCGTGCCGAGGAGCACGCACACCTGCGCGCGCTTGCCAGCGACTTCCAGGAAAACGTGAGCCGACTCGAGCAGCATATCAGGCAGGAGGAAAGCATTTCCGCGGCGAGCCGGGAGATGCTCGAGTTGGCGCAACGACCGGGAGACACAACCGGCGAGGCAGCGGGGAGCCTCATGGGTCGCGTCTTCAATTCCGGACGGTACGAGCCGGTGATGGGTGCGTACGAGGCACTCGTGAATTCTGCCGGCCTCACCGTCATACAGGATGACTCGTTGCGTGCCTCACTTGCGGACTTCAGCGCTCGGGTCAGCGCACGCTACGCCGAGCGTTACTCGGATGAGCTGTACTTTGCGTTCATTCGCGAATTCTCCGGACAACTCGGCTTCGCAGAAGCCAGCACCGCGAAAGGCTTCGACTCCCAGCAGCTGAACGGACTGTTGCGCAACCCGAAATTCCGGGACTATCTCGCACTGCGTTATTTGAGTGAGCGCGACGTTGCGCGACGCTACCAGGAGTTGCGCACCGTGGCACAAGCCGTCCTTTCCCGGATCAACAGCGAACTCGGGAGTTAGGAAGGACACCCGCTGGTCCGGAAGGGCGCTGCGTTACAGGCCCGTTACACGAATGTCACGATCACTTCTCAGGCTCGGGGGAGCTTCTGGTCAGACCTCCTCGGAGCTTTTTCGTGACAGCAATACCACGTCTACTCGTCGCAGCCGCCGGCATTGGTTTTCTCGCGGCCTGCGCTCCCGATAGCGGCAGTAAGGGAAGCACCACCGGCGCCGCGGCTGGAGCAGGATCCGGCATCGCGCTCACCGGCGCGGGCGCGAGCTTCCCGCAGCCCATCTATAACAAGTGGTTCAGCGATTACGCCGCCGCCAAGGGTGTGAAGATCAACTACCAGTCCATCGGCTCCGGCGGCGGTGTCCGCCAGATCAGCGAACAGACGGTGGACTTTGGCGCCTCCGATGCGCCGATGAGCGACGAAGAGATGAGTCGCGCGAAGGGAGGGCCGATTCTGCACATTCCCACGGTCCTCGGCGCTGACGTCATCACCTACAACGTCCCGGGCGTTCCGGCGCAGCTGAAGCTCACCGGCCCGGTCATCGCCGACATCTTCCTCGGCAAGATCAAGAAGTGGAATGACCCGCGGATTGCGACACTGAATCCCGGCGCCGCGCTGCCGAACTCGGACATGCTGGTCGTGCACCGATCTGATGGCAGCGGTACGACGTTCATTTTTTCGGACTACCTCTCGGCGGTAAGCCCGGAGTGGGCGCGTGTCGTAGGCAAGGGGAAGGAAGTGAAGTGGCCCACCGGCATCGGCGCCAAGGGCAATGAAGGCGTCGCCGGACAGGTGAAGCAAACGCCGGGCACCATTGCGTATGTCGAGCTCGCGTACGCGAAGCAGAACAACCTGGCCTATGCCAGCATCCAGAACGCGGCAGGCAACTTCGTGCAGCCAACGCTGGAAACGATTTATGCCGCCGCCGAAAGCGCTGCGCCAAACATCCCGGCGAACACGGATTATCGCATCTCCATCGTGAACGCCCCGGGCGCGAATGCCTATCCCATCGCATCGTTCACCTGGCTTCTCGTCTACAAGAACCCCAGCGATCCGGCAAAGGCGCGCCTCCTCACCGACTTCCTGCGATGGGCGCTCACGGACGGGTCCGCGGCGGCCCGCGCGCTCGACTTTGGGCCCCTGCCCCCGGCCATGGCTGAGCGACTCAAGGCACGCATCGACAGCATCGCGCCGGGTTCGGGTACATGAGAACGGAAGGCACCGCGGCGGCAGTAGCTCCCGCGGCGCCGCCCGCACGCGCCGGCGGCTTCTCGCTTGCCGAGGAGATCGTCGGCAAGGCAGTCGGTGATCGTGTCTACATCGCGGTGATCACGGGCTTCGCGCTCATGGTACCGCTGCTGCTCATCCTCATCTTCTGGGAAGTGGCGCTCGCGGGGTGGCCAGCGATGCGCCAGTTCGGCTTCAGCTTCCTGACATCGAGTGAGTGGGATCCGGTACGCGGCCAGTTCGGCGCGGCGTCCGCGATCTTCGGCACCGTGGTGACGTCGATTCTCGCGCTGGTCATCGCGACGCCGCTGGCGCTTGGCGTCTCCATCTTCCTGTCGGAGTATGCGCCACGATGGCTGCGGCAGCCGGTCGCGTTCTTTGTCGACCTCCTCGCTGCGATTCCCAGCGTGGTGTACGGCCTGTGGGGCATCTTCGTGCTCATCCCCCTGCTACGGGAGCATGTAGTTCCGTTCATCCGTGACACGCTGCATCTCGGTGTGCTTCCCATCTTCAGCGGGCCGAGCTGGGGAAACAGCGTCTTCGCAGCGGGAATCATCCTCGCCATAATGGTTTTGCCGTACATCGCCTCGGTGTCGCGAGAGGTGCTCCTGGCCGTGCCGCGATCGCAACGGGAAGCCGCGATGGCGCTTGGCGCCACCCGCTGGGAAACAATCCAGAAAGCGGTGCTCCCGTTCGCGAAGAGCGGCATCATCGGTGGCATCATCCTCGGCCTCGGCCGCGCACTCGGGGAGACGATGGCCGTCACGATGCTCATCGGTAACAAGCACGAGATCTCGGCTTCGCTGTTCGCACCCGGATACACCATGGCGTCGCTGATCGCCAACGAGTTCAGCGAGGCGTCGGGCGACCTGCATCTTGCGGCGCTGATGGCGGTGGGCTTCGTGCTGCTGCTTGTGGCGCTCATCGTCAATGCCGTTGCGCGCTGGCTGGTATGGCAGGTAGGCCGCGCCGCAGCTGGAGGTGCACGATGAGCATGGCCGGTCCTCAGCGGCCCACAGCGCGCCAGCGCGCAGTGGCCGATCGCACCATGAAGACCTTGAGGCGTCGTCGCGTCGTGAATGGGATCATGACCGGTGTCATTGGACTTGCTGCCGTCATCACGACGCTACCGTTGCTGTTCATCCTGTTCCATCTCGTGCGGGAGGGTTCCTCGGCGGTTTCCGTCGACTTTTTCACACGGATGCCCAAGCCTCCTGGTGAAGCAGGCGGCGGAATGGCGAACGCCATCGTGGGGTCGCTGATCATCATCGGAGTGGCATGTGGCATCGGCCTCCCCATCGGCGTAGGCGCCGGTTTGTACCTCGCCGAGTTCAAGGGTACGCGCATCGCGAACGCCGTACGCTTTCTTGCCGACGTGCTCAACGGGCTGCCATCGATCGTGCTGGGCATCTTTGCCTGGCAGTTTCTGGTGAAGCCGCTCGGCCACTTCTCCGCGCTCGCCGGCGGTGTGGCGCTGGCGGCGATGATGATTCCGATGATCACGCGCACCACCGAGGAGATGGTGCGGCTGGTGCCCACATCGCTGAAGGAAGCAGCGATGGCGCTCGGCTACTCGCGCGCACGCACGGCGATGACGGTCGTGTTGCGAACCGCGACCGCGGGAATCGTCACCGGCGTGCTGGTCTCTGTTGCCCGCATCGCGGGCGAAACGGCGCCTCTGCTCTTCACTGCGCTTGGCAACCAGTTCTGGTCGCTGCGGCTGGACCAACCCATCGCCGCGCTGCCTTTGCAGATCTTCGTGTACTCGAACAGCCCGTACGACGACTGGCGCCAGCTCGCGTGGGCCGGCTCTCTCGTCCTCATTGCCGTTGTCTTCATCATCAGTGTCGCTGCCCGCTTTGCTACGAGATCCCGTGTCGGCGCCGGCTCCCACGACTGACCGTCGCGCCGAACCGCGTGGACGTCCGCGCCTGCAAGCCGACTGCCTCACCGCGTACTTTGGTGACAACGCCGCCATCCGCGACGTGTCATTCGACCTGCGCGACCGGGAAGTCACGGCCGTGATTGGCCCCTCCGGATGCGGCAAGTCCACCTTCCTGCGCTGCCTGAATCGGCTGCACGAAACGACGCCGCTGGCGCACGCGAAGGGTCGCGTGCTCCTCGATGGCAGGAACATCTATGCGCGCGGCGTGGATGCGATCCGGGTGCGCAAGCACATCGGCATGGTGTTCCAGAAGCCAACACCATTCCCCACGATGTCCATCCGCGACAACGTTGCGGCGGGGCTGAAGGTGATCACCGAACGCCCGTCACGATCGGAGACGAACGAGATCGTGGAGCGTGCGCTGACTCGCGCGGCGCTATGGGACGAAGTGAAGGATCGTCTCAGTGCCAATGCGACCGCTCTCTCCGGCGGGCAACAACAACGCCTTTGCATTGCCCGCGCGCTCGCGACGGATCCGCACGTCCTCCTCCTCGACGAGCCCACGGCCTCACTCGATCCGATCAGCAGCCAGAAGGTGGAGGAACTGCTGTACGAATTGCGGAAGGACATGACTATCGTGATCGTCACGCACAACATGCAGCAGGCGGCGCGGGTCTCCGACGTGACCGGGTTCTTCCTGATGGGTGAGCTCGTGGAAGTGGGACCAACGCGGACGATGTTCACATCGCCCAGCGACCGGCGGACGGAGGATTACATCACCGGGAGGTTTGGGTGAGCGCGCGCGGAATCCCCGACGCCTCTCCGGGGAACATCGCGGCCCGAGAGTTTTCCTTCTGGTACGGCGAGAAGCAGGCGCTGTTCGACATCGATCTGGACATCAGCCCGCGCAGGATCACCGCCCTGATCGGACCGTCGGGATGCGGCAAATCGACGTTTCTGCGGTCGATCAACCGGCTCAACGAGCTCATTCCCGGAACGAAAAAGACGGGCACACTCGAAATCGACGGTGAGGACATCTACAAGAAGGGCACTGACGTGGTTGCGCTGCGGCAGCGCGCCGGGATGGTGTTCCAGCGCTGGAATCCATTTCCAAAGTCGATCTACGACAACATTGCCTTTGGCCCCCGCATCAACGGCGAGCGAAAGTCGTCCGCGCTCGATGAAATCGTCGAGCAATCGCTCCGGAAAGCTGCGCTCTGGGATGAGGTGCGCGACCGGTTGCACGACAGCGCGCTGGCGTTATCGGGTGGGCAGCAACAGCGGCTCTGCATCGCGCGGGCCCTGGCCAACGATCCGCAAGTGCTGCTGCTCGACGAGCCGGCCAGCGCACTCGACCCCATCGCCACGCAGAAGATCGAGGAGCTGCTGTTCGAGTTGAAGGGTGAGCTCACTGTCGTGATCGTCACGCACAACCTGCAGCAGGCCGCGCGCGTCTCCGACCATACGGCATTCTTCTACCTCGGACGCCTCGTCGAATACGAGAAGACAGACGTCCTGTTCACCCGTCCACGCGAAGAACGCACCGAAGCATACGTCACCGGGAGATTCGGATGACCCCAGATCTTGCCGCCCGCCAACCGGGCTTTCGTCACTTCCACGACCAGCTCGATGACCTGCGGCAGCGACTCCTCACGATGTCCGAGCGCGCCGAGTCGCTGGTGAATGTCTCGGTGGAATCCCTGCTCACCCGTGACAGCGACAAGGCGGAAGCCGTAATCGCCGGCGACCGCGACGTGGATCGGCTGGAAATCGAGATCGAAGGGATGGCCGTGGAACTGCTTGCCCTGCAACAGCCAATGGCGCGAGACCTTCGGTTCATCATCAGCGCGATCAAGGCATCGAGTGATCTCGAGCGGGTGGGCGATCACGCGGTCAACATCGCACAGTCTTCGCTTCGGATCATCGCGTCCAAGAGCGACATCACCCCGGACGCGACGATCGAGGAAATGGCTCGTCGTGCGCGGGACATGCTCTCCCAGTCCATCGATGCCTTCGTTCGCGCGGACGGCGGGCTGGGACGCGCGGTCTGCCTGATGGACGACGAGGTGGACAAGCTGAATCAGGGACTGTTCCGGATCATCGTGACACATATCCTCGAGGATCCGAAGACCATCTCGACCGCCATCGAGCTCCTGCTCGTCGGCCGGAACCTCGAGCGAGTAGCCGACCTCTCAACGAACATCGGCGAGGATGCCGTCTATCTCGCTGAGGGGAAGCAGATCAAGCATCGCGTCGAGGGATAGCCTGGACCCTCGGCTCTCGGCCTTCGTCCCGCGCTCTCGGCTCGATGAAGGCTCACAGCCATGGGCGAGGCCGATTAGATACCGGGGCACATGGACACCTCGGCGCTCGACATCCCTGCACTGCTGGTGATGCTGGTAGTCACGGCAGTTATTACGGCGGCGATCGCCCTCGCGGGTCGTGGGGACAACCGGCGCAACCGGTGGCTTGGCGCACTGGGCGTGACGGTAGTTCTGATGGCGTTGGGTCTCATCGATCTGCTGCGCGAGAGTCCACGAGAGACGCATCTCGCCACCGTGTTCATCGGCATTCCGCTACCCGTACTTGGAGCGGTGGCCACACGCGCCATCACCCGTCCACTGAAGCACGCATGGGTACGATGGCTGTGCGTGTTCCTGGTGACCTTCGTCCTTCTGCTTTCCGGATTGCTGATCGGGGCCGCGATTGCGCCCCGGTTCCTGCCATCGTAGCAGGCATCGAAAAAGCAAAAAAGCGAGACAGGCGCATGCGCTTGTCTCGCTCAGTTGCCCCTCCTGGGCTCGAACCAGGACTCTTCTGATCCAGAGTCAGACGTGTTGCCAGTTACACCAAGGGGCACTGGAACTACTGTGTACTACGCCCGGTAACTGGTTGATCCCAGGCACATCCGAAGTTAGCCGGACCGTGCAGCGTCAGCAACCCTTTCGGGGGGCGCTGAAGCGGTGCTTAGTTCCGTCTACATCACGACTTACGCCATTCTTACCGTCAGCGTCTTGATCGCGCGCCGCCCCTGTCGCAACCTGCTCTCAAGCCTGTTTCTTCTCGTTGTCGGGACGGGCTGTCGGGACGCGATCCACGGTCTTGGCAGCGGTCGCGATTCCGCGGACCGGGCCACGGAGTTGTTCAGCTCCCTCGGCGCGCGGACAGCGGATCCATGGCGTGACGTGAAATTCGACACAGCGCGGGTGCGCCTGGCGAGCGCCGCCGTGCTGCCATCACGAGTCTGG
>DASPMP010000077.1:0-2900 GCA_035626995.1 Gemmatimonadaceae bacterium
CGCCCCGACGTTCGCGGCACCCCCAGCGATCGCGGCGCGCACCGCCGTTCGGATCTCATCGGGATCCACCTGCGCCGGCAGATATTTCTCGAGCAACGCAACCTCGGCGCGCTCGGCCTCCGCAAGCTCCCTGCGGCCTCCCTTGTCATACAGCTCGATCGACTCGCGGCGCTTCTTGATTCCCCGACGAATGACCTCGATGACGTCGTCATCGGTGAGATCGCGCTTCACTTCGATGGCGCGATTCTTCACTTCGGACAGCGTGGAACTGAGCAGCAGCGTGGCTGCCTTGTCCTGATTCTTGCGCGCCGCGGTCAGCTCTGACAGCAGCCGCGACTGCAACGTTGACATTGGCGGCAGGGCGAGTGAGTGCAATGAATCCTACGGGTAGCGCTTGCGCGCTTCAACTCATCCCGGAGGCCAGGTCATGGTTCGTCCGCCGATCAGATGCAGGTGGATGTGAAAGACGGTCTGCCCGGCATCGGCGTTCGTGTTGATCACCGTTCGATACCCGCGCTCGGCCAACCCGTGTGATTTCGCCAGCTCGGCCGCGAGCAATTGCATTCGACCCAGAACCGTGGCATCGCGCGCCTCATTAAGCGATGGAATGTGCTCGCGGGGGATGATGAGGATGTGTATCGGCGCCTGAGGATTGATGTCGCGGCATGCCACGCAGTGCTCGTTCTGTGCGACGATCCCCGCGGGAATTTCGCCGGCGATGATACGGCAGAAAAGACATTGGCTTGGCATGCCTACCCGTTCCCGGATTGATGCTGCTGGGCGCGAATGACGGCAGTTGCGGCAATCAACGCGGTCTCGAAGCGCAGGACCGAGCTTCCAAGCGCCGCCGTGCGCCATCCCAATGTAGTCGCGAGCTCCAGCTCCGCAGGCTCAAAGCCACCCTCCGGACCGACGGCGATAGTCATGCTCCCGGCACTTGTCATTGACAACAGTGGTGCTCCCGTGGCATTTAGCAGGACCCGCGCTGCCTCAACGGACGGGACGGCAAGCGCCTCAGACGGCTGCATCTCGGGCAACGACTCCGGCAACCACGCGCTGCCGGACTGCTCCAGGGCAGCGACCATCCGGGCAACGACCTTCTCGCGAAACTTGTCTCCCTCGCCGCGTGGAGAAACGCTCCGCGAGCGCGCCCAGAGCACGGGACGCCACGATGTCACGCGAAGCTCGGTGCACTTCTCCGCCGCGAACAGCATCCGGTCACGGTCAGCGACGGGCACGAGTAGATGCAGCGGAGGTGGTGCGTCCACGTGACCGACCGTGCCGACGCGGACGGTGACGCGACGCTTCGTGAATGCTTCGACAACTCCATCAGCGATGCTTCCCCTGCCATCGAGCAACCGCACCGCGTCGCCCTGGACTACGCGACGAACCCGGACATGGTGCGCGGGGCCTTCCGGCAGCTCCAGGCTCTGACCCGCGCTGAAGCCGTCGCCGACATAGAGCGTTACGGCCGCGCGATGCTCACGCTCCACCACGGGCCCTCCTGGTCTTCCGCCGCTACGCGCCACCCGGCGCGGGCGAGCTCGCGGAGCATCTCCTCCCGCTCCTCCACGAGGATCCCACTCAGGATCGCGGCACCGTCCGCCGTGAGCGACGTGGCCATGACCGGAAGCAGTTCGAGGAGAACGGAAGAAATGATGTTTGCAACGATGACGCGAACCGGCGCGACCAGTGGCAGCAACAGCGCCGCATCTCCCTCGACGACGGACACCCGATCCGCGACGGCGTTCACGACGATGTTCCCTTCAGCGTTCCCGATCGCGTCTGGATCGAGCTCGATGGCGATGACACGTCCAGCGCCCAGCTTTGCGGCGGCAATCGCGAGAACCGCGCTTCCCGCACCGAGGTCAGCGACGGCGTCGCCTGGCTTGATCACACCGTGCAGGAGTCGCACAACACCGCGCGTCGTCTCGTGTTCACCCGTCCCAAACGCCATGGCGGGTTCGATCACGACGCGCTCGGCTGCCGTGAAGCGCTCGGCCAGCCACGGTGGCGTCACCACCAGGGAGCCCAGACGGTGGGCCGAGATCCGGGAACGCCACTCCGCGGACCAATCCACGTCCGGCGTGGGGGAAAAGCTGAGCGACGCGCTGGGATCCGCGCCGGCAATCGCCGCACGAATCCGCGATTCGTCAGCGTCGGCGATATGCGTCAGGATTTCGTCGTCGAGCTCCTGCACTCCCTCCGCTCCGCTCGCGAAGAGCGCGCGGATCACCGCGGTTCGATCGCTCAGGCTACCGGTACGGACCGTTGTCCAGCGCCGGGCGCTCACGCGCCGAGCGCGTCACGCATGCGCGTCCAGAAACTCTTGCCACGATCGACGGGAACGCTCTTCTGGACCGCGGCCAGTTCCTGGATCAACTGCTGCTCCTTCTCCGTGAGGCGATCGGGCGTCCAGAGCTGGACGCGCACGTGAAGGTCTCCAGTACCACTGGTATTCACTCGTGGCAGGCCGCGGCCGCGCAGGTGAAACACCTGCCCGCTCTGCGTGCCAGATGGTACGCTGAGCAGGACGCTTCCCGTGACCGTTGGCACGGTGACATCCGCCCCGAAGACGAGTTGCGGGTACGTGGCCAGCACCTCGGTGTAGAGATCCTCTCCGTCACGGTCGAACCGCGGATCTTCCGCGACGTCGAACACCACATGCACGTCACCTCGCATTCCGCCGCGCGAGCCGGCATTACCAACGCCGCGGAGTGTCATGTACTGCCCGGTAGCTACGCCTGGCGGGACATGGACGCTGATCTCCTTGTCGGCGCGAACCCGCCCGTCACCACGGCACTTTCTGCACGGCGACGCGATGACGGTGCCCTCTCCCTTGCAGGTTGCACAGGGCTGCACGGTGATGAATTGCCCGAAGAACGACCGCTGTGCGCGGC
>DASPMP010000078.1:0-5754 GCA_035626995.1 Gemmatimonadaceae bacterium
CGACTGATACTGATCGAGGATTCGCAGTGCCGCTGTTTTCCCGCCCGACATCGCGGCGCTCTCCGCCCGCGCAAACACACCGACTTCATTGTATGGATCCAGAGCTTGCAGGAGTCGCGCATGGCGTTCGACGGCTCGCCAGTCGAGCGCCTCCCTGCTGGCCTCGATGGCAGAGACGAGGCGGGTGCGAATGCTTGCGGCAACTGCGTCTCTCTGGCGATCCAGCCACTCGGTGAAACGCTCGGACAGATCGGGGTGGTAGTCCGGCAGGAAACCACTCGCCAGCTGGCCGACATCGCGCTCGAGGACGAGGTCGGACGTCGCATCGTCGCGCACGTCCTCCTCGGCCACAAACACGGTGCCAGCGTCGGCCTCGATCGGAGCCCGGAGTTGCCTCAGTTTGTACAGGAGCTGACGCAACGAGTGCGCCCCGCTTCGCTCGTCTCCATTGGAGAACAACACCTCCTGCAACGCGGCCCGAGGCACCCGGCGCCCACGCTCCATCCCCAGGTACAGCAATGCCGCAAACATCAGCGGCGAGGTCGGACGTACCGACCTCGTACCCACCTGAATCAGGGTATCGCCAAGCGTGTGCAGA
This sequence comes from Gemmatimonadaceae bacterium, assembly GCA_035626995.1. GTDB lineage: Bacteria > Gemmatimonadota > Gemmatimonadetes > Gemmatimonadales > Gemmatimonadaceae > DASPMP01. Next base: position 599 of record DASPMP010000078.1, read on the forward strand.
TGAATCACGGTACCGATTCCCTCCAGCTCTTTCCGCGTGCGGCGCAGGGTAGGATAAGGGCGTCATCGCCGCGTCATCGCCAAGATGCCTGCGGGACCTCCGGTGCGACAGACGCCTATGCAAAGCCTGTAATGCCACGCATTTATCTGGACGCAACAGGTGACGGGGCGTACTCTTTGACCGTGGCTTTTCCCTCCGTGCAACTCGCCCTGGCATTCATCGCGGCGGCCAGCATCGGCGTCGCGGCATGCACCTCGCGCGACCTTCACGCCTCGCAACGCAACGGTCCGCACTACGACCGCATCCTCGCCACGGCAGTCCAGCGCGGCGTTCCCGGTATCCAGGCGCACGTCACCCACGGCGCCACCGAGTGGTCCGGCGTGGCCGGCCTCGCGTACGTCGAATCCGCCGAGGTGATGACGCCGGCTCACCGCGTCCGCACCGCGAGCATCACCAAGATGCTCACCTACGCCGCCGTCATGGAGCTCGTCCGCACCGGTCGCCTCAGCCTCACCGACCGCGCCGTCCATCGCATGCCCCCCGGAACGCTCGATGGCATCCCCCACGCAAACGACATCACCATCGCCCACCTCCTCGACCACACCAGCGGCCTCCACAACTACAACGGCGAAAATGGCGCCGAGTTCTTCGCCCAGCTCTTCGCCGACTCCGCCCGCGGCAGCCGAGCGTGGGACCCGAAGCGCCTCCTCGCCTTCGCCCGCAATCCTGCGCATCCACCCACCGCCCGTCCCGGCGAACGACGCGCCTACTCCAGCACCGGCTACTCCGTCCTCGAGCTCATCATCCAGCACGCCGAACGCACGAAGACCTACGCCCAGGTGCTCCGTGAGCGTGTCTTCATGCCCCTCGGCATGACCCACTCCTGCGTCGAGGGCACGGACTGCCACGCCAGCGACATCGCGCCCAGCTATGCGCGCCCGGGCGAGCGCTCCGGCCCCACGCCATTCGAGCGCCGCAGCGCCGCGCGCCGCGATGGTCTCGTGAACCTCAGCGCCGGCCTCCGGAACTACAACGCATGGGCCGGCGCTGGCGGCGCGGTCGCTTCCACCGCGAGCGACCTCGCGAGGTTCATGGCCGCGGTCCGCGCGGGACGCATCACCGTCCTCCGCGACCAGGCCGGGGAGCTCGCGCGCGTCGCCGCCCGCCCCAACGGCACGCTCGCATGGCACGGCGGCACATGGGGAGTCTCCGCGTCCATCATCTACGACCCGGGGCGCGACATCACCGTCATCGTCCTCACCAACGCCAGCAACGCCGGCCCGTCCAGCGCCGACGTCGCACGCCAGCTCCTCGACGTCGCCCGTCGCCAGTCGACGGTGAAGGACACCGCGCGAGGACAGCCCGACGTCATCGACGTATTCACGCAGCTCAAACCCAATCTGGCGCCAGACGTCCAGCTGCGGCGGTTCCTCGAGATCAGCATTGCCACCCGCCAATTCAACGCCGCGCAGTTCAGCGCCGTCTATGCGTGCCGGGATCGCGAGGACTATATGGAAGGCCGCTGGGTGGCGGACTTCCACGTGCTCGGCGTCGACATCAGCAGTGATTCCACAGTCGAGGGGACGGCGATCCTGACGTCAGTGGCGCGCGCGAAGGAAAGCGCGACAGGCTACGTCGCGGAGGTCGGCGTCCGCGAGGATACCGCGCGGTAGAGAAGTGTCACAAAACGCCACATTCGGTGTCACAAAACGCAGGTTTACGACACCGAAACGCGCTTTTATACTGACGCGGCCTTCTGATACCCTAATTGCCGGTTCGCTCTCATATCGGTGATTCAAAGCACATCACCCGAGCGCGCTCGCTTGCAGGGTTTGTAGCATCAACGCGGCGCAGGGAGGCCAGCTACCCAACCTCCTCACTTTGGGGTACCACCTGTGCACTTCAGAATATTCCGCCTTGCCGCGGTAGCCACCCTCCTCATTGGCTGCAACGACGAACCCACGTCCGTGCAATCGAGCACACGAGACTTAAGACCCGCCGGAGGCATGAGTTCCGACGTTCTTCCAGGCGACTCTCCGGACTTCAGGGAAGCTTCTACGAGCCATAACGCGAGTACCGGCGGCGGCGGGCCAGTCTTTGTTGGATACTACCCCGATACGACCGTAGTTACTGCACAGGCGTCTGGCTATGTGGGTTGGACGCATGACAACAGTTCTACTGGTGGGTGGGGCCCAGGCGGATACGATAACGGGATGCGAGGCTACGCGTATCTTCGGCAAAAACACATCAGCCCAGCGGCCACATACGATTGGTCGTTCGCTCAATACTACTATCTCGGCCAGTGGGTCGACCCCATCTCTTACAACATCAAGGTGCTCGACTCTGTGTTCATCCTCCGATCCCAGAGCTCGATCAATCTCAACAGCAACGGTGTGTACTACTGTGGCCCCGCTTATCCACAAAATCCGGAGTGTTTTACGCACAATGGGTCTACGACCCTGATCTTAACGCGCGCGACCGCCGATCTACAATTCACTGCCGACTCTGTCTCCGTAGCAATAGGATCAACGGTGAAGTTCCCAAACAAGGTCATCAACCCGAGCGTTTCTGGAATTGGAATTCCAAAGACGGTACTTCGCTATATCTGGTTTCCAGATGACACATCGCAAGGAGGCGACTCAAGCGAAGTCGTTGATTCGTCATCGACGGCGTGTACGAGGCAGTTGCCGGCCGATTCAACTTGCACGCGAGTGATACAAGGGCCGGGCACGCTTACCATCGTCGCCCGGGTCAATGGCAAAACAGTCGAGAAGCACATTCACGTGAACGCTGTTACCTGTCCCGTGGGCGACAGCATCGCGGACCAGGCACCGTTCCGGAAGGGTATGAAGATTCTATGGGAAGATTCGGGCGCGGATGCTGACACTAACACGGCCAATAACCAGGAGGTGTTGTACGGCTTTTACCTCGATTCCATCAACAACCAATACTTTGCTCAGCAGTTGTCAGCCAACGGAACGCCTTGTGGCGTCAACCTTACTGCGGACCAAGTCCCAAAGATTATCGGAAGCGCAAAGTTGATCGCTACGATGCACTCACATCCGTTTCGTTGGGGCGCGATTTATCCGGCCAATTGTGGGAGCATGGCTGGCTCGCCCTATGGCCATCTCGTCAAGGGATGGACTGTCAATGGTCGCGCCAGTGGCGATGATTGGAACACATCGAAGTTATTGGGTGTTCCAGGATACATCATCGATTACGACGGCATCTACAAGTACGACGGGCAGAGCGTCAACCTGCTTCCAATAACCTCAGGTGGCTCAATACTTACGTACGTCGCGACGAACGGGCCGTCCCACTACTCCGATTGGTCGCGCACCTTACCAGGCTGCACTCGTCCCTAGACACCAATTCTCCGGAAAGGCTGAGGCATAGATGACAAGAAAGGTCCTTGCAATGCTAGTCGCGATCACCTGTGTCGCTAGCACAGCACAAGCGCAGGCCAACGCGTGCCTGCCGAGTGATTCCACGACCACGTTCCTCGCGGGCAAACTCATTGCCTTGGTGACTGCGACAGATACGGGGAGCGTTCGAGAACGGAACTCCGTTGATCTTCCGAGTCTGGATTCCGCTGATGTTCAGTTTGTGACAGACACGTTGGTATGCGCCGCGGCCGCATCGCAGTTAGCCGCGATCACTCCCGGAGGCGATGTGAGCCCGCAGGCATGGGTGTTCCGCATGGGACTTACGCGGTACGTTGCTTTCAATTTTCGCCAGAAGGTGCACGGTTCCGGGTGGCTGTTCGTATTTAGTTCAAACTTTGTTCGGCTTGCTTCCTTCCCATTGTGAGACAGGGTCATGCGTGTACGAGACGGCGGGCGACGACCTTCGTCGCCCTTCGGTGAATCCCGCGCTGCGGTGACTTGCGCGGAAGTGCTCGCGAAACGACTCAGATCATGACGGTACCCATCGCCTTGAAAAAGCTGTAGCAGAACACCCCTGCGTCAGTCGCGGTCAGGTACAGGTCGCGGATCCCCGCGTCGAACTCGGCGGCCGTAATCAGCCCCTGCGCGATCGCGTCATCGCGCACCGCCTCCACCATCCAGGTGAATGTCTTCCGGCTGAACGCCTCGATCAGGTCCGGCCGGTTCGCGTCCACGTACACCATCCGCGGACTCACCCGCACCCCCTCATATCCGGCGGCCTTCAGCAGGGGATAGAGCTGCCGCCCGATGCACGCGTTCCCGCCCCCTCGCCGCTGCAGCTCCACCTGGCAGGCCACCGCGCGCATCGCCACGTCGCTGTGCGGATGGAAGTACGCCGAGCCGTGATCCCCCTCGAACACCGTCACGGTGCCGCCGGGCCGCAGGAAGGTGGACACCACCTTCAGCGCCTCCCGCGGATTGGGAAGGTGCTCCAGCACGAAGCACACGAATGCGTGATCGAACGACGCCGGCTCGAACGGCAGGTTGAACAGGTCCAGTTCGTGGAATTCCACATTCGTCACCGCGGCCTGCTCAACGCGCGCGCGCGCCTGCGCCAGCGATACCGCCGAGCGATCGATGGAAACGATCCGCGCCCCGGGGCTGTTCCTGGCCAGGCGGATGGTCTGCGCGCCGGTGCCGCATCCCACCTCCAGGACGCGGCTGCCCGCGGGAAACGTTGTGTCCACATGCAGCAGGTCCGCCACCGAGTGCGCCTGCGCCAGCAACCGCTCCGCTTCCACGGCGCCATAGCCATGGATGTAGTACGGGGTATCCATGCACGGAATCAGTGCGCGCGCATGTCACCCGTCTTGCACGTGGTTGCGGGTATCCGGCCGCCGCGCTCGCGTCTAGAACGCAATTGCAGTTGCACCGGCGGAGCTACGGCTGCTCTTGCTCCCGAACGGTCCTGCTGGCAACGTCCGGGAATGAGTCGCGTCGTGCGGGTCCTCTCATCCCCGGTGCCCGGTGTGTTCGCCACCTTCTCGGCGAGCGCGCAGCAGTTCGGCCGCCACTGGCACGACGACTACGGCGTCGGGATCATCGATCGCGGCGGCCAGCGCTGGCGCAGCCGGCGCGGCATCGTCGAGGCGTACGGCGGCGCGGTGATCAACACCACCCCCGGCGAGGTGCATGACGGACGCCCCCTGCACGACGCCCCTCGGCACTGGCGCATCGTGTCCATCGCGCCCGCACTCCTCGCGAAGGTGA
>DASPMP010000079.1:0-15829 GCA_035626995.1 Gemmatimonadaceae bacterium
GCGGTAAGCTCTTGGCCGTAAGCTCTTGGCCGTAAGCTCTTGGCAGTAAGCTTTTTGCCGTAAGCCGTTGGCAGTCACTCCTTTTCTCGTTTCAAGAGAATGACCACACCAAAGATGGCCGCAAGCAGGGACGCGGCGAAAATCGCGGCCTTTGCCGCCGCGAACTGCGATGGGTCCGGATAGGCGTATGCGGCAATGAACAAGGACATCGTGAATCCGATTCCGCCGAATGCGCCGGCCCCGGCCAGTTGCCGCCAGGAATACTCCTCTGGTTTGGCCGCCAGCTTGAAGCGCACGGCCAGCCACGCGCCCCCGAGGATGCCGACCGGCTTGCCCACCACGAGGCCGAGCATCAGTCCCATCACGAGTCGCACTTGGCCATCGAGCAGCCCGGGGACGAACACGAGTCCCGCATTCGCAAGGGCAAAGACCGGCAACACGAAGTAGTTCGACCAGGGCTCCGCGACCCGTAAGACCTTGCTCGCGGGCGACTCGATGCGTTCGTAGATCACCTCGAGTGCCTGCAGCGTCGAGAGTGACGGACCGCCCGGCGGCGGCTGGTCGCCATGCTCGCCGCGCTCCGCGTCCAACACCTGTTGTGCCTGCGCGGTGAGCGTCCGGAGGTTGGGGGGGGGTCGTGTCGGGATCACCATCGCGAGGATGACCCCCGCGAGCGTCGCATGCACTCCACCTTCGTGGAGACAGAACCACAGCACCAGGCCAAGCATGCCATAGGGGAGCACCCGGTAGATGTTCCACCGGTTGAAGGCCATCAGCATGGCCGTGACGAATGCAGCGGCGATGAGATACCAGATGACCAGTTGCTCGGTATAGAACACCGCGACCACACCAATCGCGACCAGGTCATCGACGATGACCGCCGCGGTGAGGAAGACGCGCAAGTGCACCGGAACGCGATCGCCCAGCAACACCATCAGCGCGACCGCGAATGCGGTGTCGGTCGCGATGGTCACGCCCCAGCCATGCGCGAGTTCTCCCGGGGCGAGCAGGACGTAGATGCCGGCGGGGATGATCATGCCGCCGAACGCCGCGGCGACGGGCAGCGTTGCGGCGAGGCGCGAGCTGAGCCTCCCGACGGTGAACTCGTGCTTGATCTCGAGTCCCACCACCAGGAAAAAGACCGTCAGCAGCCCGTGATTCACCCAGTCCAGTGCAGAGAGGGAAAATGCGCGGTCGCGGAAGCGAATCCCCATCGGCGCGTCCCAGAACCGCTCGACCGCAGGCCCCCACGGTGAATTGGCCAGGCCGAGGGCCGCGATGATCGTGAACAGAAGCAGGAGACCGATGGACGGCGCCCAGCGCGCGAAATCCAGGAACGCCGTCTGCAGGCGCTGTCCCACCGAGCCAACCAGCGCTTCGGTGAGCGCGTCTTCGTCCCAGGCGCCTTCGTAGCGACGGCCGTTGATGAAGAAGGTGGGCGTCATCCGCGCGCCGCTGCGCAACCCACTTTGCGCATCATCGCGCACTCGCTTCGCCGCTCGCTTCCGCAGACTTTCGTCGCGCTGCTCCGTCGGCGGCACTCCCAGCCGCTCGGCGAGCGCCTTCACATCGCGCTCGTCGATGTCCGGATCGCCCTTCATGAAGGCGTCGTGCACCTCCCAGAACCGGTTGTCGGTGTGGGCGGCGTATTCCGCGAGCTCCGCCGCCTTGGTCGCGACCGAGCGATCGGTGAGGGGCAGGTGCCGATAGACGTATGTCAGCTCATCGCCAAACCGCTCCCGTAATTTTGCCACGACTTCGTGGGCAGCATGACAATACGCGCAGGCATAGCTGCCATACTCGACAAGGGTGAGACCAGCGTTGATCGGCCCAAGGACATGGTCACGCGCGGGATCGATCGGGACGTCGAGCTGCGTTGCGCGGGTCCGTGCCATTCCTTACGCAGGTCCGTTGGACGCCGGTGCGTGGCCCGCGGCGTGGGCGACCAGGAAGACCGGAACCTCGCTCTCGCGGGCAACACGGGTGGCGACGCTACCGTGGAGCGCACGCCGCACCCCTCCCGCGGCGCGCGTGGCCATGGCGATGAGATCCACCGATTCGCTCCGCATGCTGGCAATAATAGCGGAGGCAGGGTCTCCCGAATCGATGACCCGCACCTGAACGCGATGGCCGTGCGCCTGGCTCCGTTGCGCGATTTCGAGGAGCCGAGTTCGTGCGAGGTCTGCCTTGACGTGCACGGCATCGGAGTGTCCGGGAACTTCACTGGCAGCGACGCCGAGGCCGACCGAATCAGGCAGGTGATATCCGCCAGTACGCTCCGGCGGAACGATCTGCAGGAGGAGGTACTCGAGGAGCCCGGGCGGCACGAGCTTCGCCAGCGCGTCCAGGGCTGCGCGACTCACCTCGGAGCCGTCCATCGGCGCGAGCACTTTGCCGATGGTCACCCGTTGACCGGCAGTGTAGTGAGTCCCGGGCGGAACAATGACGACGGGCGATGTTGCCTTGCGCACGACGGCGTCCGCCACGCTGCCGAAGAAGGCACGTTCCAGCGTGCCGGGACCACGCGATGCCATGACAATGAGGTCGGCTGCGCCTTCGGCGCGCCGGAGCAGCTCCAGGGCCACATCCACTGCTTCGACAATCTCCCAGCTCGCATTCCGCCGCGTTGCGTCGGACAGTTGTTCCTCCATCACGCGAAAGCCGCGTTCGATTCCATCGCGGTCACGTGCGGAGCTCGCGGGAACTGCATCGATCAGCGCAAGTCCTGCCGAGATCATCGTGGCAGGTGTTTCAAGAACGCGAATGAAGTGCAGGCGCCCATTCACCAGTCCGGCAAAAGCATCGGCAAACAGTGCCGCGCGGACGTCCTTGTCGGAGCCGTCGAGCGGTACCAGTATGACGTTGGGCATGTGTCTCTCCGGCTGTAATTCGCCGAATGGAAGCGCCAATGTCAGCCCTTCAACCGGGGCGCGCCGGCGTGAGTTCCGGTCCACGACGGCGGATCGCTTGCCGGAAAGCTGTCGTACGACGCGTCGCCAATCCGGTCAGCGATCCGTGGAGTCAGCGTGACTTCGGTGTCAGAGCGATCCGCGTCGTGCTGTGCTGCTTTATCATCAACCGGACGCGCATCGACCGCGCGGACAGTTGCGTCTGGAACAATCTCGCCGGAGCCGTGCATCCGTGCCTCACCCGAAAGGGATTACCGTGCCCTCTGCATTGTACCTGAACCGGGCTGGTGACGCGAATGGCTCTTGCAGTTCCGGGTGAGGCGGAGACGCATGGGCGCTAGGGTGGCGTCGGCAGTTGGGCGGGCGTTGGTGCCGAAACGCTGGCGCTGACCGGATTCAGTCTCGAGCGCCATAGCGTTCGGTCGCGCCGATGGACGCGGATCGAGCAGGTGAACGCGGCGCCTCGCGCCGGTGTCCCGATGTTCTCCGCGATCAGTTTCCCACCCATGCCATTCGCGAATTCGCGGCTGATGGCGAGCCCGAGGCCGAATCCGCTCAACAGCCCGTCGCGCCGTTGATCGACCTGCACGTAGGGTTCGAAGATCGCGCCAAGCTTGTCTGCCGGGATGCCGGGTCCTTCGTCCCGCACCACGAGATCCACACGCGCTCCGTTGCGTCGCGCCTCGACCGTCACGGCCCGGCCTGTGGGGGTGAACTTGAGGGCATTTGTCACGAGGTTGACGAGCACCTGCGTCAGCTTCCGCGGATCCGCATGGACCTGGAGCGCCGGCGGTGGCGGATGGATCACCAGGCGTACGCCGAGCTTCTTCGCGAGTGGCCGGACGATTGCCTCTGCGCGCGCCAGAACCTCGGTCACCTGGACGCCTGTCAGATCATAACTCATGCGCCCTGCGTCGATCCGGCTGAGGTTGGCCAGGTCTTCGATGAGCGACAGGATCATCTCCTCGCTGTGCTGGATCCGGTCGAGCATGCCGCGCTGGCGTTCCGTCGGGTGCTCGGCGTCATCCTTCAGCAGCTCGACGTAGCCCGTTATCGACTGCAGCGGCGTGCGGAGCTCGTGGTTGATCCGCGCGAGGAACTGGAGGCGTTCCGCGGCACGCCGCTCCGCGTCCGCGCGCAGCCGCGCGTTGTCCAGCGCCTGTGCGATGAGCGCCGCCGTCAGCGCCGTGACGTGCTCCGTGCGCGCCGTCTGTCGCAGGGGATGCCGGAAGAGCAGGGCGAGCGCCCCCACTGTGATGTCGCCGTTGCGCTCGAGCGGGAGGATCTCGATCCCCCTGAACCCGATGCGCTGCGAGAGCTCCCGAACCCCCTCGGCGCCATTCGCATCCTCCACACGCGCGTCACGGATGATGACGCGTCGGCGCGTGCTACAGGCATTCACGATCGCGGCGAGCGTACGGGCGCCCCCGCCGAACATCAGCGACTCCTCGCGGCTCAGTCCTTCCGCGATCACGGTGCGCATTGAGCCCGCGTCGCCGTTGCGCAGGAGGAGGAGCCCCATGGATGCGCGGCTCAGCAGCATCGCCAGCGAGAGCGCGGGTTGGAGGTCGCGATGGTCGACCGTCCAGGTATTCTGCCGCCATGATGTCATCGTGTCCTCCTGGGGGAAGTACTGCCCACAGGTAAACACGCTTCGTCGCCCCGGCCTATTGTGCTTTGGTCCAACCTGCGGGCTTAGGCATCGCCGCCTGTCTGCTCCGGGCTGGTGTCCGCCTCGATCCGCGCAGCGGCTTTCACGGCTTCCACCAGACGGTCCAGGACGGGCGGCCGCTGCATTGCGGACCCATCGCGAAGAATCACGCGCCGCACCGGGATGGCCACGAGGCGGTCTGTCATCCGCACCAGGTCTGCGAGGGAATGCGCACCGAGCTTTTGCATGGCACGCGCCCGGTGGACTTTGACCGTTTTCTCACGCGTACCGATGTGCGCGGCCACTTGCTTGTTCAGCAGCCCCGAGGCGACGTAGCCGGCCACTTCCGCTTCGCGCGGCGTAAGCTGTGACGCGGATGCCCACAGCCGTACGACGGACCAGCGGTCATCCAGGACGGCGCCCGCACGCTGGATGGCGCGCTCGACTGCGTCGAACAGCTTCTGCGGAGAGAACGGCTTCGGCAGCAGGTCCGCTGCGCCCGAGTGCATGGCATCAACGACGAGAGACACGTCGGTCGTGCCGGTCATGAAGATGGTCGGCACATCCACGCCGTCGCGAAGCGTTCGGCGGTAGAGTTCCAGCCCGTCCAGCTCAGGCATGCGGATGTCAGCGAGGAGACAGGCCGGCTGTAACTGCCGGCTGCGCTGCACCAGGTATTCATTGGCACTGGTGAACTCGGCGACGCGATAGCCATGCACGCTGAGCACCCGGGCGATCGATTCACATACCGACGCATCGTCGTCGACGACGGCAATAAGGTGCCTGGAGGGCGCGATCGTGTCGCGGCCCGGCTCGATACGATCGCCATCCGTCCCGGTCACACGCTCGTCGGACGACATGCCCCGCCCTGCGGGAGACTGTGCTTATCAAACCTTCATCGCCGGCGATCGGAGACGGCGACACATTTCTATCTTACAGACGGCGTGCCGTCGCGCAAGCAGGCGACAGCGCGGACCGTGCAGCGTCAGGTCATGTCCTTGGCGTAGTCAGCCCACACGGCTGGCGGAACGAGAAGGACTGGCGCGTTCACTTTCCCGAGCACGGCGGCGGACACGGATCCCAGATCCGGCGCTCGCTGTGGATTCCCGCCGCGGGTGCCGAGCACCACGAGCTCCGCGTGCTGCGCGGTTGCGTGGGTGGCAATGGCGCCGGCCACGTCGGTACCCGACGTCGTAACGCCGCGAACGTCGACCCCCGCCCAGTCCCCCGCATTGCGTCGGAGGAGGTCGAGCTCATGGTTCACGTCCCGCACGATGAGGGCGTCAGGCGAGCCCGCATCCACCGCATCCGAACGAATGTGGAGCGCCGTCAGGACTGGGGCGGTTCCATTTCGGTCGCGCAGCGCCGAGGCCCATGAGAGGCCGACGATGAGCGCGCCTCGCGAAGTCTCGGAGAAGTCGATCGCGACAAGCACCTGCCGCAGCGGCATGGTCATCGGTATCGTGACCGCGAGGCATGGGACACGGGATCTCGTAATGATGGCAAAGGCCGTCCCGCCGACCGGCCGCGCCATCGGGACATCAGAATCTCCGTGGCGTCCGGTGAGGATGACATCGGCCTTGATCCGCTCTGCGAGTCGGCCGATGGATTCCGTCATCGGTTCATCGAGCACGTGGCTGGTGTATTCGCCGGTGATACCGGCACGGCCCACGCTCTCGTCGATTGCGTGGGTGAACTCCGCGCGAACTCCTGCGCGTGCGATGATCGCCGTGTCAGGGGAGCAGCGTGCGCGATGTGGAGTGCGGCACCGCCTTCGTCGCGGAGCGCGGCGGCTGTGCGCATGGCGCCCGCAGAGGTTGGCGTCAGGTCCGTCGCGACGAGCACGGTATCGAGTGTGAGAATTCGCATATCTGGTCGGCTTCTGCACATGATAGTCCATAAAGTGCTTCGGTGCGCTCGTGCCCGGTGGCCCGGCGACGAAAGCGCAGCATCAGCGCCTCCGGTCGCTGTACTCCCGGCCGGACAGTGCGTGACTCAGCCGCACGCGCGGCCAGTGCGCATGGAACACGGTCAGGCGCAGGATGAGGAGCGACGCGATGGCGATCGCGGCGAGGACGGCGGCCAGCGCCGCCGGGGCAACCAACGCACCGAGGAGCAGAAGCACCATCGCGACGCTCACCATCAGGTACCGCATCGGGAGTGGATTCTCGATGATCATGTCCTTGTCCTGTCGCATGGGAACCTCCTGTGGGATCTCAATCGGTTTGACCTCAGCGAGCCACATGGCCCAGCGCGTGCCGGAGCGGCGCAAAGTGCGGTACGCGAGATGCGCCTTCGCCCGCATCGTGACTTCATCACGCGGGGCATCGAGCTGGAGCTCGAATGCATGGGAGTTCCCCCAGCGCTGCTTCGCGTCCGGCGCGAGCAGGCGCGCAACGCGGCGATTGGATGCGTACACGAAGTCGCCGTCGCGATCGTGGTGAATCGTCAGCGGTTCGGAATCAATGGGAGGAACGCGTCCACCCTCACGCTGCGCGATGCGTCGTGCGATGGCGCGGTGCGCCAGCCACGCGGCATGTGCGGCCTCGACATCATTGCCGAAGCCACGGAAGCCGACGGTGTCGGGCGTGATCCATCCGACATGACGGTCCCCGTCGACCTGGTCGAAGTTGAATGCGCCGGGAGGCGGTTCGGGAAGACGGCCTGGAATGATCGTGTTCATGAGGTCCTCGTGGAGTGAGAGTGTGACGGCATGACGGCGTGAAAAGGAAATCGCCCCATCCGGCTCGAAGGCGCGGATGGGGCGACTGGCAGCGGATATCGGGCGTGACTATCCGCGGCGTGTTCGGCCGTCAGGCGACGTCATCGCTGATGCGTCGCACCTCCGCGCTCAGGACCGCGCGCCCGGAATGCTCCGGGCGCAGTCCCGCGTGTGGCAGAAACACGTGTCATTTTCATAATGCGTAATCTAATCATTTGCACCGGCATATTCAACCGTCCTGACATCAGCTACTCTTCATCCTCGACCCCTGCGAACGCCCCGCTCGTGCGTGGCAACGCGGTATAGACACGCTCGATGAATCCGTGGAACTCCTTCATGTACGTCTGGAGGAATTCCTCGGTGGACGGCACGGTGACCTTGCCGTCGTTGGTGATGAGGCCCTTCGTGAACTCGATGTACGCCTCGATGGCGTTCATCAGCGGCGAGTTGCAGAAGGCGAGGATGCTGCGAAGGTGCTGCTGCCCCACCGCGGTGCCGATCTTTCCGGGCGACGTACCGATGATGGCGGAGGGCTTCCGCGCGAAAGAGTTCGTGCCCCACGGGCGGCTGGCCCAGTCGATGGCATTCTTCAGGGCGCCAGGAATGGAGCGGTTGTATTCCGGCGTCACGAACAGGACCGCGTCAACCCGCGCGATCGCATCCTTCAGCGCCTGACCCTCCGGGGGATACGCCGCGTCGTAATCATACGAGTACAGCGGTAGATCCCTGATCGGAATCTCTTCCATCGTCAGGCCGGGCGGCGCAAGACGGACGAGTGCGGTTGCCAGTTTTTTATTGATGGACTGTGTCGCCAGGCTGCCGACGAAGTAACCGACGCTGAAGGTTGTCATTTGCCATCCGGAGTAGAGGCCGCATCACGGTTGCAAGCCGTGCGCCGGATCACCCACGCCAGGAAACCGCGATGCGACGCCTCAGCGGAGGTCCGGTCGCGAGCCCACTCTTTTGCCGCGCAGCGTTCGCAGCATTGCCCGGAACTCCGGATGTTGCAGGGGCCGAGGCACCCGATACGACCTCCGCCAGATGCTGAACAGCATGCGGCGCACTTCCGCGACCGGCAGTGACCGGCGCGGCCGGTCCATCGGCTGGTAGTACAACACGAGCGGTACTGGCTCCTTCTTCTTGCCGAGCGAGGGCTGGTAGTACGGGAAGTCGAGTGCGATGGCGCCCTGCCGCACGAGCGTCCCGAGCCATGGGTTGTCGGGACGGACCTCACCGACGATGGCGCGGAGCGGTGCACCGTGAAGACGCCATGCATCGGCTTCGAAGCGACGCACCAAGGCGCGCCGCATTCGTGGTCCCAGCCCCATCGCTCGCGCCGCCGGCGCCACCGCGATGTAGCCCACCAGCCCGATGTTGAGATTTCCCTGGTAACTGCCGCTCGCGGCCGCAAGCACCTTCCCGTTTCGTTCGGCGACCAGCAGGTGCCAGTTCAGGTCTGTCCAGAGATTTTCACGCCGCTCCCGCATCGCGTTACGCCAGTCGGCGACGGGCAGCATCTCGCCGCGATGGAAAGAGCTCCGCAGCAGTGCGTGCGCGGGACGGAACGCCGGATCCGCGGCGTCGATCAATTCGCGAACGGTGACGCGCGCCCGCCGGCGCGCCGCACGCTTACGCACCGCTGGAGCCCGGTGCGGGAAGCTCAGGGAGGGGAAGACGGAAGAGCCGACGGGTATTCTCGTACATCATGGCGTGCAGGTCGGTCGCGGGCAGCTTGAGCTGCCGCACGAATTCCACGTACGACTTCATGGAGCAGATGGGCCAGTCGGAGCCGTAGAGGAACTTCCGGGGCTCGCCGGCATAGAGGATCACCTCCTCGATCTGCTCCTCCATGTAGTCCTCGAATGCCTCGGTAAACTCGCCGAGGATCAAGCCGGAAAAGTCCGCGGAGACATTCGCGTTCTTGTACACAACCTCCATGCAGTCCACCAGCCATGGATTGCCGAGGTGGCAGATCACGAACTTCACGTTGGGGTGATCCACGGCCACTTCGTCCACCTCGAGGGGGTGGGCGTACTTCACCTTCCCTTTCGGTGTATAGGTGTCGCCAGTGTGGATCATCACGGGGACATCGAACTCCTCGGCGAGGTCGTACACGACCTTCAGCCGCTTGTCATGCGGATAGAATGGCTCGTATCCCGGATACAGCTTGAGTCCCTTGACCAGCCCCGCGCTGAGAAAGTCGGCGAGCTCACGGAGATCGCGCTGCCGGTAGTTCAGGTAGCTGATCCCGGCAACCACGCCGAGGGAATCGATCTTCTCGATAGCCTTCACCACCTGGGCGGTGCTGGGACGGTGGACGCTCACGATGTACGACGTGAGGACGAGCGAGTAGCCGACCCCGGCGTCCTCCATCGCCAGCTGGAGCCTGTCGAGACTTTCCTCCAGCGAGATTGCCTCCTGCTCGTGATAGTTGTTCAGGTGCACGTGGCAGTCGATGATCGCGCGCGGCACAACAGGCGTCATGTGAGGTCCGGTTTGATGTCGCGCGCCGCGTCCTGTCCGATGAAGAAGGACGCCAGCGATGCCGTGACGTAGCCAAAGACGGCGAAGGCATAGAGGGCGAGCAGCAGGCAGAGGGCTCGTCCCTCACCCGTCCGCGGCCAGTAGTCGGTACCCATGGTGGTCATGATCATGGCGGTCCACCAGAGGGCGGAGGAGAAGCTCGTGAGTCCCTGGCCGTCGGGCAGCTCCCGCTCGAAAGCGTACATGCCAGCCGCGCCAAGGACGGTCACGAGCGCCGTGAGCGCAAGAACGTAGCCGAGACCGCGACGCTCGAGGAGCCGTCCGAGCGCCTGCATCCCGCGGTTCATGGAACCGACGACGCGCACGAGACGCATCCCCCGGGTCATTCGTGCGGCACGCAGCGCGCGTACCGCACGGACCGCCCGCACCGCTCGAATGACGCGCAGCGCTGGTACCGCCAGCGAGACTGCGGTGAGCCAGTTGCGTCGGAGATAGGTCCAACGTGCGGGCGCCAGCAGCAGTCGTAGCGCGAAATCAAGTATGAAAATGACCCAGATGATCGTCGTCGCGATCGTCAACGCCCGGGATAGCCCGCGCGTGAATTCCACCACCAGCAATACCAGCCAGACGAAGCCGAGGACGCGGAGCGGGGTCTCGAGCCATTCTTCGAGCTCGCGCAGGGTCGACCATCGGGCTGCGGTTTCTCCGGGCTCGGATTCTGGGTCTGTCGGTTTCGGTGGAGCGTTCATCGTGCGTGTCGTGGATCCGGGTTCTGCACGCGCGCCCCGTGCCAGTGCGCTATTCCGTGGGTCGCTTGAACAGTGCCGACAGGCTGAAATGCTCGGCGGCGTATACCGAGTCCGGGTGCGAATCGAGGGCGGGGAGCCCGAAGTGCTCCAGGGTAATCTCCTCGTCGAGTCGGGTGATGGGGCGATCCGGAATCCGCGGAGCGGACTGGAGCATGTCCCTGGTGATGTGGTCGAGCAGGACCGTGCACAGGTCGTCGACACGCCGCGCCAACCCGACCGGCACGAGCACACTTGAGGCGAAGACGCGGCGGGCGCGGCGTTCGAGTCGCGGATCGAGCGTGACCATGAGATACCGGACGGCGCCCGTGCGCATTTCCACGATGAGCCGGCTCACGGTGCCTACGGACGTCCGGTCGGCGGCGATGACATGCCAGCCCCGGACGTCGGGAGCGGCGTCGGCCAGGGCAAAGCGGGGCAGGTCACGGGCCTGCATGAGCTCGGAGACGAGCCGCGGGTGTTCCCGGCCCGGTAACGGAAACCGTCCCGTCACGACGTCGGCAATGGAAACGTGTCGCAAAGTCCCTCCGGCGTTGAATGTTCCTGACGGAGGTTACGTGGGTACCCACGTATAGTCAACGCGTCCCGGCGATCTATCGCGCGCCGAACAACATGTCGGCGTCGGTGAAACCGAGCGCGTCGTTCAGGCGCGCCAGGGAAGCGCCGAGTGTCTTCACGGTGGTTGGCGGCAAGGTCGCTACCGCCTGGAGAAGCTGATCCGTCGGCGCCGCAGGCGCGCGGTCGAGGGTCGCGCGACCGCGCGCGGTGATGCGGACCCGCGCCCGACGGCGGTCGTCGGGATCCGTCTCCCGCGTGACAAGCCCCGCGTCAGCCAGGCGATCCACTACGACGGATACGGAGCTGCGGTCCGTGAAGGTGCGACTGGCAAGTTCGTTCAGTGACAGCGCCGCGCCATCACGCAGATGTTCGAGCACGAACAACTGAGCGGCACTGAGTCCGGTTTCCCGCTCGACATGCCGCGCAGCCAATCGCAGGCCGCGATCAAGGCGCCGTACGCCATCGAGGACCAGGGCGACGGCATCGGGGGCGGACGAACGTCGCCGAGTGGAACGAGCAGGGGACATCGGAAGCAGCAGGTCAGGGAAGAATACGTGGGCGCCCAAGTATATCGATTCCCGCCCGCATTGGCATCCTCACCCGCGGCGCTGGTACCGTGAATCCGGATAAAAAGAGAACGGCGCCCCCGTGAGGAGCGCCGTTCGCCGAACAGGGCGCACCAGGTCTACTGCGTGACCTGGACCGACTGCTGGATGTTGCGACCGCAGGCGCTGCCGTTCAGCGAGAGCGACAGGGATTGCGCCGTGCCGGTCATCGTCATGGTCAGGTTGATCTGGCAGCTGCCTTCGCCGAGATCCGACGAGAATCGGATGCCGCCAACCTGGGTCATGGTCATGCTGAAGGTTTCCGCGGCTTCATTGCTCGTCGCGTTCAGGTTCGTCACGATCTGCGGATTGCCATTGAAGGTCCACACGCGATCCTCGGACGACACCGCGGCGCAATCCGAGTAGACATGAGTGACCGTGGCTGCCACGGTGCCTGCCTCTTCATCGCTGTTGACCGTACCGTTGACGGTCGCGCTGCCTCCGAGGGGGCAGTCCACCGTCTCTGATACCGTGACGGTCGCATTGGCCATCGGCGTGTTGGCGGCACGCAGCGCGGCACGCGTCATCGTCGCACGGGACAGGTCGGCTCCGGGAATCGGCACGACCGCGAGCGCGGAGACCGCAGACATTGCGTCGAGCATATCCGAGACCTGGGCTTCGGACAGATTCGGGCCGGTCGAGTCACCACAGCCGAGGGAGAAGGCCGCCAGCACGACAGCGGCGCGACGAACGAGAGGTGTGCGCATGAGTTCCGGAATAGGGGGAGAGTGTACGATCTGTTAGCAATACCTCAGACAGGCTGGATAGGTCCGGTGTGAGCCGGATCACCATGCCGTTCCGGGGCGCCATCATATGGACGAAAGCCCGCCGCGTGTGGCAACCGCTGTGCGGCAACCCGCGATCTGTGGAATTCGCCGGCTTGACGTATCAAGAAAACTTGTTAGGATACGCCCCATGGCCACTGCCGCACGCCTCGACACCACTCGCGCCGCCGCGCTCTTTCATGCCCTGTCGGATCCAGTCCGGCTGGATGTGTTGCTGCTGCTGCTGAATGGCGAGCGGTGCGTCTGCGACCTCATGGCGGACCTGGGGATCGCGCAATCCCGGCTGTCATGGCATCTCAAGACACTTGCCGACGCCGGCATCATCTCCGCGCGACGCGAAGGCCGATGGAACTACTACACACTCGACGGCGAAATTCTCGACGAAGCGCGCGATATCCTTGCTGGCATCAAGCCTGGACGTCGCCTGTCCGTACGCACGAACGCATGCTGCGACTGAACTTTCTCTTTTTTATCCCATACATCAAGAAATCTCGATGGAGATCCGATGACAACCACTGCTGCTGACATCAGAAATACCGTGAAGGAGAAGTACGGGCAGATTGCCCAGCGCGTCGCCGAAGGGGACGTCGCCGAGTCGTGCTGCGGCTCGAGCGGCTGCTGCGGCAGCTCCACCGAGGCATGGGATCCGATCACGTCGGACCTGTATGAGGATGGACAGAAGGCCGGTATCCCCGCCGAAGCGCTCCTCGCCTCATTGGGATGCGGAAACCCCACCGCGCTCGCGCAGCTGAACGAAGGGGAAACGGTCCTCGACCTCGGCTCTGGCGGGGGTATCGACGTGCTCCTGTCCGCGCGACGGGTTGGGCCCACAGGCAAAGTGTATGGCCTGGACATGACCGACGAGATGCTGGCGCTCGCGAATGAGAACAAGGCGAAGGCCGGCGCAACCAATGTCGAATTCCTGCGTGGCGAGATCGAGAGCATCCCACTTCCCGACAATTCCGTCGATGTCATCATCTCGAACTGCGTGATCAACCTCTCGTCGGACAAGGCGCAGGTGCTACGCGAGGCGTTCAGGGTGCTGAAGCCGGGCGGACGGTTCGCGGTGTCGGATGTGGTGGTGCGCGGAGAGGCGCCCCCGGAAGTCCGCCGCAACATGGAACTGTGGATCGGTTGCGTCGCCGGTGCACTCGAGGAAATGGAATACCGCGACCTCCTCGCAGACGCCGGCTTCCGTCGCGTCACCATCGAGGCGACCCGCGTCTACAAGGCGGAGGACGCCGCCGCCTTCCTCGGCGGCACCGGTCTCGACGCCGAGACGTTCGTCCGGGAGATTGACGGAAAATTCATGAGCGCGTTCGTGCGCGCGACGAAGCCGGCATCACCAGCGGCGCGCTCGCTGCCCGAGGCAAAGGGCGGTGCGTGCTGCGGTCCTGATTGCTGCAACTGACCGGGAGACGACATGTATTCACGAGTCGTGATTCGCGCCGCAAGCACCGAGGACCTTCCCGCCATCGAGGCGCTGCTCACCGCGAGCGAGCTGCCCACGGCGGGCGTGCGGGACGAAGTGTGCAGCTTCCTCGTCGCGGAGGCGGACATGCAGGTGGTGGGCGTGGTCGGCATGGAGCGGCGCGGTCGCTACGGGCTCCTCCGTTCCACGGCGGTCGCACCGGAGTGGCGAGGCCGGCGGGTGGCGAAGCAGCTTGTGGAGCGCATCATCGCGGCGGCGGAGGCGCACGGGGTCAACGCGCTGTACCTGCTGACGACGACCGCCGATCGGTACTTCCCGAGCTTTGGGTTCGCGACCACCACACGCGAGGTGGTGCCGGAAGACATCAAGGAATCCGAAGAGTTTCGCGAGGCCTGTCCGGCGTCGGCGACGGTTATGTGCCTGGACTTGTGAGGGTTTCAGAGTTTCAGAAACCCTCAGCCGCTTCGCTCGGTGGCAGTTGCCTGCCGAGATACAGCCAGCCCGCAATGCCGGCGACGGCTGACGCCGCGAAGATCCCCAGCTTGGCGACATCCAGCATCTCGGCGGAGGTAAACGCGAGTCCCGCGATGAAGAGCGCCATGGTGAAGCCGATGCCGCCCAGCAGACCGGCGCCAGCGATCATCGGCCAGTTCACTCCGCCCGGCAGCGCGGCGAGGCGCATGCGGACCGCAATCCAGGAAAACCCGAGAATACCGATGGGTTTTCCGAGGAGCAGCCCAAGGAAGATTCCGGGGGCGACCGGAGACGCCAGGGCGACGCGCGCGGCGTCGCCCGAGAGGTTCACACCGGCGTTCGCCAGCGCGAACAGCGGCATGATGCCGAAGGCAACGATGCCGTGCAGCGCATGCTCCATCCTTATAAGCGGCGGCTGGGCGTAATCCGCCAGGACCTCGAGCTCCTCGATCGCGGCATGATGGTCGGCATTCGACAGCGCGGTGAGGTCGGGATCATTGGCGGTAGCGGCGGCGGCACGCTCGAAGTCGACGAGGGCATCCCGCGCACCCGCGATGAAGGCTGATTCGTCGAGACGCGTGCGCACGGGGATGGTCAGCGCAAGCAGGACGCCCGCGACCGTGGCGTGAATCCCGGAGCTCGCGACGGCGGCCCAGAGCGCCACACCGATGATGGCGTATGCCCATGGCCGCCGAACACCCGCAACATTCGCAATCACCGCGATGAACAGCAGGCCAAAGGACAACCCGAGCGCACCCCAGTCCAGGCCCGTCGAGTAGAAGAGCGCGATGACAAGCACCGCGCCGAGATCATCCACGATCGCGAGCGCGGCGAGAAAGACCTTGAGCCCCACGGGCGCCCGCGTGCCGAACAGCGCCAGGACCCCAAGGGCAAAAGCAATATCCGTCGCCATCGGAACTCCCCATCCGCGTGCCGACGGCTCTCCACCATTCAGTGAGAGGTAGATGAGTGCGGGCGCGACCATGCCGCCGAGGGCGGCAACCATGGGAAGCATGGCGGAGCGCGCGGTCCGCAGCTCGCCCGCGATGAACTCGCGCTTGATCTCGAGCCCGACGAGAAAGAAGAACACCACCATCAACCCGTCGTTGATGAAATGGTGTAGGGTCCACGACACCGCGAAAGGTCCGACGGAAATGCCGAGGGGGGTTTCCCACAAGTGGTGATAGGATTCCGCCCAGGGGGAGTTTGCCCAGGCGAGCGCCACGATGGTCACGAGCAGCAGCACAATCCCTCCCGAGGAGGGAATGCTCGTGAACCGGAAGAGGGGATTGAAGAGCCGTTCTACGAACGGCGCATCACCCGCCACACGCGGAGCTTTCGCAGAAGTCACCTCGGCAAACTAAGTCGCCGAGAGCCGAGAGCCGAGAGCCGAGAGCCGAGAG
>DASPMP010000080.1:0-13377 GCA_035626995.1 Gemmatimonadaceae bacterium
TTGCTGGCGTCGATGCGCAGGATGTGCGTCGCCTTTGCCCCATCGAGAATGGCATTGCCGTGGCCACGCAGCACGATGGGCCGGTCGACGACGATCGTCGGCTCCGCGTACACCCCTTCTGACACCACCACGGTGTCGCCGGGGCGTGCCATGCTCACTGCCTCCTGGACGGTCGGTCCACCGGGCCGGGCCACGACGACGCGCTGTGCAAACGCGGGAGCGGCAATCGCGCCCAGCAGGAGGAGGGCGACGCTAGTGCGCACCGGCCCCCTCGGTCGCATGCTGCTGGAGCGCGAGCCACGACATGCTGCGCCCGTCAGAGCTGCTCGCGCTGGCATAGGCGATGGTGCTTCCCATTGGCGGCCGAACCGCACCGTCCACCACGTACATCGCCTGCTCGGCCGCGATCAGCGAGCCGGGTGTGCCGGCATCGACGACGTAAACCCCCTTTCGATCGACCGACCGGTTCGCCTGCAGGTACCCCAGCAAACAGTCGACGGAATCAAAGGGAAGGGACTTGCCGGTGGAGGTGACCAATACCGCCCCGAAGCGCGAGTCGCTGATGATCATCCGGCATTCGCTGCACGTGTCCGTTCCAAACGCGAGATGCGGATTCGCGGCGCACGCGGAGGCAGCGAGCATCGCTCCCGCGGTCATCGTTGAGAGCTGGCGACGGCGATAGCTCAGGATGAGCGCGGCAAACGCGAGTGCGAAGGATGCGCCGGCCGCGATGCCACCAGCAGCAGGAAGGGAGGTCGCCGTGAAGTTGAGCAGCTGCTTCGTGCCAATCAACGGCGGCTGGTACGTCATGTCGGGGACGACGATGATGGCGTTCTCGACATCGAGGTTATGGCCGTAGTCGTACGACCATCGCCAGAAATCGTAGAGGCCGGCCGCGCCCAGCAGCATGAATGCGCCACACCAGCCCAGGAGCAGCCGGCGCCGTCCGAGGGCAGCGACGCCGACGCCCGTACCGATCAGCACCGCCACGATCCACGGCATGTACTTCAGCTCCGGGATCGCATCGGGGACGATCGGCTTCATCCCGATGTAGTGATTGAGTGAGTTGATGTTGTTGAGGTCGTGCTCCTTCACGCCCTCGACGGTGTGCAACCGGATGTACATCCCGATTCCCTCAGGATACTGCGGCGCGAGCAACCGCACGCTCCACACGGGCGCCACGTACATCACCCCGAGCAGCAGTGCTGCGACGAAAGTCATGAGGCGCGTCGCGCGGCTCATGCGGTCACTCGGCCTGGCAATCATTGCTTCTGTCCCTCCAGGGCGCGGACGCGTGTCAGTTGCTCTTCCGCCTTCCTGCTGGTGGTAGCTTTGAGCGCGATTTCGGTGTTGCGCGGCGTAACACGTACGTAACCCTGCATCTCCTGGTGCAGCGCCGAACAGAAATCCGTGCAGTAGAACGGATAGATGTTCGCGCGCTTCGGGATCCACTTCAGCGTGCGAGTTTCACCCGGCTGGAGAATCAACTCGGCGTTCTCCGCGCCCAGGACCGCGAAGCCGTGCAGGATGTCCCAGTCCTGTTCCATGTTGGTGACGTGGAAGTAGACCGTGTCGCCCTGCTCGATGCCCTCGATGTTGTCCGGAGCAAAGTGGCTGCGGATCGCGATCATCTTGACGTCCACGCGCTTGCCGGTGCGCTTGATGCCGACATCCGTCTGGGACCTGGTTGCCCAGGGATGAGTGTTGTCCTTGAGGGAGAAGAATTTCACCTGCCTGTCCTTGATGATCTTCGCCTCGATGGCCTGCGCATAGTGCGGCTCTCCGATCGTCGGGAAGTCGAGTAGCAGCTTCATCTTCTCGCCGGAGATGTCAAACAGCTGCGCGGACTGGCTCAGCTCCGGGCCGGTCGGGAGGTAGCGGTCCTTGGTGATCTTGTTCAGCGCCAGGACGTACTTGCCGAACGGCTTGCGGGTGTCACCGCCGGGAATCATCAGGTGGCCGATGGAGTAGTAGGTCGGGATGCGATCCACGACTTCCCACGTGCCCAGCTTCCACTTTACGACCTCGGAGGAGATGAACATCGAGGTGTATCCGTAGCCCTTGCCATCGAATTCCGTGTGCAACGGACCCAGGCCTGGCTTCTGGACTTCGCCGGCGATGGTTGCCTCGTACTTGAGGACCGGGATGCCTTCGAATTCCGTTTCGTATGCCTTGTCGGCGATCGCCTTCTGCATCTTCGAGAAGGAGTGCACCGGGATCAGCGCCGCGAGCTTGCCGCTGGCGACGATGTACTCGCCGGACGGATCGACGTCCACGCCGTGCGGCGACTTCGGCGTGGGGAGGAAGTAGACGACGCCCGGGCAGTCCGCCGGGTTCAGCATCTTCACGCCGGTCTTCATCTCTGACTTCGCGACGCGGGACTTTTCGTCCATGTAGTTGTGCATGTACTGCGACGCGACGTTCTTCGCCTTGCCGTCCTCGACGCACTGTTCGGCGCGCTTCCAGTTGATGGCGGCGATGAAGTCCTTGTCGTTCTGCGAGGCGTTCTGTTCGAGCTTTGTGTACGCCTGCTCGGTGTTGTAGGTCGTGAAGAACATCCACCCGTCGGAGACGCCCTTGCCGGCATGCGCCAGGTCGTAGTTGAAGCCCGGCATCAGGATCTGGAATTCGATCTCCATGTCGCCGGGCTCGTCGGCCTCGACGAAGGAGATCGTGCCACGGAAGTTCTTCCCGTAGGTGTCGATCGCGACATCCTTGTTTGGAACGGGGACACTGAAGCGTGTGGCCGAAACGATGTATTCCGAGTTCGGCGTCACATACGGAGCGGCATGGCCGCCGGCGGCGTTCGGGATCTCGATGATCTCCGTCGTCTCGAAGGTCGTCAGGTCGAGACGCGCCAGGCGCGGCGTGTTATTTCCATTGATGAAGAGCCACCGGCCATCCGCGACGCCATCGGTCTGCGACAGCTTCGGGTGATGCGAGTCATCCCAGGGAATGAAGCCGTGGCTCGTCTGGAGCATCGGCTTGGTCTCCTCAGTGTAGCCCCAGCCGTTCTCCGGATGCTGCGAGAACACCGGTACGAACTTGAGCAGTCGGCCGGAAGGCAGGCCGTACACGCCGACCTGTCCGTTGAACCCGCCGGAGAGGAAGGCGTACAGCTCGTCGTGCTGGCCAGGCGCGACATACACGTGCTGCGCCGCGTCGCCCGTCGCGAGATTCGGCGCGGGGGTGCGACAGGAATACATGATGGCAATCACTGCGACAAAACCGATCGCTGTGAGTGCCCGGGTGAAGGTACGTCGTGGCAATGACATGAAAGCCTCAAGGATGAGGAGTGAGGGAAACGAGATCAGCAAGCGTGGTGTGGGCGAAGAAGTCGGAAGACGTCTGTGCGATGGGCGCCCACTTGTCGTGCACCGCGCAGTCGGGATTACGGCCACACACGCCATGGCCCAGGAGGCAGCGACGGCGCTCAGGCTCACCAAAGACCGCGATGATGCTGCCGAGGGTGGCGCGTCGTTGAGTGGACGCGAGGCGAAAACCTCCGGTGCGGCCGCGAGTGGATTCGAGAATTCCCTCACGGGCCAGCTGTCCCAGGATCTTCGAGAGATATCCGGGGGGTGCGTCTACTTCCGCGGCGATCTCCGGGATGCGCACCGCGCGCGTGCCCTGCCGTGCGATGTAGAGCGTGGCGCGCAGCGCGTATTCCACCGTCTGCGAGAGAACGAAGGGGGAACTCATGGTGCAATCAGGATAGGAGTGTCCGAATTGCCCCGAAGTCAGCGACTGACTGAGTTCCTGTGCGGGTTTGTGGAGTGCGCCGCCGGGGAAAACCCTACGGCGCTCGCCTTTGCCGAGGGCCGATAACTTTCATCGATGAACATTCTCGTCCTCAACGTCGGCTCATCGACGCTCAAGTTTCAGCTGATAGACACCAGCCGGGAGGCGATCGACGCGAATACGGATCGCCGGCTCGCGGGAGGCCAGATCGAGCGCATCGGTGGTGAGGCGGTGCTCTCCCTCGAAGGCACCCATGGACGCGTCGAGCGCACTACGGCGTCGCTGCGCGACCATGCCGCGGCGATCGAGTACCTGCTCTCGTGGATGACAAGCGACGAGTCCGGCGTGGCGCTTTCGAGCGTGGCCGAGATTGAAGCGGTGGGACACCGGGTTGTACACGGCGGCGAGAAGTTTTCGCACTCCATCCGTATCGACGACGACGTGCGACGCGCACTGGAAGACCTGATCGACCTCGCTCCGCTGCACAACCCGCACAACCTGCGCGGCATTGCCGCGGCGCGCGCGGTGCTCGGTCCGGGCATTCCGCAGGTGGCGATCTTCGACACCGCTTTCCATCAGACACTGCCGGAAGTCGCCTACCTGTACGCCATTCCGTACCAGCTGTATCGCCGGTATCGCGTGCGCCGGTACGGCTTTCATGGCACGTCCCACCGCTACGTGGCGTACCGGTATCGTCAGCTCACGGGCAGGAAGCGTGAGAACACAAACATCATCACGCTGCACCTCGGGAATGGCGCGTCGGCATGCGCGATTGTTGGCGGGAACTCGATGGATACGTCCATGGGGTTGACGCCGCTCGAAGGTCTCGTCATGGGCACGCGATCCGGCGATCTCGATCCCGCGATCCTGGACTTCATCTCCGCGAAGGAAGGACTCTCGCTGCGTGAAGTCGAGACGATCCTCAACAAGCAATCGGGTTTGCTCGGCATCTCGGGACTCACTCCCGATATGCGTGAATTGCTCGCCGAGGAAAAGGAACATGCGGATCGCCGCGCGCGCCTCGCAATCGACATTTTCTGCTACCGCATCAAGAAGTATCTCGGGAGCTACCTGGCAGCCATGAACGGCGCGGACGCGATCGTCTTCACCGGCGGCATCGGCGAAAACAGCGTCGAGGTGCGTTCCCGGATCGTGCAGAGGATGGACTGGCTTGGCATCCAGTTGGACGACGCGAAGAACGCCGCGATGACCGGGGGCAAGGAAGGGCGCATCGATCGCGAGGGTTCACGAGTGGAGCTCTGGGCGATCCCGACCGACGAAGAGTTGCTGATCGCGCGCGATACGTGGCGGATTGTTACCGGGTCTGAAATCCGATACTAGCCGAGAGCCGAGAGCCGAGAGCCGAGGCCGCCCTCAGTGCGTCAACCCGTACACGAGATAATTGATCGCCATCTTGTACGCGTCGTTTGACGTATTCACCGGCCACCAACCCTGGCCGGAATGCTCCATGTAGTCGCCGATGTCATTGTTGTAGTTGAT
The DNA here is from genome assembly GCA_035626995.1 of Gemmatimonadaceae bacterium. GTDB lineage: Bacteria > Gemmatimonadota > Gemmatimonadetes > Gemmatimonadales > Gemmatimonadaceae > DASPMP01. The sequence continues at coordinate 5,242 of DASPMP010000080.1, forward strand.
CATCACCATCAGCCGCTTCCTCGGATCGTTGTCCTCGTGAATTCCCAGGAACTCAGCCTTGAGCCCCGCATTGTGCGGGTAGCTCATGTCCAGCGACTCGATGTCGAAGAACGAATGAAAGATCGGGTGCTGCACGGTGAGTCGCTCGATGTTCGCGCCTGGCAGCACGCGCCGGATCTGCTGCTCGAAGTTATACCATTGCTGGCGCATGAAATCGTCCACGATCAGGAAGCCGCCTTTCTTTAGATAGGTGCGCAGTCCCTGAACCTCGGCCTCACTCATCATCCAGAACCCCGGCTCGGAGAGGTACGCGATCGGATACTTCATCAATTCTGGATCGTCGAGCGTGTGAATGTTGCTCTGCCTGACGTGGGGTTTGAGCGCGGTGATCTGCTCGACCATGAGCATCAGGTTGCGCTCCATGGTGGGATAATCGAATGCCCACCCGTTGCTGCGATACTCCGTGTAGCGGACGCGTGCGAAGGTGAAGCGCCCATCGTACTTCGCGTTCGGCTCGATGCGCACGCCCCAGCCGCGCTGCGCATAGCCGGACCGGACGCACATGCCGGCAATGGCGAGCGTCATGACGGCAGCGAGGCTGTAACGACGCAGGCGCATGATCCTGACCCTGTAACGTTGTGATCGACAGCACCGTTGCGGCCGAAACCAATGGGGCCGCCAGGGGGTACTGGTGGATGCAGGCCGCCGATCAGGCAAGTCTGTACCCGCCATGAGCATGACTCTACCTTCGATCATGCAGTTCCGCCTCCTCTTAGTCACCGGAATCCTCGTCAACGCTTCCATCGCCGGCGCCCAGGCGCGGATGGAGCGTGTTCGTCCCAACGACAACCGGGCGCGCGCCGGGGTGACCATGTCTGGGACCCTCGCGATCCGCCTGGAAGCACGGCTGGCGGAGTGGCATCCGCAGGGCGAAGATGCGCCCGGGGCGGTGATCCCCGTGTTCGCCGAGATCGGCCGGCAGGCGCAGGTACCTGGTCCGCTCATCCGGGTTCCGGGTGGCACTAACGTCATCGTCACCGTGCGCAACCTGGTGCCGAACGCGATCCTGACGATCCACGGCCTGCACTCGCGTCCCGCGATTGGCGCCGCGTTCAATGACAGCATCCAGCTCGCGCCAGGCACCGTCCAGACGCTGCGCTTTCGGCTCGATCGTCCCGGCACCTACTACTACTGGGGGACGACATCCGGTCGATCCTTCGAGCACCGGACGAAGGAAGATGCGCAGCTGACTGGCGTCATCGTGGTGGACGAACCCGGCGTCCGCGCGCCGAACGACCGGATCATGGTCGTCGGAATGTTCGCGGACACCGCGGGCAGCGAGACGACCCGCAGCCGGTATCGCGAGCTGTTCGTGATCAACGGCCGCACATGGCCGCACACTGACCGCTACGTGTACGACAAGGGAGAAACAGTGCGGTGGCGCGTGATCAATGCGTCGGCAGACGTGCACCCAATGCATCTGCACGGCTTCTACTATCGCGTCGTTCGACGCGGAAATGGTCGCGCCGATTCAGCGCTCGCCCGTGCCGAAGTCGTGAACACGGAGCGCATGCTCCCCGGTCAGACCATGTCGCTCACATGGGTGCCCGATCGTCTGGGCAACTGGCTGTTCCACTGTCATGTGCCGTCGCACATCGCGCCACGCGGGCCGATGGGTTACCCGCTGACGCAGGATCAGGCGCATGCGGCGCACCTCAGTGCGAACCCCGCGTCGGCGATGGGAGGCTTGGTTGCTGCCGTCGAGGTCAAGTACGCGGACGACGACACGACTGCGAAGCTTCCGCCCCCGGTAGCGCCGACGCCGTCACGGTATCTCCGGATGCTCCTGCGCCCGAATGCCGGCAGCACGCCGTCGACGCCGTACTACGGTGTGACCGTGGTCGAAGGGAACAACATCGCGCCGGACGTGGATCGCGGCCAGCGGATTGGCCCGCCGATTATCCTGAACAAGGGCGAGCGGGTGAGCATCACCGTGCAAAACGGACTCACCGAACCGACGAGCGTGCACTGGCATGGCATCGAGCTCGAGAGTTTCTATGACGGGGTACCGGGATTCAGCGGGATTCGTCCCACGCTCGCGCCGCAGATCGCGCCGAGTGATTCGTTCAACGTGCAGTTTGCGCCGCCGCGTGCCGGGACCTTCATTTATCACACGCATGTAAACGAGACGAAGCAGCAGCGCGCGGGGCTTGCAGGTGCGCTCATCGTCATCGACAGGGGACGCTGGGATCCGACGAAGGACATTCCCGTGGTGTTCTCGTCGCCGAGCGATTCGCTGCAGGAGCAGCAGTCCGTGCTGGTCAATGGCAACATCGCACCACCTGCCCTCGAGCTGCGACGGGGCGTGACGTATCGCCTGCGGCTGATCAACATCGCAACGGCACGACCGAATCTTCTCGTTGAGCTTCGTCAGGATTCGCTTACGTCAACCTGGCGCACACTCGCGAAGGACGGTGCGGACCTCCCGGCGGCGGTGCGGAGCGCGCGGGTTGCACGCACTCCCCTCGCAACGGGTGAGACGCTGGACGTCGAGTTCTTCCCCGCGGCGCCCGGGCAGTATTACCTGGATGCTCGCACACGTTCCGGGTCTCTGCTGGCGACGTTGGCTATCCGGGTTCAGTAGCGGCTTAAGGATCAACAGCAACAGCAACAGCAACTGCGAACGCGGACGACACGGAAAACACGGACCCGTTATGCGGGATTCCACCTCCTCTACATCAGCACGCTTCTCCGCAGTTAACAACCAGATTCTTTGTTGTAACGGCGAAGATGCTCGCTGATGTAGAGGAGCCCTACGCTCATACCGGGGGTCCGTGTCATCCGTGTAGTCCGTGTTTCGCAGTTGCAGTTCCGTTACTTGCCCAGATACCGCTCGAGCCACGCGAATATCCGCTCCCAGTAATCCGTGGCGTTCGCGACGGACCACGTCCCAGGATGATGGTCCTCTCCCTCATACCGCACGTACTCGACGGTCTTCCCGAGGCGCCTGAGAGCCACGAACGTTTCCTCGGCCCGCGCCGCCAGCACCGTGCGATCCTCCGCACCATGCAACAACAGCACGGGTGTGCGCACGCTGTCCAGGTGAAAGAAGGGTGAGTTCGCGATGTACCGCTCCCGGAACTCCCACGGGTGGCCACCCATGCGGCCCTGGTCCTTCTCCGCCCAGTTCATCCCCACGGCACTGCCATCGTCGCGCATCGCCGTGTACTGCGAGAAAAGATTGGAGAATCCGCCGCTGCTGATGGCGGCTTTGAAGCGGTCTGTCTGCACGAGAATCCCCAGCACGGAATAGCCGCCGTAGCTGTGCCCCATGATGGCAAGACGCTCGGGATCGGCGAGGCCGAGGGCGATGGCTGAGTCCACCCCCGGCATCACCGTGGCCGCGAGATCGGTCATCGGCGTGCCCGGACGGAGCGGCGTGTCCGGCAGTAGCACGCCATACCCGCGGGTCGAAAGCAGGTGCAGGTTGTCGATCCCCGGCTCAAAGCCAAAACGATACATGCGCGACGATAGCATCGATCCGCCGTACACTTTCACGACGAGAGGGAACCGTTCTCCAGGCCTGTAGTTGCCCGGCAGCATCAGGGCACCGCGCAGCTGGTGGCCGCCGGGACCCGCCCAGGTGAGCAGTCGCGTAGCGCCGAGCGCGAGACGCGTGACCTGCGGATTCAGGTTCGTGATGCGGTTGGTGTGCCGCAGGTCCGCCTGCGTGATCCAGACTTCCGGCGGCCGGTCGCCACGCTCGGCCACAAACGCGATCACCTCTCCGCCGGACGACGCATCCATGTGGAACGGGCCATCTCCACCGAATGCCAGCATCTGCTCGAGACGCCCGACGTACGTGCCATTGGTGAAATCCACCGTGCGGAAACCGGAGAGCTTCGTCGCTGGATCCTGCAGGACGATCACCGCGCGGTCTCCGGACAAGTGCTGGGCGTGGGCTGGTGCCGCCACGCCGAGCAGCCGACGTCCTTCGGGAACGGCAACCGGCGTAATTTCTCCGGAGCCAACCCGCACGCGAAAAAGCGTATCGCGCGACGCGAGCAGCACTGCATCGTTCCCCAGCCAGAGTGGCGCGCGAACCTCGGTGCTGAAGTCGCGATCCTCCGGCGTCATCGGCTGCGCATCGACACTGTCGCGCCAGAGATGATGCAGCCGGCCATGGGAGAGATACGCGAGCGATCGTCCGTTCGGTGCCCAGGAGAAGTTGAGGCCATACTCCTGGACCATCCGCGGTGCGACGAGCTCTGGTGTTTTCCCGGAAGTATCGACGACGAACAGGTCGTAGTTGTCGTAGACAAGCGTGCCGGTACCACCATCCGGCTGCCGTGTGGTGTAGGAAATCGAGGCGTTATCGGGCGCCCAGCGCCAGCCCATGATCCGCTGGCGCATGACGATGCGCTTCACGCGGCCGGTGACGACGTCGATGATCGCGAGGTCTGCGAGCTCGGTATTCAGGAAGGAGCGTGTGCTGTCGAGATTCACGACAGCTTCCACCGCTTCCACGCTGTCGCGCGCCTCCACGGAGGAGAACACCGTTGCCGTGACGGAATCAGTGCGGCGACGCGGCGTCGTCGTGGCTGCCAGTGGGAGGATTCGGTCGAGCTGCCCTCGGGTCAGGTTGAGGGGCGAGAGCTTGATCGCGATCCGGCGTCCATTGGGCGACCACTGGATGGTCTCGAAGCCGAAATAGACGCGGACCGGCTCGGCCGTCAGCCGTCGCAGCTGGCGGGTGGTACGATTCCAGAGCCAGACGCGGACCAGTCCATCGCGATCGGAGAGGAAAGCCAGCGTGCGTCCGTCAGGCGACCACACCGGATTCCAGTTCGAGCTGCGAACGGCGGATGTGATGTTTCGGGTTTGCGACGCCAGGACTTCGGTGACGTGAATATCAGTCCCGACGTGGGCGCGTGGGACGCCGGAGGTCGTGAAGTATCTCGCACGTTCCTCGGTACGGGCGGCGCGCTGCGGATCCTGGAGCGCGTACGCGACGAACCGGCCATCGGGCGACAGGTCGAGCTGCACACGGTCGGCGAAGGTTCGAATCGACAGGACGTCGCGCACCTGGAGGGGAGCGTTCGCAGGCGCCGCGGGCGACTGGGCATGTGCACTCGCGGCAAGGCAGGCAAGCCCGGCCAGTGCAGTCTTCGTCGTTCTCATTCTCAATGATACGCGCCGACGCTCACAATGATGAGGCGCGCGATTGTGCGCTCAGCCCTTGCGCGCGGCCTCGATCGCTGCGCGGATGTCCGCCTCGTGGTCGGTGTATTCCGGCAGCCCAGCGGCCTTTTCGGACGCTTCAGCAGCTACGATGCGCTGGCTGAAGGCTCGGCTGCCCCGCACGTCGCCACGCGCCTGCGCGGCGCGAGCGGCTAACGTGAGCCCCAGCAGGTGCGTGCTGCGCTGCCCGAGGATGGTGTCCGCCTGCGCCGTGGCGCGCGCCACGTCACCGGCAACAAGGGCGATCAGTCCAAGGTCATAGCGCTTGTGCGCGTCGAGCGGCCGCAATGCTTCGAGGGCGCCATAGGCCATCGTCGCAAAGAAGGCGGCGCTATCGGGCTTTCCCTCGCTCGATAGCCGCATGACGCGGTTGAATAGCCGATCGGCTTGCTCCTCCGGTGACATGCTGGAGATGTCGGGTGCGACGCCCTGCGATCCGCCAGAGGCCATACCGCTCAGCGGCACACCGGGTTGTGTTCCGGCGGCCGGACTTCGGGATCCGGCAGACCAGACGGACAGCAGGATCAGTGCGACGATGGCAAAGCCAGGCATTCCCCAGCGGAGCAGGGTCGACGCTCGTGGATCGGGCGCGCCAGCGTGCGGCGCAGAAGCAGGACGAGCGGGAGAATGTGCAATTGGCATCGCTTCCGTCCCTGCACGGACCGGCGAACGATGCGAATCTCCGACGGCCACACCGCACTCAAAACAGAAGCGCGCGTCTTCTCGCAGTCGAGTGCCGCACTCGCTGCAGAACTTCGGGCGCGAACCAGCCGTTGCCGTCATGACGTTTGTCCGGGATTGCTTTCAGGTGCCGTCCAACGCTTCACGAGCACCGCGACCAGCACGAGTCCTCCAATCACGAGGGCGATCGGCAGTGCGTACAGCAGCAGATTCAGCCCGGTGCGGCGAGGCTCGAGCAGGATCCATTCGCCGTACTTTGACATGAAGTACGCCTGGATCTGTTCCGGGGACTCGCCCGCTCGCAGTCGCTCCTTGACGACGGCGCGCATCTGCTGCGCTAGCTCCGCTGGGGAATCCTGGATCGACTCACCCTGGCAAACGGGGCACCGCAGCGTGGACGCGATGGCGGCCGTGCGGGCCTCGAGACCGGCGTCGCCGGGGCTTGTCGGCTTTTCAGCTTGTTGGCTTGTGGCCAGAGCGCTGGTTGGAGAAGCGGTCAAGCAGGCAAGCAGACAAGCGACTCCAACAAACAGACACGCTGCGCGGCTGCGCGCTCTCATCGCATTGTGTCCGCTTTCGGCACGTCAATTCCAGCGGCGCCGCGCGGCAGCAGCGAGTCGATCTTCTGTCGCAGCGTCGCCGCCGAGATCGGGCCGATGTGCTTGTACGCAATCCGCCCGGCGGGATCGATGATGAAGGTCTCCGGCACGCCGTACAACCCGTAATCGATGGCGGTGCGCGACGAGTTATCAATCACCGACGGATAGCTTTGCCCGCCCATCTGGGAAATCCAGCGCACTCCCGCTTCAGGACGATCGTTGTAGAGCACTCCCACGAATTCAGCCGTGTTCGCATACTCGCGCGCGGTCTCGCTCAACGCGGTATGCTCGTCGCGACACGCCAGGCACCATGACGCCCAGAAGTTCACCACGACGACCTTCCCGCCCTGATCCGCGAGGCGAATCGTGTCTCCCACCGGGCGAGCGAGTGGTGCTTCGCCAGGCGCGAACACCGGAAGGGTGAAGCTGGGCGCGGCATTGCCTGGCAGTGGCGAGGGAATTTCCGAAGGATTGCGTGTGAAGCCGAACGCGAACAGCGCGATCACAGGCAGCGTCGCAATCATGGCGATGCTCGCCCGCCTCCAGTTCACGTGTCTGCCCTCAGCATGCCAGCCACACCCACTGGCGTCTCGACCGCATTCTCGACACGCGGCGGAGCAGGGACCGCGGCGACAGACGCGGGCGGACCCACGCGTCGTCCCTTGTGGAACATGCCGATCACGGCGCCGATCACCATCACAAGACCGCCGAACCAGATCCACGGAACCAGCGGTTCGACGATGAGCTTGATCGTCGCGTTCGCGCCCTGCGGGTGGAATGCCTGCAGGTTCGCGTACAGGTCACCGGAAATCCGGCTACGCACATCCGGCGTCGGCACCGGCTGGTCCGATACCCGATAGTAGTTCATCCTCGGCTGCAGGGTCCCGATGACGCTGCTGTCCTTCCCCAGCACCTCGAGCGACGCGCCGATCACGGATCGCTGCGGCTCCTCCCGCCCCCACACATTCACCAGGCGCACAGTGCGACCGGCGACAGTGAGCGTTTCCCCCGGGCGGAGGGTTGCTTCGCGCTCGCTCCGGAATTCCGACGACGCAGCCACGCCAAGCGCGACGAACAGCACGCCGATATGGGCGACGTATCCCCCGTACCGTCGCCGGTTGCCGCGGATCAGCCGGACCGTCGCCAGCCCCAGGTTCTCACCGTGCGCCCTGCGCCGCGCACTCGCGCCGACCCAGTACTCCCGCAGGTTGCCGATCGCCGCGTACCCGACGAACGCGAAGGCGAGGATTGCGTAGAAGCTTCGTGCCCCGGCGATGATGCCGATGGCGGCAAGAATCACGGCACCGATCATCGGCGTCATGAGACGTTTACGGGCTTCCTGCCACGTCGTGCTTCCCCATGGCAGCGTCGGACCTACTCCCATGAGGAAGATCAGCGCGACCATCGCGGGCACTGCCATCTTGTTGAAGAATGGCTCCCCCACGCTGACTTTCACGCCGCGCGCCGCTTCCGCCACGAGCGGATACAGCGTTCCAACCAGCACCGTGAGCATCACGGCGGTGAGGAACATGTTGTTCAGCAGGAACACGGTCTCGCGCGACACGGCGCCGCCCAGACGTCCCTTCGTCTGGATCCGGTCGGAGTGTCCGGCGAC
>DASPMP010000081.1:0-12110 GCA_035626995.1 Gemmatimonadaceae bacterium
CTTCGCCCGCCGCCAGGACGCCGACGATATGCGGATGCTGCAGCGCCGCGGCGAGCATGATCTCGCGCTTGAACCGCTCGACTGACACGCTCGCGGCCAGGTCGGGGGGGAGCACCTTGACGACCACGCGGCGACCGAGCGCGTTGTCCATGGCGACGAACACACGCGACATGCCGCCACCACTGAGCTCCCGCTCGATGGTGAACGCGGAACCAAGCGTGTGCTGGAGGCCGGACTTCAGGTCGAACGTCAATGGACTACGCGCTGCGGTAAGTCGTGTGGGCGGGCAATGAGAGGACGATTACGGTTGAATATTCGACACCGGATGAGACTGTGCGGTTGGCAGCGGTCGACAAGCCGAGAAGCCGACAAGCCGTCAAGCGAGAAGCTGACAAGCCGTCAAGCCGACAAGCAGATCAGCCGAGTTTCACAATTGCCCCGGTAGGTCTAACTTCCCCCGTCATGCACTACACCCCCAAATACGTCCCCGCGAAGACCAATGGCGGCTGGCCCTTCGCCGGGCTCATCTGGCTGCTGACCTTCGCGCTCATTGCCATGGTTGTCGTCGTTCACAATCGCACGTACAAGCATCCGACCGACCCGACCTGGCACGCTGTCGGTGGCGCTGACAACGTACCGAAAGGCACCGGGCACTAGACTCGCCATTCGCCCCTTCTCGTATCACCGCGCGGCCTCGGCCGCTGAAGCTGTCGCGCTGCTGGACTCCGCGGACGCGGCGCCCCTGGGCGGTGGCACGGATCTCCTCGTCTGCATCGAAGAGCGCATTGCGGCTCCAGCCACCGTCGTCGATCTCCGCGGTATTGTCGACTCCGACGAAATCTCCGAGACACAATCCGGCGGGCTTCGGATAGGAGCGTCGGCTCGCATCGACGAGATCGCGTCCCATGCTCAGGTCCGCGCGCGATTTTCTTCGCTGTCCGAGGCGTGCGACGCAGTGGGATCGCAGGCACTGCGCAACATGGGAACGATCGGCGGCAATCTGTGTCAGCGGCCACGCTGCTGGTATTTCCGCCGCGGAATTCCCTGCCTGAAAAACGGCGGGTCCGGCTGTCCGGCGCGCGACGGCGAGAACCAGTATCACTCGATCCTCGATGCCGGCCCCTGCTACATCGTCCATCCCTCGGATCCGGCGGTTGCACTCACGGCCCTCGATGCGGAGGTCGAGATCACCGGGCCAGCCGGGGTATCGACGATTCCCATCGCGGCGTTCTACGTCCTGCCACGCGACCGGATGGACCACGAAACGGTGCTGCGCCGCGGCGAAATCGTCTCTGCCGTCATCCTTCCTGCTCATGCCGCAGGTGGCCAGCACTTCTACCGCAAGCTCATGCAGCGCGAAGCGTGGGATTTCGCCCTCGTGAGCATCGCCGCCACTCGTCGTGTTGATGGGGCGGTTCGCCTCGCCCTCGGCGGCGTCGCGCCGCGCCCCTGGAGGATCTCGGAATCGGTCGAGGAAGACGTCGCCGTGGGTGAGCTGGACGATGACTCCATCTCCGCGCTCGTCGAGCGTGCATTGTATGACGCCGAGCCGCTTGCGAAGAATGGCTACAAAGTGACCCTCGCGGCGTCGCTGCTGCGTGACGCGATCACGGCCCTGACGAGCGGGACGAAAACCGACTAGTTTTATCGTATTGAAACGGAGCCCGCTGACGTCGCGCGGAGCCCTGCCTGTAACCCGCTGCCCAATAGGCAGTTAGCGAGGGTGCATGAGTTCGCAAATCGACAGCCTGATCACGCGTGAATATGCGGCGGGCTTCGTCACAAATATCGAGCAGGATACCCTGCCTCCGGGACTCGACGAAGGAGTCGTTCGCGAGATCTCCCGGCTGAAGAACGAGCCCGCGTTCATGCTCGAGTGGCGGCTGAAGGCGTATCGTCGCTGGCTCACCATGAAGGAGCCGCACTGGCCGAACGTCACCTATCCGCCAATCGACTACCAGAAGGCGAGCTATTTCTCGGCGCCGAAGAAGAAAACGCCGCTAGGCTCGCTGGACGAAGTCGATCCGGCAATCCTGGAGACGTACAAGAAGCTTGGCATCCCGCTGCAGGAGCAGAAGATGCTCGCGGGCGTTGCCGTGGACGCGATCTTCGATTCTGTGTCGGTTGGGACGACGATGCGCGAAGAGCTGGCGAAGCACGGCATCATCTTTTGCTCATTCGGCGAAGCAGTGCGCGACCATCCCGAGCTCGTCGAGAAGTATCTCGGGTCTGTCGTTCCCTACAGCGACAATTTCTTCGCCGCGCTGAACAGCGCCGTCTTTTCGGATGGTTCCTTCTGCTACATCCCGAAGGGTGTTCGGTCACCCATGGAGCTGTCCACGTACTTCCGCATCAATGCGGCCGATACGGGGCAGTTCGAGCGTACGCTCATCGTGGCTGACGAAGGCTCGTACGTGAGCTACCTCGAGGGATGCACGGCGCCGAAGCGCGACACCAATCAGCTGCACGCCGCGGTGGTGGAGCTCGTCGCGCTCAAGGGTGCGACCATCAAGTACTCCACCGTCCAGAACTGGTACGCGGGCGACAAGGAAGGCAAGGGTGGCATCTACAACTTTGTCACCAAGCGCGGAATGGCCTTCGAGAACGCGAAGATTTCCTGGACGCAGGTGGAAACCGGATCGGCGATCACCTGGAAGTATCCGTCTGTGGTGCTGCGCGGCGACAACTCGGTGGGCGAGTTCTACTCGGTGGCCGTCGTCAACAACAAGCAGCAGGCAGACACGGGCACCAAGATGATCCACATGGGGAAGAACACGAAAAGCACCATCGTGTCCAAGGGGATCAGCGCGGGCGAGGGGAACAACTCCTATCGCGGCAAGGTGAAGGTTCTTCCGAAGGCGGACGGCGCGCGCAACTACACCCAGTGCGACTCCATGCTGGTCGGCAATCGCTGCGGTGCGCACACCTTCCCGTACATCGAAGTTGCAAACAAGAACTCCATCATCGAGCACGAAGCCAGCACGTCGAAGATCGGGGAAGACCAGATCTTCTACCTGAAGCAGCGCGGGATGAGCGCGGAGCAGGCCGTGTCGATGATCGTGTCGGGGTTCTGCAAGGAAGTGTTCAAGGAGCTGCCGATGGAGTTTGCGCTGGAAGCGCAGCAGCTCCTGGGCATCACGCTCGAAGGTTCGGTTGGTTAACAGCAACAGCTAGTTCACCGCAGAGAATGCAGAGGGCGCAGAGGATTTCAGCTTTGCCCTCCTCGGCGCCTCCGCGTCCTCTGCGTTTTTCAATTTTATTTGCCATGCTAGACATCAGAGATCTGAAAGCGAATGTGGGCGAGAAGGAGATCCTCAAGGGAATCTCCCTGAAGGTCGGTGCCGGCGAAGTCCATGCGATCATGGGCCCCAACGGCTCCGGCAAGAGCACGCTCGCGCAGGTGCTTGCGGGAAACCCGGCGTTCGAAGTCACCGGCGGAACGGTCACCTTCGAGGGGAACGACCTGACCGAGATGGAGCCGGAAATCCGCGCGCAGGCCGGCATCTTCCTCGCCTTTCAATATCCCATCGAGATCCCGGGCGTCTCCAACGCCTACTTCCTTCGCTCGGCCTACAACGAGATCCGCAAGGCGCGAGGCGACGAGGAAGTCGACCCAATGGAGTTCGTCGGCATCGTCGAGGAAAAGCTGAAGCTCGTCGACATGAATCCCGACATGCTCAACCGGTCGGTGAACATGGGCTTCTCGGGCGGCGAAAAGAAGCGCAACGAAATCCTGCAGCTGGCTGTGCTCGAGCCGAAGCTCGCCATCCTCGATGAAACGGATTCCGGGCTGGACATCGATGCCCTGCGCACCGTCGCGGACGGGGTGAACAAGCTGCGCGATCGCAAGCGTTCCTTCATCGTGGTCACGCACTACCAGCGGCTGCTCAACTATATCGTGCCGGACCATGTTCACGTGCTGGCGAATGGCCGAATCGTGAAGTCCGGCGGGAAGCAGCTCGCGCTGGAGCTCGAGGAGAAGGGCTACGACTGGCTCGTCGGACAGCCGGTAGGCGCAGGAGCGTAAGTGAAGCACTATCTCGACCAGTTCGACGGCTTCATCACCTCTGACGCGGTGCGGGGCACCGACGCGCTCAATGCCCGGCGTCGGGCGGCGATCGAGCAGTTCGCCGCGCTGAATTTCCCCACGACCAGGAACGAGGACTGGCATTTCACGAGTGTTGCTCCGATCGCGGAGCGTGAATTCACCTTCGTGAATGCGAAGACCGGTGACGTGTCGGGGAGCGACCTGGACCCCTTCATCTTCGGCCAGGACGACTGGCACACGATCGTCTTTGTCAACGGCCGGCATGCCCAACAGCTGTCCACCGTTGGGGGTCCGCCGGATGGGGTGACCGTGGTTGCCCTGACCGAAGCCCCGGCATCGCTGACGAAGCGGATCGGATCCATCGTCACCGACGTCGACGCGCACGCCTTCACCGCGCTGAACACCGCGTTCATGCCGGATGGCGTCGTGATCCACGTGGCGAAGGAAGTCGAGCTGCTGCGCCCGATCCACGTGATGTTCGTGACCGACGCGCACGCCGCGAAGACCGCGATGCATCCCCGCAACCTCATCGTGATAGAGGCGAACGCGAAGGCGACCGTCCTGGAGAGCTACGTCGCCCTCAGCGATGCGTCGTACTTCACCAACGCGGTCACGGAAGTCAGCGTCGCCGATGGCGCGACCCTCGAGCACTACAAGATCCAGCGCGAGGGACGCCGGGCGTTTCACGTCGGCACCATCGAGGCTCGGCAGGAGCGCAACAGTCACTATGTGTCGTTCTCCTTTGCGACCGGCGCGTCCCTCTCGCGGACGAACGTTTATACGAAGCTCGCCGGTGAAGGCTGCGGCGCGACGTTGAACGGCCTGTACATGCTCGATGGCGAGCAACACTGCGATCACCAGACCCGCATCGAGCACGCGGAACCGAACTGCTTCAGCCGCGAGCTGTACAAGGGTGTGCTGGATGGCCGCTCGCACGGCGTGTTCAATGGGAAGGTCTACGTCCATCCCATTGCCCAGAAGACCGACGGGAAGCAGACGAACAACACCCTGTTGCTGTCGCCGCAGGCACAGGTGGACACCAAGCCGCAGCTCGAGATCTTTGCCGACGACGTGAAGTGCACGCACGGCGCGACGATCGGGCGGCTCGACGAGATGGCGCTGTTCTACATGAAGAGTCGTGGCGTGGACGCCGAGACGGCGCGAAGACTGCTGGTATATGCGTTCGCGGCGGACGTGCTGGAGACCATTCCGCAGGACGCCGTGCGCGAGGCGCTGGAGCGCTCCACGCTCGAACGTTTTGTCAAAGCTGAGGAGTTGAGGGAAGCCGTGGCAGTACGGTAGGAATGCGGCAGTGCGGACATCGGAAAATTTCGGAGGCGAAATGCGCGTACCAATTGCCTTTGCCTTGGGCGCGGCTCTTGTGTCGAGCTGCCACGGCGTCGAGATCCCGCCGATCCGCGCGTTGTACCGATTGTCAGGCTGTGTGGTCGCATCTGAGCCACCGCAATCCGTTGCCGGTCCCTGCCAGCTGTCCGAGACGATGACGCTCGACTCCGCAGGATTCTCGTTATACGAGGACGGTTCCGGATTCTGGGCGGAGACGCGAACCGATCGGCAACCGGGAAGCGAGCCAGTCGTGACGTCGTCACGAATGCCATTTCGATATTGGTATGTTGGTAATGACCTGGTGATCTCTGTGACCATGGGTCAATCAGGAACCGCCGGCGCGCAATGGGGTTTCGAGCTGAAATGTCAGCCCGACCAGACGTTCTATCACACGATGAACGAGCGTGCACAACCCGGAAGCGGCCAGGTGATCAGTACAATCTTCACCGCGAGTTGATCACAGGAGTCTGACCGGCAGAGGTCGTCAAAACGCCCGTACTGTCAAGCCGATAAGCCGACAAGCCGACAAACACAGAATCGCTAAATCCTCAAACGCCGATCGTTCTCTCAGTGGCCAACCTCGAAGCGCTCTACCAGGAAGTCATCCTCGATCACAACCGGAAGCCGCGAAACTTCCGGGAGATGGAGAACGCCGATCGCGTCGTGCACGGCAAGAATCCGCTGTGCGGCGACGAGATCAAGTTGTTCGTCAAGTTCGACGGTGACCGCATCGAGGACCTGAGCTTTCAGTCGCCGCCGGGCGTTGGCTGCGCAATCTCGAAAGCATCAGCGTCGCTCATGACCGCAGCCCTCAAGGGAAAGGACCGCGCCGAGGCGCAGCAGACATACGATCGCTTCCACGACATGATCACGGGCAAGCTGCCCGATGGCGAGCGTGCCGCGATGGGTTCTCTCGCGTCCCTCGGCGGCGTGTCGAAGTTTCCGGTCCGGGTAAAGTGTGCCTCGCTGGCGTGGCACGCATTGAAGTCGGCACTGGAGCAAGGCCCTGAGGTGATCACGACGGACTTCGAAGGGCCGCCGCAGACGGAGGGCGCATGAAGCCGGGCATCGGCGGATCCACGTCGCGCGAGACGCAGCCCCGATCGATGCGTGCGCAGGTTGAGACGCGCAGCCGCCGCTCCGACTTCCCGCTGCTCGCGTCGCACCCGAAGCTGCACTACCTCGACTCCGCAGCCACATCGCAGAAGCCTGCCGCCGTCCTCGACGCAATGCGACACTACTACGAGAACGACAACGCCAATCCGCATCGCGGCGCCTACGACCTCTCGGCGCGCGCCACGCAGCGGTATCACGACGCGCGCGCACGCGTCGCCCGGTTCCTCGGCGTCGTCGATGTCGACTCGTTGATCTTCACCCGCGGCACCACCGAGGCGCTGAACCTCGTCGCGACGGCGTGGGGCGGCGAGAGCGTCGGCAACGGCGACGAAATCGTGGTCACCGGCATGGAGCACCACGCGAACTTTGTCCCATGGCAGGAGCTGGCGCGCCGAGGCGGTGGTACGCTGGTGATCTGTGAGTTGACGCCGGACGGACGCATCGACCTCGATCGGCTGGCGTCCCTGCTCAACGAGCGGACGAAGATCGTCGCGTTTAACCACGTCTCGAACGCCCTGGGCACCATCAACCCCGTCCGCGAGATCGTCGCGCTCACGCGCGAGAAATCACCCTATGCGGTCACGGTCTGCGACGGCGCGCAGAGCGCCCCGCACCTCGGCATCAACGTCGACGACCTCTGGGTGGACTTCTTTGCCTTCAGCGGCCACAAGATGCTCGGGCCCATGGGCATCGGCGGCCTGGTCGGTCGTCGGACGCTCCTCGAGCGCATGCCGCCCTATCAGACCGGCGGCGACATGATCGAGTTCGTGGGAGACGACCGCAGCACCTGGAATGTGCTGCCGCACAAGTTCGAAGCGGGAACGCCGAACGTGGGGGACGCCGTGGGACTGGCCGCGGCCTGCGATTACCTCGACGCCGTCGGTATGGAATCCGTGCGTGCGCACGAGCTGCACCTGCTCGAGCTCGCGGTCATGAAGCTGGGGGCAGTCAGCGGCGTGAAGATGTACGGCCCGAAGGACCTCGACCTTCGCAGTGGCGTCGTGAGCTTCACGGTGGACGGCATCCATCCACACGACCTCGCGACGGTACTCGACCAGGATGGAGTCTGCATCCGGGCGGGTCATCATTGTGCGCAGCCCCTGATGCGGCGGCTCAATGTCCCAGCCACCGCCCGCGCGAGCTTTTACGTCTACAACGACGGGGACGACGTCGACGCCCTGGTCGCGGGGGTCCGGCGTGCGCAGGAGCTCTTTGCAGGCGGCTGAACCATCGCCGACAAGCTGACAAGCCGACAAGCCGACAAGCTTTACGGCGTCATCCCGGCGAGTCGCGCCACAATCGCGGCGGCCCACTGCGGGCCAAGCCAGCCATTCGGTCCATCCTCGTACCACTCGTTCAACGAGTGCGCTCCCTGAGCGCGGCCACCGCCGTCGATAGAGATCCCGGGCACACCCAGCGAGATCGGGATGTTCGCGTCCGTGCTCGATGCCCCGTGATCCGCGGTAAAGCCGAGTGAGCGCGCGGCCTGAATCGCAACCTGGACGATTCTCGCCGTATCGCTCTGCGCACCTGTCGGTCGAATACCAATCGTGTCGATCACGAGCGAAACCCGCGCACGCTCCGCGCGCGGCCCGGCCCACCGTGCATTCTCTTCGTCGAGGGCCTGCTGCAGCGCGCGCCGCACCGTCTGGTCGAGCGTACGCAAGGCATCCACACTCTCGGACCGCATGTCCACTTCCATCGAGCCTTCGAACGCGATCGAGTTCACCGACGTCCCACCGCTGATGACGCCGACATTGAACGTGGTCTTGGGATTCGATGGGACCTGCACTTCGGAAATCTTCGCGATCGCGCGTCCCAGCGCGTGAATCGGATTCGGAATCCCGAACGCGCCGTAGCTGTGCCCACCCGGCCCCTTGTACGTCACCTTGTACCGATTGCTCCCCACCGCGCGCGACACAAAATTCAGCCCGGCCCCGTCCACCGCGACGAAAAAGTCGATCTGGTCCTTCAGCTCCTTTTCGAACAGGTGCCGCACGCCGCGAAGGTTGCCGGGACCTTCTTCGCCGACGTTGCCGATGAACAGGATCCGCGCATTATGCCTCGGGTTCACGCGCTGGTACGCCCGGGCAACGGCGAGCACCACCGCGACGCCACGGCAATTGTCACCGATGCCAGGCGCCTTCATCCGCGCTGCCTCGTCCTTTACCTTGACGTCGGTTTCTTCGGGGAACACGGTGTCCAGGTGCCCCGCGAGGACGATCGTCGGTCCGCGTCCCGTGCCTGGCCGTTCGGCGATGACGTTGCCCACGGCATCGATGCGCGCCTTCAACCCCATCGCTTCCAGCCGGCGACGAAACTCTTCGGCCCGCGCCGCTTCCTTGAACGGCGGCGCCGGAATCTCGCAGATGCTGCGCTGCTGCTGCAGCGTCCAGGCATTCTCGCTCTGGAGCATGGAGAGAATGGACTGGAGCTGTGCGGCGTCGGTGCGGCCAGCCTGTGCGGACGCCGTGGACGACAACAGCACGAGCGAGAGAACGGGAACGATATGACGATGCATGGGAGAGTTTCAGCAGAGATGAACCGCGGTCGCCTTGAACGCCGCGAAGACTTCGACCCCGGGGGCCAGCTGGAGCTCCTGCGCCGATCGCGTCGTGACCGCGGCGACCAGCGGAAGCCCGCTTACATCTACCGTGACGCGCGTGATCGCGCCAGCGGGGGCGATGTCCATTACCCGGCCCCGAAACTGGTTGCGAACTGACGACGCGCCTGCTACCCGCGATAGAGACACTTCATCCGCGCGGATCACCGCGTGGGCGCTACCTGGAATGACGTGACCGATGGCGTAGAGGGTCACCGCGCCCGTCGTGAACGCGACCGCATGCTCCACGTCCTCGGCGGTCACACTTGGCGACCAGTCTGGCGACTCGTCACGAATGGGCTGCGCGCGACCGGCGAACACATTCTCCGCGCCAAGAAAGTCCGCGACCACAGGAGATGCCGGCCGCCGGAACAGGTCTTCCGGCCTACCGACCTGCAGCAACCGCCCACGATCGAGCACAACCCCGACGTCGCCGAGCAGGCCGGCCTCGTGAAAGTCGTGGGTCACCTGCAGGACGGTAAACCGCCGCTCGAAATACACGGTGCGCAACTCGCGCCTGACAGAGATGCGGCGTCGCGGATCGAGCGCCGCAAATGGCTCGTCGAGCAGGAGCACCTCGGGCCGGCGCGCGAGTGCTCGCGCCAGCGCAACGAGCTGCCGTTCCCCGCCACTGAGGATGCGCACGTCACGTCCAGCCACTTCGCCCAGCCCGAATCGCTCCATCATCTCGACCGTCACCTTGGGGCTCACGCTTCCATATCCGACGTTCTCACGTACGGTGAGATGCGGAAACAGGTACGCATGCTGGTACACGAGAGAGAGTCGTCGCCGTTCGGGCGCCGCGTGGGTCATGTCCGAGCCGCCCAGCTGCAGCGTTCCTTTCGTGATGGGAACAAGCCCGGCGATCGCTTCCACGAGCGTCGTCTTCCCTGCTCCCGTGGGTCCGATGACGATGCCGTACGATCCCTGCGGGATCGCAAAGCTGATGTCATTCAGGTCGAAGTCACCGACCGACGCAGAAACGCTGTCGAGGCCAATCATATCATCCCTGAATGACAAGCCGACAAGCCGACAAACCGCGAAGCTCTCATCGTCTTCTCGACGGCAGCCGCTCGTCACCCCGCAACGCACGCAGCGCCGCCAGGGGAATGAGCGCGAGCAACACCAGCACCGCGGCGACCGGCAGCGCCTCGCGCAACCCATACGCGGTGAACCGCTCGTAACTCAGCACGCTCGCCACTTTCGGATGATAGACGAGAATCACGATCGCGCCGAACTCGCTCACGGCGCGCGCCCACATCACGATTGCCGCGGCCAGCAATCCCCGCCACGCCAGTGGCAACGTCACGCGGCGTAGCGCCTGCCACCGGGAATCGCCGAGAGTGCGCGCGACGCCCTCGAAGCGCGGGTCTACGCGATCGAAGGCCTCGCGTGCCGCGCTGACATAGAGCGGTGCAGACACGAACAGCATTGCGCACACGATGCCCGTGACTGAACCCGTGATCTGCAGGCCGACCGCCCACAGTCCCGCGCCGAGAGGCGTGTTGCGCGCGAGCACGAGCAACAGCGCGATACCGGCAACGGGATGAGGAATCAGCAATGGCAGGTCGAGCAGCGCGGCGAGCAGCGACCGTCCACGAAAGCGCCCGCGCGCCAGCGCATACGCGACGGGGGTCGCTCCGATCACCCCGAACAGCGTTGCCAGCGTGGCGGTGCCCACGGTCAGCAGGATCGCGTTCCGCAGCTCTGCGTCCGTCACCAGGGCGCGCAATCCTCGCGCACCCCCGGTGCCAACGAGGCCTGCAAGCGGCGCGACGATGAACAACAGGAACAGCGATGCCGCGAGTGCAACGACGACCGTGAGCCAGCGATCTCCACGCCCGTCGCCGGTGCGCGGTGCGGCGGCTGGCTCGAAGGTCACGTCAGCGGAGAGCTGGGGAGGCCGTTGCGATGGTGCGAACAACGTCGGTCACCTCGACCGGGACATTGGTGCCGATCGCGACAGGCGTCGGTAGGACATCGACATTCCACGACCGCAGGATGCGCTTGCCGTCGGCCGACAACACATACGCCACGAAGCCCACAGCGCGCTCGGCGCGCGGCGCCTGCCGTGGCACCGACATCCCATAGAGAATCGGTGGCGCCAGCTCCGTTGGCAACGCGACGAACTTCAGGCCGTACTGTCGCGCAACCGATTCGTATTCCAGGATGTAATCCACTTCGCCGGTCTCCAGGAGGGCCGCCAGCTCAGTCGCATTCGGACGCATCAGCCGATCGGGTGACCGCGCGAGGATGGAATCCGCAAGGTCCGCACGCGAATAGAACGCTTCGGCGCGTTGCAGCAACGTCAGTGCATGGCGTCCTACCGGAGCCACCTTTGGATCCGCCCGTGCGACGCGCATGCCGTTTCGTGAAAGCGTCTGCCACCAGTTGTCCGCCGCGATGGAATCCGCGCCTGTGGATTCTTCATTGTACGCGACCACCATTCGATTCGTGCCGAAACGGACGTACCAGTCGATGTACGTCGGCACGAGCGCCGCAATGACTTCGTCGTCCACCAGCATCAGGACGTCCGGCACCCGGCCAAGCTCAGTGATCTTGCGCGCAAGCTCCAGCGAGCCGCCGATCTCGATCAGGATAGGGATGTCGTGCGTGCGCTGAAAGGAGTCGCGGAGCGCCTCGAGGGGTCGCGCAAGCGACGCCGCCGCAAACACCGTGAGGGGCGGACGCTCCTCGGCGTCCGGCGTGCCGGAACAAGCGACGAGCGATGACGCGATAAGGACAGAAAGCAGCCGCACCGACGCAAATTACTGCGCCCCGGTGCGGCCTGCGTCCGTCAGTCGGCGCGCGGGATGCTCGTTGGGCGGCTGTCGGGCAGGGTGTCCACCGGACCCACACCATACCCGCTCGCAGGAGTTGCGACCGGCGCCGGCGCAGCGGCAGCCGTCTGCGCCAAGCCACTCATACCGGACTGCTGCGCGCCGAGCATCGTCTTGACCTCGCCCATGAGCGAGTCCACCTGCCCCTGAAGAGCGT
>DASPMP010000082.1:0-3832 GCA_035626995.1 Gemmatimonadaceae bacterium
CGGATTGTCCGTTTCCGGCATGATCACGAAGACATTCCCGGGGTGCGGGTCCGCGTGGAAGTGCCCGTCGATGATGATGGTCTTCAGGTACGCCCGCGTGATTTCCTCGGCCAGTGGCTCGAAATCATGCTCGATGCGGGTCAGCGGGCTGATCTCGTCGATCTTCAGGCCGCGCACGCGCTCGATCGTGAGAATCTTCTCGGTCGTGTACCCCTCGATGATCTTCGGCACGAGCAGCCGAGGGAACTCTGCCAGGGCGCGGCGGAAGGTCGCGGCGTTGCGGGCTTCGATGCGATAGTCCAGCTCATCGAGCAGCGCGCGCTCGAGCTGCGCGATGACCCCGAGCATGTCCACCTTTGCGCCGACCTGCGTGTGCTTCGTCATGAACCCCGCGAGCTCGCGGAAGAACTCGAGGTCGTCGGCGAGAAGCTCCCGGATGTTCGGGCGCTGCACCTTGACGACCACGCTGCGTCCGCCGCGCAGCACGGCGGCGTGCACCTGGCCCAGGCTCGCAGTCCCCAGCGGCTCGCGATCGAACGATTCGAACAACTTGCTCATCCGGCCGCGAAGTTGGCTCTCCACGACCTCCTCGGCTTCCTCGTAGCTGATCGGCGGGACGTCGTCCTGCAGCTTTTCCAGCTCGTGGACGTACGACTCAGGGAGCAGGTCCGGCCGCGTGGACAGGACCTGGCCAAGCTTGATGTATGCGGGGCCAAGCTCGACCAATCGCTTCCGGAACGCTTTCGCCTTGTCGGGAGACGCGCCGTTGGATTCGGCGGCATCTTCCTCCACCAAGGCGCGCAGTCCACTCCGGTCGGCAAAATCGCCGAGTCCGTATCGGGTGAAGAGGCCGACGGTAGCTGCCAGCCGAGGGATGTATCGTGGCGCGAGGATCATCAACCGGCGGACAGAGCAGGAAAGGTGCCCCAGTCGCCATATTTCAGTCCGCTATGACACCCACCTCCTCGCTGCCGCCTGGCAACCCCGAAACGGGACGCGTTTCCGTCACCCGGGTGCCAAAGCCCTGGGGACATGAAGTCATCTGGGCGCACACCAGTGCCTACGTCGGCAAGATCCTGCATGTGAACGCCGGCGAGGCGCTGTCTGTGCAGTATCACAATGAGAAGGACGAAACCATCCACCTGCTGGCCGGCGAGATGATCTACTGGGTCAAGCTTCCCGGCAGCGACCAACTCCAGGACATGAAACTCAGGACGGGCGAGTCATTCCGGATCGCGCCGGGCACCGTGCACTACATCGAGGCGGTGACCGATTGCGATGTGCTCGAGGCATCCACGCCGCATCTCGACGACGTGGTTCGCGTGAAGGATCGCTATGGCCGCGAGGGAACCAGCGCGCCATGAAAGTCATCATCCCACTCGCCGGCAAGGGGACGCGCCTGCGACCCCACACGCACCTCACGCCGAAGCCGATGCTGCGTATCGCCGGGAAGCCGGTGATCGATTACGTGATGGACGATCTCGCGAAGTTGGGCGGGGTCGAGGAGGTCATCTACATCACCGGCCACCTCAAGGAGAAGGTGGAGGCGTACACGCGCGCGAAGTATCCGTGGAAGTCCGTCTTCATCGAGCAGAAAGAGCAGAAGGGAACCGCCGACGCAATCGGACTCGCGCGACCCTACGTGGACCAGCCGGTGATGATCATCTTCGTCGACACGATCTTCGATGCGGATTTCAGCGTCATCAAGACCAGCACCGATGACGGGATCATCTGGGCGAAGGAAGTCGAGGACTACCAGCGATTCGGAGTCATCGTGAGCGACGCCGAGGGACACATGACGCGGATCGTAGAAAAGCCGAAGGATCCCATCTCAAAGAACGCGAACATCGGCCTGCAGTACATCAGGAACTGGAAACTGATGTTCGAGGGGATCGATCACGTCATGAAGCAGGCGCCGAACAAAGGCGAGTACTACCTGACGGATGCCTTCCAGTACATGGTCGAAAAGGGCGCGAAGCTGAAGGTCGAGCAGGTGGAAGGCTGGTACGACGCCGGAAAGATCGATACGCTCCTCGAGACCAACCGCATCATGCTGGAAAAGCGGCAGATGGCGCGCCGCCCGGCGCAGCTGCCCAGGGACGTAAAGATCGTGGAGCCGGTTTACATCGAGGATGGTGTGACGATCGCGCGGTCCACGATCGGCCCCAATGTCTCGATCAGCGCCGGCACCCTCATCGAGGACTCCGCCGTGCGCGACACGATTGTGGGCGGCAAGTCACGGATCGCGCGCAGCGATCTGCGGGATTCCCTGATCGGCGACGAGGTCGTGCTCGAGGGATTCACGGGGAATGCGACGGTGGGGGATCACAGTGAGTTGAGGACAGGTTGAGGCTTGAGGGTTTCAGGGTTTGATGGTTTCAGTGTTTCACGGCTTCAGGGATGCCGCTCTGAATCCTTGAAACCCTCAAACTGAATCCCTTAAACCCTGAATCGCTCAACCTTCCATTCTCGCCATCGTCGCCACGATCGTCAGCGCCCGTTCGACGCCGGCGGTCGCCGAGGTGTTGTCGAACCACTCGCGACGGGAGTGTGTATCACCGCCGCGACCGCCTCCGCCGATCGCGATTGCGGGAACACCGAGGCTCATTGCGGCATTCGCGTCTGTCGACGCCGTCACCAGCTCGGGCGATTTCCCGATGAGTCGCGTGGCTTCGATCGCGGCCTGGACCAGCGGTGCGTCATTCGCGGTTTCTCCGCCGGGTCGGTTGCCGATGCGGTCGAACTGCACCCTGAGCGCAGCGCCCGACGCCGCCCGGTTCTCGTTTTCGCTGCGGGTCACACCCACAAGGATTCCGCGAAGCTGATGCTCCAGCGGGTCGAGGACGCGCCCGTCCGTCGTGCGGACGTCCACCTCGAACCACGCGTCTTCGGGAATCGCGTTGATCGACAATCCGCCACCGATACGATTCACGGACAGCGCCACCCGCGCGGCGCCCGCCGGGCGTAGGTCACCGATTGCCGCGGCCGCGCGCGCTGCCGCGTGCACGGGATTGGGGATGCCATGCGCCGCCCAGCTGTGGCCACCCGGCCCACGAAACACGGCGCGAAACCTCCGGGATCCCAGGCCGGTGTTCACGATGCGCTCGTCCCCGGCGCCGTCGATGGCCACGACCGCGAAGGGCCGCGGACAGTCCGCGAGGTACTGTCTCGCACCGCGAAGATCACCAAGTCCCTCTTCGCACGTGGTCGCGACGAACTCGATGGGCCGAGCGAGCGATCGCTCGCGCGCGCGCAGCGATCGGGCGATCTGGAGCATCACGGCCAGCCCCCGGCTGTTGTCGCAGATGCCAGGGCCGGTGATCCGCGCCCCTTCCTGCTGGAACGCCAGCTCGGTCCCTTCGGGGAAGACATTGTCGAGGTGCGCGCAGACAACCACAGGCGCCTGGGCGATGGCCCCGCCGATCCGGGCAATGACGTTCCCCGCGGCATCGGTGCGCGTTTCCAGCCCTGCGTCGGCGAGCTGCCGCGCCACCCACTGCGCGCGCAGGCGCTCGGCGCCGGTCGGTGCCGGAATGCCGGCGACCGTCACCTGCAGGCGAAGCAGATCCTCGTCGAGCGCGCCGAGCTCCTCGCGCTCGGGTGCGAGGTCCGCGAACGCTTCACGGGCGCGCGTTGCGATGGTCGTCGGCATCCAGTGATTCTCGCGTAGGCGGCGCCATTCGCAAGTGGTACATTCCCGCCGTGCGCAGCCGCGGATCGTCGCTGGGCCGAAATGTGATCGCGCTCGGGGCGGTGAGTTTCTTCACCGATGTCTCCAGCGAGATGATCTATCCATTGTTGCCGGTGTTTCTCACCGCAACGCTCGGCGCAT
>DASPMP010000083.1:0-2170 GCA_035626995.1 Gemmatimonadaceae bacterium
TGGCAGGCAGACCCACCTCGTGTCGTATCGGATGCATGCGCTGGAGCGGCTGCTCGACGCCGGCGCATTCATTCGTGTTCATCGATCGCTGCTGGTGCGGGCGGAACGCGTGCGGGAGCTACACCGCGAGGCGGACGGCAGCGGCTCGATCGTGCTGCAGGATGGCGTACGCCTTCGGGTATCCCGCGGGCGGTGGGGCGGACTGGAGCGCGCGCTGCAGATTCAGGAACTCTGATACTGCAAATGCGGGCGCGGGATCTCAGCGGCCGATGGATCGCGCCAAGGTCGTCGCCGCGCGACTGAGCTCGACCGCCATGTCATTCCACCAGCTGCCCGCGCGCGGACCGCCGTTGCAGGTGCCGTCGGATTCGCCGGGTTGCTTCACCCAGAGGAACGCATCGATGAGCGGGTGATTGGTGTTGGTCGTCGGGACGATGCCGAGCGCCTGGCCCCGGGGATTGCACCAGTCACTCTCTGCGCCAACGCCGTTGCGGCTGGTATCGATGATGTAATGTTTGCCGCCGAGCAGTCGGGAGAGACGCTCGCCGTATGCAATGTTCGCCGCGTTGCTGATGTAGTTCGAGACGTTGAGGGAGAATCCATCGGCCTGCGCGATGCCGGCCTGTTTGAGCCGGCTGGCCATGATTTCCGGGGAATGCCAGCGC
This sequence comes from Gemmatimonadaceae bacterium, assembly GCA_035626995.1. Taxonomy (GTDB): domain Bacteria; phylum Gemmatimonadota; class Gemmatimonadetes; order Gemmatimonadales; family Gemmatimonadaceae; genus DASPMP01. The sequence continues at coordinate 666 of DASPMP010000083.1, forward strand.
GCGTGGCCGGCGTCGATGTACACGAGCGCGCCTTGCGCTTTCAATTGCTGCACCGCGTCGGCAATGAGGGCCATGCGGTCGCGCTGGCGGTCGGGATTCAGGCAGTCGAGCCCGGGCAGGGCGTCAGGCTCGAGCACGACCATCGCGTTCCGACCACGCAGGCCGCCGGCGAACGAGCGAATCCAGCGGCGGTAGGCATCGCTCCCGTTCGCGCCGCCCGCGGAATACAGCCCGCAATCGCGTCCCGGAATGTTGTACGCCACGAAGACGGGGAGTGCGCCAGCGCCTGTGATCGTCGCCACGGCACTATTGACCTCGCGCCCGATGTCACTCACCCAGTCTCCGAGCCAGCGCGCCGTCGGCTGGCGCGCAATCTGGTCGATCAGCGCGGCATCCTGCGGGCGCGAGCGCCGCAAGGTTTCCGCCTGTCGTTTCGCGGTGGAGTTTGGATCCACATACAGCCGCTTGCCGGCCAGCGGGTTTCTCCCCTGCGCGCCCGTCAGCAGTGTGGCAAAGATCAACAGCGCGGTCGCCCGCGCCGCGACGTCACTGAACCGGCGCACGTCCCGGCCGGTCACCGAGCTCCTGCTGGAGCATGTACGCGATCCGCGCGGTGAGAATGCGCTGGGCGCGAATGTCGTAATGCGATTTGACCCACAGCACGGCAAGCTCGCCGCCACCCCAGAGCAACCCCGCGAAGATGATCAGCCGCACGGCATCCGCCAGGAGCACACCGGGCGACAGCGGCACCGTGCTCGTGAATCCGAAGAACAGCTGTGCGGCCATCAGCACCAGCAGCAGCACCGCCATTCCACGAAAGAGCAGCGCGATGGCCCGGATGCCCTTCACGGTCTCGATGTCGTTCTCGCGAACGACGATCCCTGCCATCTGCGGGCGCTCCGACGTCGTGCGCCGGTCAGCGGCAGCGGTATTCGAATGCGATTCAAGCATGTCTCGAGGGGTGTGTTTGCCCGTGGAAGGTGCAAGGTTCACACCCTGCTCCGGCCGGTTCCGCCTTGCGGGGGATGGGGTATTATTGGCCGCATGACCATCCCACCGGCTTCCTCTCGCGCCGCCGCGCTCTTCGTCGCGGCGAGCGCCGTGCTCAGCGGTTGTCGTTCACCGGCGCCAATAGTGCCGGCGCCGTCTGCTCCCGCGGTCCGCGTCTTCGGGGTCCAGGAACGGCTGATCCCCGCCCCCGTATCGCTCATCGAGCTGCGATCCGCCCCGTTCACGCTGTCGGAATCGACGACGGTCGTCGTGGAAGGCGACACCGCTGAAGTCATGGTCACCGGCGAGTGGCTCGCGAGCATCCTGCGCCCATCAACAGGATTCGCCATTCCGGTGGTGCGCAGCGGCGCTGGCGCGTCGCCGAACAGCATCGTGCTCCGCCTCCGGCCGGATCCCGGAGCACATGTGGAATCGTACGAGCTCAGCGTCACGCCGGGAACAGTCTCGATCGCGGCGCCGAGCGCCGTCGGTGTGTTCCGGGGTGTCCAGACGCT
>DASPMP010000084.1:0-7426 GCA_035626995.1 Gemmatimonadaceae bacterium
CGACCGCAACACAGTCCCTGTCGCTGGGCGTCGGCTATGCGTTCTCGGACGAGGACACCGACATCTTCCTTCCTGTCGCGGCACAATCGGGCGACGGCGTGGTCGGATCAGTCGCGTGGGACTACTGGGGCGCCGGAAACCGCATGGCGCAGATCCTCGGATCCTTCAACTTCGGGACGGAATATCTGTGGACGCGCGGTCGTGCCGGGACGCAGCTGTCGCAGGGCGGCCCATTGTTCGTGGGGGGTGAGGCCGGCGTGATGGGCGGTGGTGACGCCAACGCGTTCCTCGCGCAATTCGGTCCGCTGCTCGAGTACCGCTTCTCGCCGTCGTTCCGCCTGACCGGATCCGCGGGACTGAAGGTCGGCATCGCGGAAATCTCCGGAAATTCCGCATACGGGCGACTGGAGTTCCTGTGGCTCCCTGGCGCCCGATGAATGGCTGGGCTCACCCTGGGTTTCGTACTGGTCGGCGCGCTGCTCCAGGCGCCGACCGGTCAGAGTCAGCCGGATAGGACCGATAGCACCCGCCTTCCAGGCGACAGCTCACGTGCGCTGGACCCGGTATTCGACAGCGCCGCCGTGGTCGCGTGGCGCCAGTTTGAACGGTTGTGGATTCCCGAATCGGGGCTCGCCAAGGCGACCTTCGACTACGACAAGCTAACCACGTGGGACATGGGCAGCGTCATGGCTGCCCTGTATTCAGGACGTGTGCTGGGGTTCCTCGATCCCATCGGGTACAACCAGCGCATGTCGCGGACCCTCCGTACGCTCGCGGAGATGCCTCTCTTCCGCGATTCCGTGTTCCACAAGTTGTACGACGCCCACTCGGGGAGGATGGTGAACCGGGACGGCCGCGAGAGCGATCGCGGATACGCATGGTCCGCCACCGATCTGGGACGGTTTCTGGTCTGGCTGCGAATCGTTGCGAATGGTGATCCCGCCTTTGCTCCCCTCACGCGACAGATCGCCGACCGCATGCACATGGACCGCGTCGTCATGAATGGCTACATGCACGGCGAAGACGCGACGCCGGGCCGGCGACGCTATCACTTCCAGGAAGGGCGGATCGGATACGAACAATATGCGGCGCACGGGTTCGGGCTCTGGGGCCACGACGTGGCGCTGGCCGAAGACCTCCATACGAACTCGCAACCGGTCACCGTCCTTGGCGTCGAGCTCCTGAAGGACACGCGCGGCCTGGATCGTCTCACGAGCGAACCGCTCGTGCTCATGGGGCTCGAGCTGGGCTGGTCGCCGGACGAAGACCGTTTTGCGCGCGCTGTGCTGGAGGCACAGGCGCAGCGATACCGCGAGACGAAGATCATCACCATCGTCAGCGAAGACGCCGTCGGAATCGCGCCGCATTATTTCTACTACTACTGCGTGTATTGCAGCGGACGGGCGTTCGTAGTCGAGACGCATGCTCCCGGACAGCGCGTATCGTCCCCGCGCTGGGTGAGCACGAAGGCCACCTTCGGCTGGCATGCACTCCTTCCGAGTGAATACACGCAACTCGCTGTTGAGCGGATCCAGCGTGCCCGAGCGACCGTTGGGTGGAGCAGCGGCGTGCTGGAACGCTCCGGTGCGGCGACGCGAAGCTACGACATCAACACGGCCGCGATCATCCTCGAGGCGGCCGCGTATCGCAAGCTCGGCCGCCCACTGCTCGTGCGGGATTCGCTCAGCGCGCCTGCGCGATGAGCGGCTTTCCCGTCTTGCGGTAAAGGGCCGCTTCGAGAATCAGCGCCGCCGTATTCAGGCTGTACGTCGCGGTCGATGTGTTGGAGTCTTCGAATACGCCGGTCGCCCATCCTGACTTGGCATCGAGCGCGGGTTTCACGGCCTGCGCCGCCTTCCAGGTGTACTCGTTCGGGAGCAGCGCGAGCCACGCGAACGCGGCTTTCGTGCTGAGCCACCGCGGCCCGTTCAGCTCGACGCCGGGCGTGTGGATGTTGATGACGAATGGCTTGCCCGAGCAGTACACGCAGTAGTAGTAGAAGTAGTGCGGTGCCTGGTTGATCGCGTCTTCGCTCACCATCGTGAGCTTGCCGGTGCTCGCAAACCTCGCGGCTTGCGCGCTCAGGGTCTGCCATGCCATGTCGCGCATCTCGGCATTCCAGCCCATCTCCAGCCCATGCATGATGAACGGTTCGCTGGTCAGCCGGTCCAGCCCGCGCTTGTCGCCCGTGACCGGAATGCCGAGCACCGAGGCCTTTGTCGCGTTTCCGCGCGCCGAGATCGCGTTCGCCGCGCGCATGTTCCAGAGCGCAAAGCCGGCAGCGGCGTATTGCTCATACCCGAGACGTCCTTCCTGGTACGCCTCGGGTTGCCCCGACTTGTTCAGCTCTGTCCCCTGGAGGTATCCGTCGCGGATGACGCGCTTCGCGTCGATGCGGCTGGCAACGCCACGCGCGGCGTCCGCCAGGTCAGGGTCCTGCTTCGCCACCACCGCGAGCACCGAGAGCAGGCGGCCCAGATCCATGGCGGAGAAGCCGGTTCCATTCGCGTGTGGCTTCTGGTCCGGCCCGACGAGCTCACCCGTCTTCGCGTCGTAATTTCTCCCATACGCGATTCCCTGGTACAGCCGCGCCTGCTGCATCGTGGCGAGCAGCTTCGAGGCGCGTCGCTTGTAGTCCTCATCCGAAATGAGGCCAAGGCCGCGGGCTGAATAGAAGGACGCGAGCGCACTCGCGACATCCCACGCTGTCGGATACGCCCAGGTAGGCTGCGCATTTACGAGCCCCGTGGCGTCGTGATAGTTGCTCTGGACCTGCGCCCACGCTGCGCGCGCGGCCTCGTCGAACAGCCGGTCGATCTCCTCCCGCGCGACTGGAACCGGCTGTTTCAGCACCTTGGGAGCGTAGGCAGGCACTTCGTTGGAAGCCGACGCTTGTACTGCCACCGGCTGCGTCTCGTCACCAGCTTCTGCCGAACCACACTGCAGCATCACCGCCGCAGACAGGAGCATCGCGCCCAGAAAATTCGAATACATGATCTCGCTTGGGAGGTAGTCGTTGTTGAACGTGAAATCGGGCAAGACCCAAGCCAGTTGTCCCAAGCGACTTCCAGCGTAAACAAATGCGGCACGACTGGTGCTTCACATCACATCCATGTTAGCAGCAGGCACGGGCGTGGAAAGACGGCAGGCAATGATTCGGGGGGTGCGGGAGCTCACCCACCTGACCATCGGACAGGAGCGGATCGTACGCGCGCTCGCGCTCGCGTCGCTGGCCTTCGGTGTCTACTGGCTCTGGTGGCGTTGGACGGAGACCTTGAATCCCGACGCCATGATCTTCTCGGTGGTCCTGGTCAGCGCCGAGACATGGGGATGGGTCAGCGCGGCATTGTTCCTCTACGGGACGTGGCGACTGCCGAACCGCCAGATCATTCCCGCGCCTGCCGGAAAGACCGTCGATGTCTTCATCACCGCCTATGACGAACCGCTCGAGGTGCTGCGTCGGACGGCCATCGGCGCGCGGGCGATTCGCTATCCCCATCGCACGTATTTCCTGGATGACGGCAAGCGCGATGAGCTGAAGCGTATCGCCGACGAGCTGGGCATCGGGTACATCCGGCGGGTCGGGAATGCGCACGCGAAGGCGGGGAACCTGAACTACGCGCTGTCGGTGACCGACGGCGAATTCATTCTGCAGCTGGACGCGGATCACTTTCCGCTTCCGCACATGGTCGATCACATCCTCGGCTTTTTCACGGACCCCAAAGTGGCGTTCGTGCAGACGCCGCAGGATTTCTACAATACGGATTCGTTTACGCACGTCGTGGATGACGACGCGCGCGAACTGTGGGAGGAGAACCGGATCTTCTACTCCCTCCTGCAGCCGGGAAAGGACTCGCACAACGCCTCCTTCTTCTGTGGCTGCGGCGGCATGCTTCGGCGGTCGGCGCTGGCCGACATCGGCGGCTTCCAGTCCGACACGATCATCGAAGACATGGAGACGTCGCTGACCCTGCATGCGGCGGGCTGGAAATCGGTGTATCACCCCTCGGCGCTCGCCTTTGGCCTGTCACCGGGTTCGGCCGCCGCGTTTCACGTGCAGCGCCAGCGCTGGGCTCAAGGCTCGATGCAGATGCTGCGGAAGAAGAATCCGCTCTTCCTGCCCGGCCTCACCTGGCAGCAGCGGGCGTCGTACATGGCGGCGAACCTGTACCCGTTCGACGGGCTGCAGAAGGCGATTTTCTATCTCGCGCCGGTGATCTTCCTGGTGACAGGCGCCGTACCAGTGAACGCGCCGGGATCGACGATCCTCATGCTGCTCGTGCCGTACCTCGTGTTGTCGGTGACCTCATTCGAGCTGCTGGCGCGCGGGACCGGATACCTGTTCATCTCCGAGCGTTACATGATGGCGAAGTTCTTCACGTACATCATCTCGCTCTCGGCGCTCGTGGCGCGCAAGCCGCTGAAGTTCAATGTGACACCGAAAGGGATGAGCGACGTTCCGTTCCGCACGTATGCGCCACAGGCATTCGTGCTCGGCGTCTCCGTCCTGGCGCTCGTCTGGGCACCGCTCGCGTACCGCCAGGGATGGGTGTCGTACCGGACGAACAACTTCACGTTCGCGTACGTCGCCAGCGCGCTGTGGGCGCTGTGGAATATTCATTTCGCCGTTCACGTCGTCCGCATGTGCCTGCGCATGAAGCAGCAGCGTGCCGACCACCGGTTCGTCGAGAACATTCCCGTGCGATTGCGCATTGCGCCCGCCGGTGAGCCCACGGAGATGCTCGCGTCGGTGCACGACCTCAATCCGTTGGGGCTCGGCTTCCGGAGCACCAATCTCATTCCTGTCGGAAGTCGGCTCTCTCTGTCGCTGCCCATCGTTGGACGCCAGATCGAGACTCGGGCAACCGTGGTGCACGTCGAAAGCAGCGAATCACCCCATGGCACCGTGCACAAGCACGGCATCCGGTTCGACAATCTGCCGGTCGAAGATCGTGACGCCATCGAATTGCACTGCACCCATTACTCGGTACCGCAGTGGCGCAACCGGTATCGCCAGTCGCTCGACCTGTTCGCCCGCACCAGTGAGCTCGTGAACAACAGCCGCGGCAAACGCCGGCTGAACGTACAGCTTGCCGCAGAGGTGCATGTGGAGGCAACGTCCGAGTTGCCGGCCGAGAGAGCCGGTGCGCTGCTCGAGGAGATGAGCGAGAGTGGCGCGCGGTTGCTGCTCGATCGGCCCGTCGCCCCGGGCCGGACACTCGAGTTTCATGTGCCCGGCAGCACGCTCAGCGGCAAAGGCAGAGTCGTCTTCACGACGGCGATCGAGGCGGCGGGAACCGGACGTTTTTCCGTCGGCGTCAGCCTGGAAACGCCGCGCCCGGCGCGCGCATCACGCTGGCGCCGTGAGTCGGCTGTGCCCGAGCGCGCAACGCTGCAGCGGCAGGTGGCAGAATCATGACGCAGCCAGAGGAACGCCCGGTCGTGATTCATGGTCCGCTCACGGGGGATGCCGAGCGGATCGCCATGGCGCCCCGAGCGCTCCCGGACGTGGCGCCGGCCATACAGCCGAGCACCGATGTCGTCGGCCCGCTCCTGGTGAATCCGGTTGCGGACGCTGAACGCGACGTCCGAACGGCGCCCGCGGTGGTATCCGCCGCCCCCACCGAACGCGTCTTCGGCCTGGACGCGTTTCGCGGATTCCTGCTCCTGGCCATGAACTTCAGCTTCACGATTCCCCCGTGGGGCCCATTTCCGAAGTGGATGTACCACACCCAGGTCCCGCCGTCACCGACTCGTGACTACGTCAGTGTCGCCGGCCTCACTTGGCAGGACCTGCTCTTTGCGATGTTTGTGTTCACGATGGCGGCGGCCATCCCGATCGCCATGAGCGCCCGGCTCGCGCGCGGAAAGCCGTATCCCGAGATCATGGTGCAGGCGTTCCGGCGAGGCGGGCTGCTGGTGCTGTTCGCGCTGCTGATCGGGCACGTCAACCCGTACTGGACCCAGGACTACACGAAGCGCGGCAACGTCCTCGCGCTTGCAGGGCTGCTCGTCGCCTTCGCCGTGTTCCTCCAGCCACCACGATCCTGGAAACCAACGGTGGTGCGTGCGCTCAAGTACACGGGATGGGGGGCAGCGGCACTGGTGCTGTTCGGCGTGCCACTGCTGTATGGCCAGCGGTTTTCCTTCGATCGCCAGGATTACATCATGGCCGCGCTGGCATTCACCACCGTCGCCGGCACGGCGCTCTGGCTGGCGACGCGGCGGTTCATGCGGGCGCGCGTGCTACTGTTCGCCCTCATCGTTCTGGGACGAGTGCTCGCGGGTCAGTTGGACGTCGTCGCGGGCGCCTGGTTCGCCAATCCGCTGCCGTGGGTCTATGAGCCCTGGTACCTGGACCTGCTGCTCCTCGTGATTCCCGGCACCATCGCCGGCGAATTGATCTGGCGGTGGATGAAGCGGGACACATCGGCCGGCACGACAGGATGGACCTCCAGGAAACTGCTCGCTCTCTCGGCGCTCGGTCTCGCGGTCATCCCGGTGCTCCTGGTGGGATTGTATGAGCGGCGCTATCCGCTGGCCACGACGCTCGTCGTGTTTGCGATCGCCGGCGGCCTGCTGCTCATCTCGCAGCGCCCGTCTACCGAACGCGATCGCGTCATCGCGCATCTTTTCAGGTGGTCGGCCGCCCTGATGTGCATCGGCATGCTTGCCGAACCGCTCGAGGGAGGAATCAAGAAGGATCCCCAGACCCTCGGATTCCTTTTCCTCATGGGCGGCACCGCCATGGCGGCCCTCGCGTCGTTGATGATCGCCGCGGATGTCTTCAGGTCAGGGCGCCGGACCCTCTCGCCGGTCGCCCTCATCGGCCAGAACGCGCTCTTCGCGTACGTCATCATCATGCTGGGCTTCGAGCACATTCTCTGGCTCACCGGGGCAGGCAACGCGATGACGGCGACGTGGCAGCAGGCCACGATTCGCAGCATCGGCCTCACTGCACTGGCTGGACTCATCGTGTGGGCTGCCACGAAGCGACGGCTGATCTGGAAGACCTGACCATGCAGGATTCCCCTCAGGAAGTCGCGACGCGGAAAGCACGGTGGATCAGCGCCATCGATGGCGAGATCCGCGAGCTGGGCGATCACATTCTCGGCAAGACGATGACCGCCGAACCGCCCGTGGCCGCGGGCGATGCGCCCGACGCGGAGCCCCGCGGGCCGGGCATCATCGTGAAGCAAAGCCCGGGCAGGTTCAGGCTTCCTCGCCGGGTGAAGCAGGATCTCATCCGGCGGTTCATCGCGGGGGATCGCGGCGCGCCGACGCAGCTCACGACACTCATCATCGTCGCGCATCCGGACGACGAGTCGATCGGCGCCGGTGCGCGACTTCGCAAGCTCGGCGACGCGTGGGTCGTGGACGTGACCGATGGTGCGCCGCGCGATATTGCGTGCGCGAATCGCCACGG
>DASPMP010000085.1:0-28760 GCA_035626995.1 Gemmatimonadaceae bacterium
ATCGCGTAGTAAACGCGCGGCGCGGTCAGCATCCCCTGGCTCAGGAAGCCGATCGTGGACACGGCAATTCCTGCCGCAATCAGTCGCGCACCGCCTTCGCCGAAGGCGCGGCGCATGACCTCCGACGCCGGCGTCTGCGTCGCACCGAGCCCTTCGGGGCCGAGTACGAGGATGCACACCAGGTTCACGGCGAGATACAGCACGAGGACGCCAAGCACCCCGAACAGCAGGCCACGCGGCAGGTCGCGCTGTGGATCGCGCATTTCACCTGAAACGAAGCTCGCCGTCTGCCAGCCGCCATACGCGAACAGCACAGGCACCATCGCCGCGAGAAAATTTCCTCCAGTGGAGTGCTCGTCCGGCGGCGCGGAGAGATTCCCGGGTACGACGGCACGCCAGCCGAGGACCACGAGCACTACGATGGCGGCGATCTTCGTCACCATGAACGCACTCTGCACGTTGCTTCCGGCGCGCACGCCAAGGCAATTCACGACGGTCAGGAGCAGGAGTGCGGCGACTGCAATCAGCGCGGGGGGAGCACCCAGGCCGGTCAGCTCGACGAAGTAGCTGGCGAAGGTCATCGCGACGGCGGCCATGCCTCCGGTCTGCGTGACCAGCAGCAGCGTCCACCCATACAGGAATGCGGCCATGGGATGGAATGCATCGCGGATATACGCATACTGCCCGCCAACCTCAGGGCGACGCTGTGCCAGCTCGGCGTACACGAACGCGCCGGCGAGTGCGATCACCCCACCGACTGCCCACGCGGCGAGCATGAGGGACGGTGCGCTCACCTGCCGCGCAACGACCGATGGATTCATGAAGATGCCGGCGCCGACGATGCCGCCCATGACGATCATGGTCGCGTCGAAGGGGCCCAGCTTCTTCGCGAGCTGCTGCGCGTCACTCATGTGAGCACCGGGAGGACGAGGAAGTAGGCGACGGACGAGATCAGCGCGATGAATATGATGTCCACGAGAAAGCCAGCGCGCGCCATCTCAGGGACCGTGAGCTTGCCGCTCGCGAAGGCGATCGCGTTTGGTGGCGTGCCGACGGGCAGCATGAAGCCGTTGCTCGCCGCCAGGCCAGCGGCGACCAGGAGCATCAATGGACTCATCCCCGCCCCAACCGCGAGTGACGACGCAATCGGAAGGAACGCGGCGGCGGTTGCCGTGTTGCTCGTGAATTCGGTAAGGAACGTGATGACGGTCGTCACCATCAGGACCAGTAGAAAGGGTGGCAGTGTCCGTAGTCCGGTCACGGATGCGCCGATCCAGCCGGCGAGGCCGCCACTCTGAATCGCCGCCGCGAGCGACAGGCCCCCACCGAACAAGACGAGCACTCCCCACGGAATGCGCTCTGCTTCATCCCAGGTGAGCGCCCGCCTGCCAGCACGATCGAGTGGCACGACGAGCAGGACTACCGCGCACGCGACGCTGATCCCGGCTTCATTGATCCCCGATGAGACCCGCGCGAGCAGCGGCTGGGCCATCCACGCAGCTGCGGTACAGGCGCCCACGATCGCCACGAATTTTTCCGTGCGACTCATGGGTCCCATTGCGGCGCGTTCGCGATCGAGCGCTGTCCCATCGAGAAGGGTCGTATCGCGGTCGATCTTGAAAACGATTCGTGTGAGCGCGAACCAGGTCAGCGGCAGTGCGATGAGTATCATCGGCACGCCAAGCATCATGTAATCGAGAAACCGGACGCGGATTCCGTGCGTCTGCGTCAGGAATCCGGCGAGCAGTGCGTTCGGTGGGGAGCCAATCAGTGTGCCGAATCCGCCGATCGTCGCCGAGTATGCAATGCTGAGCAGCAACGCTTTCTCGAACTGCGTCGCCGGCGTGCCCTCCCCTGCATGATCTGCGCGCTTCAGCATGGAGTTCGCCAGCGGAAGCATCATCAGCGTCGCCGCGGTATTGCTGACCCACATGCTGAGAAACGCACCGGCGAGCATGAAGCCGGCGATAATGCGATCGGGGCGCGTACCAACGGCACCAAGCAGCGCGAGTGCGAGACGCCTGTGCAGACCCGACCGTTCGAACGCCGTGGCCAGGATGAATCCACCGAAGAACAGGTAGATGACGGGGTTCGCGTAGGGTGCCGCGGCGGCGTTGATGTTCAGCACGCCGAGAAGCGGGAGCAGGAGCAGCGGCAGCAATGCGGTCGCCGCAATAGGCACGGCTTCCGTCACCCACCACCAGGCCATCACGATGCCAAGTGCCGCTGTCCGCCACGCCGTCTCGCTCATTCCGCCCATCGGCCCGATGAGCAGCATCAGGGCGCCGATGCCGGGACCAGCGAGAAAATTGAAGAGACGCAATTGGGGTGGGTGAGGAGTCAAACCCCGGAGAACGCAGGGAAATGAAGGGGCAACCCGCCGCACGGCAACTTTCCGGCGCAATGCCCCGTACCGAGGCTCATATTAGCCGTATTCCCGGCCATTTCCGCCCTTCGCCGAACGCTTTCGGGGAAGGCCGTGTCTATCCCTGTGAGCATTCGACACGTGACGAGTCCCGCTGTTGCCGTTGAGGCAAAACGCTTCGTGAATCGCGAGCCCGAGCTCATTGCCCGGGTCGTCGCGGGAGACCGACAGGCCGCGCGCGAGCTGTATGACGCGCACGCGCCGAGGGTCTTCAGGCTGGCCTTTCGTCTCACCGGTGACAACGAACTCGCACAGGAGCTTACGCAGGAAACGTTCATCAGGGCATTCGCACAATTGGGTCGGTTTCGCGGCGAGTCGGCGCTGTCGACATGGCTGCATCGGGTGACCGTCAGCGTGGTCTCAAACGCCATGCGCAAGGTCAAGCGGTTCAGGGCCCGCGAAGCCGACCTGGAAGAGGCCAGCCTGATAACCACGGACACCAGGGTCACGGATCCGGACCTGCGCGACCAGCTGTACCGGGCCATCGACGAACTGCCGGAGATCTACCGGGTGACGTTCGTGATGCACGATGTGGAAGGCTACACGCACGACGAAATCGCGAATGTGCTGGGCATCGCGGAGGGCACCTGCAAGAGCCGTCTCTCCGTGGCCAGGCATCAGCTTCGGCAGAAACTCGGCGCATTCGCAAAGGAGTGGATGGAATGACAAACGACGACGAAAGAATCCCCGACTCGATCCGAACCGCGGCCGCGGACTACAACGCGCCGCCCGAACTCAATCGCGCTGATCTCGACGCCATGTGGGCGGCCATCGAGGTGGAGGCGTTCGACGGCATGCGCCCTGACATCGGTCGCGCCCCCGCCCCCCGCTCGCGCGGCATGCTGTCCGCGGCCAACCTCATGCCCCTCGCCGCGGTGCTCGTCCTGGGCGTGGCCATCGGACGTTTCTCGCTTCCGCGTACGGCAGACGTGGCGCCGCAGGTGATGGCCAGCGTCGACTCGGCCCGGAACAGCACCATCGAAGGGCCCTATCAGTCCACCGCGTCCCGCTATCTCGGACAGGCAACCGCATTGCTCGCCGCCTTGCCCATGGAAGCGAGCGCGGGTAGCGCGAGTGAGCCGTACAAGGGACGCGCGCACGACCTGTTACTCACCACACGGCTGCTGCTGGATTCCCCGGCGGCCGCTGATCCACGCTTCCGCACCCTGCTCGAGGATCTCGAGCTCGTGCTTGCTCAGGTGGTTCGATTGCAGTCCGCCGAGAGCAGCGCAGAGCTCGAGCTCATTCGCCAGGCGCTGGAGCAACGTGACGTACTACCGCGACTGCGCACGGCAGTCGCGAACATTTCTGCTGACGACTAGGAGAGAGAGCGATGCGATACCCGCTCATGCACCTGATTGTGCTTGGATCAGCGCTGCCGATGATGGCCGCTGCACAAGTTCCCCCGAAGCCGGAGCCCGTTCCGCCGCCAGCACGGCCGGCGGAGGCTGCGCGCCCCGTTGATTCACCCCGGCCGATTGTGTCGCCACGTCCCGCCGAATTGGCCTGGCCGGCCTTCGACGAGCTGCGCTTCAAGGCTGACGAAATGCGTTTCCGCGCCGACGAGATGCGCTTCGAGGCATCGAAGTGGGCGATGCTGGATGTGGAGCACGCCATGAGCTCGGAGCTTTTGAAGGTCGACGCGATGCATCAGGCGGAAGTGGCCCTCGCCGCTGTGAAAGCCATCGACATTCCGATGGTCCACGCGGCCGCGGCAGAAGCGGCTGTCGCTGCCCGCGCCGCGATGGAGCCGATGCACTTCGACTTTCCATCCAGCAGCTGGTGGCCGGACAAGCTGTTGAGCGCGCGCCCGCGTGCTGCATGGGCGCAGGAAGATCCTGCAGACTCGCTCTACCGCGTCGCGCGTGAGGCGCTCACCCGTGGTGAATACCGCCGCGCCGCCCTCACCTTCAATGAAGTGACGCGGAAGTACCCGAAGTCGACGTACGCGTACAGCTCGGCGTACTGGGAAGCGTTCTCGCGGTATCGCATCGGCACTACGGACGAGCTGCGGCTTGCACTGCGGATCCTGGATGGCAAGGGTGATGGCGTATCGCTGCAGGCGGCGCCGTCGAATGGCAAGTCGAACGAGTCCGTCGACATTCCCGCGCTCCGCACCCGCGTCCTCGGCGCGCTGGCAGCGCGAGGTGATCGCGACGCGGCGGCATTGATCGAGAAGGAAGCTGCCACTCGCGCCAATAGCTGCGACCGCGAGGAAGTAAGCGTTCGCGCCGAGGCATTGAGTGCGCTGGGACAGATGGACATCGCCGCGGCGATGCCCACCGTAAAGAAGGTGCTGGCGCGACGCGACGAGTGCACGGTGGAACTTCGGCGTCGGGCGCTGTACATGGTTGGGCGCCAGCCGGGATCCGAAGGGGGTGCCGTCATCCTCGACGTCGCGAAGAACGATCCCGACGCCAATATCCGCGGTGAAGCCATGCGGTGGTTGCCACGCGTTGCCGGCGACGCGGCGGTTCCTCAGCTCGAAGAGTTGCTGCGCACCGCTGACGACGAACGGTCGCAGCGCTCCGCGATCTCGGCGCTTGGCGCCATTGACAGCGACGCCGCACGCCGCGCTGTCCGTGCGATCATCGAGCGCAACGATGCCAACGCGCGCGTGCGCTATGAGGCGATCCTCAGCCTTTCGCGTGACCGCGAGAATCGCGTGATCAGCGTAGACGACATGAACTACCTGCGTGGCTTGTACTCGAAGATGCCGACGAACCAGCTCAAGGAAGCGGTGCTGACATCCGTCAGTCGGGTGCCCGCGCACGAGAACGAACAGTTCCTGCTGAGCATCGCCCGGAACGTGAACGAGCCGGTTTCGCTGCGTGCCTCTGCACTCCAGCGTCTTGGTCGGATGGAGACGGTCAAGGTGGCCGACATCGCCCGGCTGTACGAGGTCGCCGACTCCCGGTCAATGCGTGAACAGATCCTCCAGGCGCTGTCGCAGCGCAAGGAGAGTGAAGCGGTCGACAAGATGATCGAGATCGCGAAGCGCGATACCGACCCGCAGATCCGACGTTACGCCATCAACTTGCTGGGCCGCAGCAACAACGAGCGCGCCAAGCAGTACATCCAGGCCTTCCTCGACCAATGAGATACCTCATCCCAGCAACCCTGGCGCTCTCGGGACTGGCCACGAGCCTCCCGGCGCAGACGCTCGCCGATCGCGTCGCCAACGCAAGCCAGCCGCGCGTGCAGTTCACCTACTCCGCCCGCGCCGACGTTTGCGGAAACGGCAGATCCTTCATCCAGGTGTCCGGCAATTCATGGTACGGCTCGTTCAACGATGGTGACCGGCGTGACACATGTGAGGCGGGCCCCGTCCGCGTAGTGCTCGATCGTGCCGGACGTGAAGTCGTCAGTATCTCGTCGTACGTCGGGCCGGTCGGCGAGCGGGTGGATGGAATCGCTGACCTGGGCCGGGTGCGGGCGAGCGACGCGGCGCAGTACCTGCTCGGCCTCGCCGAGAGCGCCCAGGGACGCGTGAGCCGGGACGCGCTGCTTCCCGCGGTCCTTGCTGATAGCACCGATGTCTCCCCGAGGCTACTCGCGATCGCGCGCAACCAGAATGCGGCACGGGAAACGCGCCGGTCCGCGATCTCGTGGCTCGGACGTCCGCTTGATGCTCGCGCGCGGAACGTAGATGACATCGCCGCCGCACTCGTCGCCATCGCTCGCGATGAAGACGACAACCAATCGGTCCGGCAGTCGGCGCTGCGCACGCTGGCGCGGCTCGAGCATGGGGCGGGGACGTCCTCGCTCATGGAACTTGCGCGCGATGCAAACCGTTCCTGGCTCGCACGGGAGGCGCTGTCGTCCCTGAACGCGTCTGGCGATCCGCGTGCACGGACGCATCTCCGTGAGGTGGTGCGTGCCGCAAGCATGCCGGATGATGTCCTGGCCGCCGCCATCCGTGGGCTCGGCGGCGAGTACGCGACCGGTGATGATATCAAGATCATTCGCGAGGCCTACGCAAAGCTCCCCGGCCAGAAATCTGAGGAAGCCGCGATTTCAGTCGTGGCCAACTTTGGCGGATCGGAAAGCGTGCGCTGGATGCTGGCGCTCGCGAAGGATTCCGATGAGCGGATCGCTACACGGCGCCGCGCGGTGATGCACGCCTATCGCGGCGGCACGCCAGTGGCCGAGATCATCAAGGTGTACGACGAGACGACGGACACGCAGCTCAAGGATGCCGTGCTTTCGGCGCTCGTCGAGAGCGGTGAAAAGGCGGCGACCGACAAGCTGATGCAGATCGCGCGGATGGACGAGAGCGCGCAGATGCGCCGCAAGGCGATCAGCATGCTGGGACGTTCGTCTGACGAACGTGTGAAGCGATTCCTCGAAGGGTTGGCGGCGTCGAGTAGCCGGTAAAAGCCTTGTCAGGGTGTCAGGGTGTCAGCTTGTCGGACGGATGGGCAAGCTGGCACGCTGACAAGCCGTACTACACCGCCTCGTCGTCCAGCAGATGGTCCGCGATCGCCGCGATCTCATCTGCTTCACGCCAGGCTTCCTCGAGTTGCTCCAGTTCCCCCTCGAGCGCCTTTCGCTCGGCGTCTTCATTCGCCGCCATCTCGAGGGCCAGCCGGTCCACGTCCGGGATCCAGTGCAGCGGCGTCCGCTCTTCGCTTCCGGTGCCGCCGCGCGACCAGAATGAGCGGGTCGTCAAGCGCACGATGAGGCGCTCGGCGAGCGACTGATCCCCGCGGGCGGGCGCTTCCGTGGTCACGCGCAACGCCGGGCGGCGCCCCCACGACGTACTGAGTGCGAGCGTGGAAATGCGTCCGAAGAAATTCTGCGTGCTCCCGGCCTCGTCCAGTTTCGCGACCGCCGCACGCACCATGGATTCCGGCGCCTTGCCGTCGTTCAATGCGGTGAGCAGCGTCCGCGCCGCCTTCATCGCTGCGCGTCCTTCCAGCATGGAAACGCCACGGTCGTGCCGAACCTGCAACCGCCAGACTTCGTCGCGATCAGGACGGAAAAGCTGAGCGTCGGACAGGTGAGCGTACCGGACGGTCACACGGGTGTTGTCGTGTTGGACGCGGGCAAGCACATCATGCCGACGCGGAAGGGTGCGAAGCCGCATGACGGTCTTGTGGCTCGCTCCCAGGGATTGCGCATACGCGGCCACGCTCGAATGCCGGGTCAGGAGCTTGCCTCCGTACCGCCAGGCGGCAATCTCCGGCAGCAGCGCCTTCCCGATGCGAACCAACTCGAACCCCCAGCGGGGCTGTGCCAGTCCGATGTTGTCTGTCGCTACCCGAAGGCGGGTCGAGCGAAACAGCCGTTCGCATTCCTCGACGGCCTCCCAACGTTCTTCAAAGGGAGTCAGGTTCCAGCGACCGCAGTCGGTACAGATTACCCATAACCGCCCCTTCGCCGGATCGAACGCCAGCCGCCGCCCGACGTCCAGCGCCTGGATGGCGTCGTTCCGACCGAGATCGGCGTGGCAGAAGAGGCAGGCGGAATACACGTCAGTACGGGATCGGGAATGGGCGTCCGGGGACGCTTTTTCGACCTTCGATATATGCCGCCGGATGCGCGTTTGCGCCACAGCACTCGCCGAACCCCCGGCGTACCAGTATTGTCTAGCTCCCCGCCACGACCGTCCCTTCGGCGGCTCACTCATACCTCCCTTGTAGCGTATGCATCGTCTCAGGTTGCTCACCCTCGTGGTCGGCGCCGCAATGACCGGCGCAACCACCGCGTCCGCACAGACGCTCGACTCACTCACCCTCAACGCGCTCCGATGGCGCACGGTCGGGCCGGCGAATTTCGAAGGCCGCGTCACTGACATCGACGGCCTCCCGGGCGGCAAGACGTTCTTCGTCGCAGCAGCAGCCGGCGGCGTCTGGAAGACGACCAATGGTGGCGTGACCTTCCGCCCTACCTTCGACAACTACCCCTGCGCCTCTACCGGCGCCATCGCCATTGCACCCTCGGACACTCAGGTCGTGTGGCTGGGGACAGGCGAGCCCAACTCGCGGAACTCCATCGAGCCCGGGTGCGGAATCTTCAAGAGCACCGATGGCGGGTTGACGTGGCGCTCCATGGGCCTCGAGAAGACGCAGCACATCGGCCGCATCGTGATTCATCCCACGAATCCGAACATCGTTTACGTCGCCGCCCTTGGCGCAGCCTGGAAGAACAACCCGGAGCGCGGTCTGTACAAGACGACCGACGGCGGCCAGACCTGGCAGCTGGTCAAGTTCATCAGCGACAAAGCCGGGTTCATCGACGTCCAGATGCACCCGACGAACCCAAACATTCTCCTCGCAGCCAGCTGGGAACGCATCCGGGGGCCGTATTTCCTCAGAAGTGGTGGCCCGGGCTCGGCGCTCTGGAAGAGCACAGATGGTGGTACGACCTGGACCGAGTTGAAGGGATCCGGCTGGCCGACCACGATGCTGGGACGCATCAGCCCCCGCTTCGCGCCGAGCAATCCGGAGATCATCTATGCGATGGTCGAAGCCGATTCCGTGCGCGGACGCCCATCGCAGCCACGCCAGCCGCGTCAGTCGCTCGGGAATGGACTGTACCGGTCGACCAATGGCGGGCAGAGCTGGGAGAAGATGCACAACTCCAACACCCGGCCGTTCTACTACTCACAGGTTCGCGTCCATCCACGGAATCCCGATCGCGTCTGGTGGTCCTCGACGCCGGTCATGGTTTCGAACGATGGCGGCAAGACCGGTCGCACCGCGTCGCAGGGAATTCACGTCGACCACCACGCTATGTGGATCGATCCGGCTGATCCGGAGCACATGATCCTCGGCAACGACGGTGGCATCGCGATCACCAACGACGGTGGTGGCAGCTACGACTTCGCTGCGCTGCTGCCGCTCGCACAGCCGTACGAGGTGAGCTACGACTTCGCAGTTCCGTACAACATCTGCGGCGGCATGCAGGACAACGGCTCGTGGTGCGGACCCAGCCGTCGCAAGAACGGTCCAGTAACCAATGCCTACTGGTTCACCTTCAACGGCGGCGACGGCTTCTATACCGCGCAGCACCCGACCGATCCGAACATCATCTTCGGTGAGTCACAGGGCGGTAACATGGCGCGCTACAACGTCGCCACGGGGCAGCGCAACCAGCTGGTGAAGCCAAGCTGGCGACCGCGGTATCTCCAGTACGAAGATTCCATCCTCGTCGAACGTGGTGATACCACGCGTCCCGCCTCCCGCGAGCAGGAGCGCCGCATCGCGGACTTCCGCGCGCGCCAGCGCACGGATTCGGCCGAGCTGGACATGCGATGGAACTGGAACACGCCCTTCTTCCTTTCTCCACACAACCCGAACGTCTTCTACGCCGGCGCCAACCGCGTGATGAAGTCCACGCAGCTGGGCGACAATCTCTTCCCGATCTCGCCGGATCTCTCCAAGAAGCAGTACGCGAAGATCGATACGAGCATGCGGAAAACGGGCGGCATCACGCTCGATGCAACAGGCGCCGAGACGTATGGCACGATCGTCGCGCTCGCGGAGTCGTATGTCCGTCCAGGGTTCCTGTGGGCCGGCACGGACGACGGCAATGTCTGGTTCACGCGGAGTGATGGTGCGTCCTGGGAAGCGATTCCTGCGACGCGTTTCCCCGGCCTGCCTGGTGGCGACGTATACGTGACGCGCATCGAGCCGTCGCACTTCGACTCGCTCACCGCGTACGTGGCTTTCGACAATCATCGCTGGAACGATTTTGCTCCGTACCTCTACATCACGACGGATGGTGGCCGGACGTTCCGTGCCGCCACCGGCGACCTGCCGCGCAACGGCATCGACAACCTGCACGTGGTACGTGAAGACCCGACGAACCAGAACCTGCTGTACGTCGGTACGTCTCGCGGCGTGTATGTGTCACTCAATCGCGGACAGAACTGGCAGCGGTTCATGACGGGGCTGCCGACGGTTCCGGTGTATGACCTCCAGGTCCACCCGCGCGATCGCGAGCTCATCGCGGCCACGCACGGCCGTGGATTCTGGATCGCGGATATCGCTCCGCTGCAGCAGATCAATTCGGCGGTCCTGGCAAAGAACATCCACCTCTTCGCGCCGAAGCGTGCGTTCGAATACGGTCAGGGCCCGAACATGGGCGCGTCCGCGAACGGGGCGGGCCACAAGGAATTTGCTGCCCCAAGCCCGCAGCACGGCGCCGAGATCGTCTATCGCCTGGCGTCCGCGGCAAGTGAGGCGCCGCGCATCGTCATCACGAATGCCATCGGCGACACCATCCGGTCGCTCACGGGCCCACGTGGCGCCGGCGTACACAAGGTCACATGGGATCTCCGTGGTACGGCGCCGCGACGCGAGTTGTCGCCGGCGCAGCGGAGAGATAGCGCGCTGGCCGCACAACGGGCGACGTTTGTCATCGACTCGCTGGAGAAGTCGGGGAAGATTCCGGCACCAGTCATTCGCAGCATGCGCAGCATGGCGTCTGGCCAGCTGCCACCGGGCTTCGGTGGTGGTGGCGGCGGCGGTGGTGGAGGTGCCGGCCAGGCCAACCAGCAGATCGCGCGGCTGGGGCCGGGCGGCCAGTGGGTTCCGCGGCCCGGTGAAGGAAACGCGCCCGGTGGTGGTGGAGGCGGCGGTGGCGGAGGTGGTGCCGCCAACGCCATGGCCCAGGCATTCGGTGGCCCGGAGGAGATGCAGGCAGCATTTCCGGGTGGCTTTCAGGAGATCCAGGCCCTGTTCCAGGTTCCCGGCCGCGCCGGTGTCAGCGCACTCGGCGGTGGCGGTGGCGGTGGTGGATTCGGCGGAAACCAGGCGCCGATCGCCCAGACCGGGGACTATCTGGTCACACTCAAGGTCGGCAACGAAGTGCAGCGTCAGATGCTGCGCGTCGAGCATGTCGGTCGTACCGGTGAGCCCGTGATCTCCACGAATCAGGACGATCAGTAGAATTACGGAGACAAACGAGGGCCCGGATTCGCGAGAATCCGGGCCCTTCGTTTTTCACTATCATTAGCTTTTGCTGGTGCGGAAAACGGTCAAAGAATTTGTCGTCGAGTACGGTACAATTGGACTGGTCGTGTATCTCACCACCACTGTCCTGGTGTATCTCGGATTCTGGATTGCGTTGCGCTTCGGCTGGCGTCCCAGCAGCACGGCGGGCAGCGCGGGCTACTGGATCACCGCGTACATCGCCGCAAAGGCGACGCAGCCGTTCAGGATACTCGGCAGCGCCGCCATCACACCGTTCATCGCGCGCATCTACGAAAAGGTGACTGGCCGGAGTGCCGGCCAGCCTGCCAGCCGCGGTTAAGGAACCGTCGCACGGGGTTCGACCCCGGCCTGCCAGAGCAGGAAGGCATAGCCCAGCGCGATCTCCTTCAAGCGATCGTACCGTCCGGACGCGCCGCCGTGCCCGGCGCCCATGTTCGTCACGAGCAACAGCGGATTCTTGTCGGTCTTCAGCGCCCGCATGCGTGCCGTGTACTTCGCAGGCTCGTGGTACATGACCTGGCTGTCGTTGAATGACGTGCGGACGAGCATCGCAGGATAATCCTTCGCTGCGAGGTTCATGTACGGATCGTACCGGCGCATGTACTCGTATTCGTCCTTTTTCTTGGGATTCCCCCATTCCTCGAACTCGCCGACCGTCAGCGGGAGCGTTTCGTCGAGCATCGTGTTGATGACGTCGACGAACGGCACGTCCGAGATGACCGCCTTGAAGAGGTCGGGACGCATGTTCGTCACCGCGCCCATGAGCAGTCCGCCAGCGCTGCCCCCCTGGATGATGAGGCGATCCTTCGAGGTGTAGCGTTGCGCGATGAGATGCTCGGCCGCGTCGATGAAGTCCGTGAAGGTGTTCATCTTGTTCTTCATACGACCTTGATCGTGCCACGCCTTGCCCATCTCGCCGCCACCGCGAATGTGCGCCGTCGCGACGACGACGCCCCGGTCGAGGAGGCTCACGCGGTTCGCACTGAAGCCAACATCGGAGGAAGATCCGTAGGAGCCATACGCCACCAGGTGCATCGGCGCGCGACCATCCTTTTTCACGTCGCGACGATAGACGAGCGAGATAGGCACCATCGTGCCGTCACGCGCTTTCGCATAGACACGCTCGGAGACGTACTTCGCCTTGTCATATCCGCCCAGCACCTCCGTCTCCTTGAGCAGCGTGGTGGCTTTCGTCTCCATGTTGTAGTCGAAGACCGAGCTTGGAGTGACGAACGACTGGTACGCATAGCGCAGCGTGTTCGTGTTCCACTCGGCGTTGGAGGACAACCCTGCGCTATATACGGGTTCGGGGAACGCCAGCGCATGCGTTGCGTTCGTGCGCAGGTCGGTAACGACGATCCGCGGCAGGCCGTTCTGTCGTTCGCTCCGCACCATGTGGTTGGCGAAGAGCGTGACGCCGTTGAGCATCACGTCCGCCCGATGCGGCACCAGCTCCCGCCAATTGCTTTCGGCCGGATTTGACGCCGGCGCAGTGACGAGCCGGAAATTCCGGCCCTTGTCGTTCACGCGAATAAAAAACCGATCGCCGTGATGGTCGGCGGTGTACTCGCGGTTGTCCTTTCTCGGCGCGATGAGCGTCCACGGGCTGTTCGGAGCGCTTGCCGGCAGGTAGTACTGCTCGTCCGCCGTCAGGCTTCCCGCATACATGAAGACGTACTCCCGACTGCGTGAGCGCCCGGTGTACGCGCTGAACCGCTCGTCCTTTTCCTCGTAGAGGAGCGTGTCCGCTGCCTGTCCCAGCGTGTGGCGAAACACGCGGTATGAACGCTTCGAAACGGAGTCCTCGACCGCATAGAAGATCGTCCGGTTGTCCGCCGCCCAGGTCACCGAAGTCACGCGATCCGCTCGCGTGTCGAGAATCCTGCCGGTGCGAAGATCCTTCACGCGCAAGGCGTACTGGCGATAACCGGTCGAGTCGAAGGAATACGCCAGCAGGTTGCCGTCGTCGCTGACGCTGTATGCGCCAATGCCCATGTACGTCTGCCCCTTCGCCATTTCATTCTGGTCCAGGGTGATCTGTTCGGGCGCATCCAGCGAACCGCGCTTGCGTGCGAAGACCGGATACTGCTGGCCTTCGATGGTCCGCGTATAGTAGTAGTAATCTCCAAGGCGATACGGCACGGAGAGGTCCGTCTGCTTGATCCGCGCCAGCATCTCGGTGTAGAGCTGATCGCGCACCGTCGTCAACGGGGCGAGCACCTTGTCCGCGTAGGCATTCTCCGCTTCGAGATACTGTCGAACCGCGGGATCTGTCTTCACCCGCAACCAGAAGTATTCGTCGCGCCGCATTTCGCCGTGCAGCGTATCGATGTGCACGCGACGTTCTGCTGCGGGCGGCGCGCCGGCCTGCTGCACGACCTGCGCGCCGGCAAGGGGCGCCATGAGTACACTCGCAATTACCGTAAGCTGCAAACGCATTGGATCCTCAGGAAAACAGGTTTCGCGCGACCATCAAGAGATTCGACGGCTTCTCTGCCAGCCGTCGCATGAACCACGGGTACCACGCCCTGCCGTAGCTGATCAGGACGCGCGTCTTCAGCCCCTGCACCGCCAGCGCGCGCCGGCCGGCGTCCTGGATGCCGTACAACATCTGGATCTCGAACCCAGTGTCTTTGACACCCAGCTCCGCGGCATCGTTGAGTATGCAGTCGACGAGCGCGATGTCGTGAGTACCGAAAACGACGCGGGCGCCCTGCCCAGCCGCGCCAAGTAGCGATCTGGCAAGTTGCCGATACTGTCGGTCGATCTCCGGCCTGCTCTGCAAGGCCACCGATGGTGGCTCCCGGTATGCGCCCTTCACCAGACGGATGTACGGGCGAACTGCGAGCAGTCGCTTGACGTCGTCGGGCGTGCGATGCAGGTACGCCTGCAGACACAGCGCCACATTTCCCGCCTCGATCGCCAGACGCTCGTATGCCGCAACTGTGGATTCCACATACGGCGACGATTCAATGTCGATCGCGAGGACTGTGTTGTTCTCTCGCGCGAGAGCAACCATCCGACGCACGCGATCGAGTGCGCGATCCTGGTCGATGTCCCAGCCGAACTGCGTCAGCTTGATGGATACATGGGCATCGGCGCCAAACTCCCGGAGCGCGGCGAACAGCCGTCCGTACTCCGCAACGGTGGCCTCAGCCGCGGCATCCGTGCTGACGTTCTCGCCGAGGTACGTGATGATGACCGGTGTTCCCTCAGCCCGGAGTCGCCGGACCGCGACCATCGTTTCCTCGATAGTCTCGCCCGGCATGAATCGTCGGACGAGCGGGCGCATTGGCCGGCTGGAACGCGTGATGCGTTCCATGCGCGGGCTTTGCGACGCCCAGAGCAGCGCGGAACGAAGGAGCTTCACGACGCGCGATCCGCCTGGAGGACGGCGCCCATCAACACACGCGCGCCGCGAGCGATGTCCTCAGGGGTGGAGTACTCCTTCGGCGAGTGGCTGATGCCGCCGATGCTCGGGATGAAGATCATTCCCATCGGTCCGATTTGCGCCATCGCCTGCGCGTCGTGCCCGGCGCCGCTGGGCATCAGGCGTGTCGTGTAACCGAGCTCCGTCGAAACCATGCTGATGATCTCGCGCATCTTTGGGTCGCTCGGCGCCGGAATGTCTTCGTGCAGTGATCGGAATGCGAAGGACGTTCCGGTCCCATCGCCAATGCGTTTCGCCTCGCCGGAGATGGCATCGAACAGTCGCGATATCCGCGCAGCATCGAGGTCGCGAAGTTCGAGTGTGCAGAGGACTCGACCAGGGACCACGTTTGGCGCGCCCGGAAACGCTTGCATGCGCCCCACGGTCCCGACCTGGCGTCCCGGCTCGGCGCGAACGGTCCTGTGCACCATCTCGACGAACCGCGCGGCAGCGAGCAGCGCGTCATGACGCTGATCCATCGGCGTCGTGCCGGCATGGTTCTGAACACCGGTGACGGTCACTTCCCATTGGCGAATGCCGACAATCCCCTCGACGATACCGATGTTGAGCTTCTCGCGTTCGAGAGTGCCGCCCTGCTCGATGTGCAATTCGAAATAGCAGGCAATGCTTCCCTTCGACCGCCGGACGTCCGCGAGTCTCGCGGGATCGCCGCCAATGAAGGCGATTCCTTCCTCGATCGTCTTGCCGCTGCTCGATCGGTTCTTCAGCTCCGCTGGCGTGAGTTGTCCGCTCACCGCCCGACTGCCGTAGAGGCCTCCCTCCTCGTTGGCCCAGATGACGATTTCGAGCGGATGACGCGTGCGCACATTCTGCTCGGTGAAAGAGTGCGCGATCTCGATCCCGGCCAGCGAGCCAACGGGGCCATCGAAATTCCCGCCGCCGGGGACGCTGTCGATGTGCGATCCGAACACGATGGGCTTCAGCGACGGCACCGTGCCGGCGCGCCGCCCGAAGATGTTTCCGGCGACATCCACCGTGACCTCCAGCCCCGCTGCGCGCATGCGGTTCATCGCCCAGGCGCGACCGGCGCGGTCGGCGTCACTATACGCGACGCGCGAGACGCCGCCTTCGGGATTCGCCCCGAATTGCGACAGGGCCTTGATGTCGCCATTGAGACGAGCGGTGTTGATGTCGGCCAGGCGGAAACGCCGGGTCCCCCGCATTGGCAGCGATGGCAGGGCGATACCGGCGAACGCGCCAGTCAGCGTTGTGGTGAACTCGCGTCGATGCATTGGATTTCCTGAAATGAGGGTGCCCGCCGGTTACGGAACCTGTCCCCACAACCTGCCCAGATGGGCGATCAGTGCCGCGTACACCTGCATGCCGTCGAGAAGGTTCTGCAGTCGCAGGTTCTCGTTTGCGGCGTGCTGGTTGTTGTCGTGGTTCACCATCGGCACCGTCACGAGCGGCACGTCGAGCACTTCGGAGAAGTGATACAGGGGCAGGCTGCCACCGGACGTCGGAACGATGATGACCGGTGCGCCCGCACCCATTTCCGTTGCCCGAATCACGGCGCGCGACGCAGGACTCCCCATGTCCGCGCGCGAGGCCGGATATCCCTTTTCCCAGACGAGCTTCAGGAGGCGCGGATGGGTGCGGCGTTCCTCGTCCGTGGGGTTGCGATGAATGACATGAAATCCCTCACGCCGAGCATGCGCTTCGACCAGCGCCCGTACCCGCGCCGGCTGCTGTCGCGGCACCAGTCGGAAGTCGATCGACGCGCGCGCCACCGTAGCGACGGCATTGGCAGCCTGTCCTTCCACTCCGCCACCCTGGATGCCTCGCACGTTCAGCGCCGGGAGCATGATCCGCTCCATGAGGCGTGCATTGTCCGCCTCCGTGCGCGCCAGTCCGAGCTCCGCGCGAAGCATGGAATCCGCGGCAGGTGCAGCGGCAATCGCGGCTCGCTCTGCCGCCGAAGGTTCCGCGACATCATCGTAGAAATTGGCGATCTGGATGCGACCGTCGGCATCACGCATCCCGGCGATCAGGTGCGACATCACCACGAGAGGGTTTGGCGCCCAATTGCCGTAGTGCCCACTGTGCAGCGCGCGCGTGGGACCGTACGTCGTGAGCTCTACCCCCATCACACCGCGGACGCCAAATGAGACCTGCTGCCGACGCGACTGGTGAACGGGGCCGTCTCCGAAGATCCAGAGATCCGCTCCAAGGAGCGACCGATGCCGCGTCAGCGCATCACGCAGGTAATCGGATCCCGCCTCTTCTTCTCCCTCGAAGTAGAATTTGAGATTCACCGAAGGCGCGATCCCCGCGGCGCGCAACGCATCGAGTGCCGACAGAAATGCAATGATCGGCGATTTGTCGTCGCTGGCCGAGCGCGCATACAGTCGCCATTCCCCCTGGACGACGCCTGCCCGAGTAGGCAGCGGGATGACCGTTCCTCCGGCGTCGAGTGCGCGGGTGCGAAGGGTCGGCGACCAAGGATGCGTGGCCCACTGCGTGGTATCCACCGGCTGGCCATCATAGTGCGCGTAGAACATCACCGTGCGAGTCGCGCCCGGGGTCTGCAGTTCGCCAAACACCGCGGGAGGTGCGCCTGGCGTCTCGAGAAGGCGTGCACGAACGCCTCGACGCTCGAGCATGGCAACGATATGCGCGGCGTTGCGCCTGATGTTGACAGAATCGCGCGCCAGGTTGGGGATCGCGAGGAACTCGGCGAGCTGCGCAATGATCTCGTGATCGTGCGCCTGCTGGTACGCGCGCACCGCGCTCCGGACCTGGTCTGCCGCGCGCGCCGTCTGCGCCATGGCGTCCCACGGGGCAAGGAACACGAGCGCCCCGGCCATCACCCACGATCTCGTTGTAACGGACATGGGCAACATGGTACAATAGCGCGGCCTGCTTGTCACACTTTCCCAACACCGTGATCCTGATCGACGAGCTTCGCGATGCCTGGGCACACGAGCCGAGGAATCATCGGTACGCATTGGGCATCATAGCAATCGTGGGGTTGGTCGCCCGCACGGTCCACCTTGCACAGCCCTTCCGCTACGACGAGGCAGTGACGTACATGTACTTCGCTCGGCTCGATTGGGCCGACGCATTGTCCACCTACACGTATCCCAACAACCACCTGTTCCACACCGCGCTGGCCAAGGCCAGCGTGAGCATATTCGGCCTGTCGCCGGTGACGCTCCGGCTCCCGGCATTTCTGGCCGGCATCGCACTGCCCCTCTCGACGTATGCAATGGCGCGCGCGTTGTACGGTGCCCGGACAGCGCTGCTTGCCAGTGGTTTCGTTGCCGCGTCGGGGGCGCTGATCCTGTATTCCACGAACGCACGCGGGTACACGATGATCGCGTTCGCGTTCACGCTGCTCACGCTCTCCGCGGTGCGCGCGAGCCGAGACGGCAATCGTGGCGACTGGCTGGTGTTCGCAGGAATCGCAGTGCTCGGGCTGTGGACCATTCCGGTCATGCTCTACCCACTTGGCACCGTTGCATTCTGGTTTCTCTTGAACGCGTTGGTAGAAAAGCGTCATCAGGAACTGCGGTCCCTCTGGATGGCGCTCGCCCTGTCGGGCGTCGCCACCATCGCGCTGTATGCGCCCGTCGTCTCCCGCGAAGGACTCTCGGCGCTCACCCGCAATTCGTTCGTCGCGCCGGTCGGATGGTTTGCGTTCCTTGGTGACCTGCGCGACACCTGGGAGATGGCGCTGTCGTCGTGGAGCCTGGGCATCCCACCGCTCCTCGGTGTTGTGCTTTTGTTGTGCGGGGCCTTTGCGATTGCTCGACACGGCGCACTGTCGCGATTCCCTGTGGGGATGCCTGTCGCGGCGCTGGTGTGGTGCTCGTGGTTGCTCGTCGTGAATCATCGCGCGCCGTTTGCCCGGGTCTGGCTCTGGCTCGTGCCGCTTGCCGCCGCCCTGGCGGCTGCGGGACTGCTGATGCTGCTGCGCAGATCGCGCATCACGAGCGTCTGGGCAGAAGGTCGTGCCTCCTGGCTCGCTGTTGCCTTGACCGTTGGAATGACGACCTCCGTCGTCGCGTCACGGGCCGTCTTTCGTTCGACGGACACCGGGACGTACACCGACGCCGCGCTTGCCGCCGAGCGGCTCGCGGAGTTGCTGCAGCCGGGCGACCGGGTGCTCGCGACGATTCCGACAAACGCACCGCTGATGTTCCACATGCACCGACGCGCCCTCGACCTGCGCCATCTGTCGCTTGATGTACGGCAGGCGAACCGGATCATCGTGATCGTGGATGCCCGGGAGGGACAGCGCCTCGATCGGGTCACCGCGCGAAGCGTTGTTCGTGATACCACGCGATTCACCGCACCCGAAGTCGTCGCCCGTTTTCCGTCGTCCATTCTTGTCATGTTCCGCAGGCGCGATGTCCCTGCATCGTAGGGCTGTCGGCTGGGCGCTGCTTGGCGCCGGCATGATCGTGGTCTTCCTGCCGTTCGCGTCGGTGAGCGGCAAGGCAGAGGTGCAGCAGACACTGACCCTGCTCGCGCTCGTGCTGGCGCTTGCTGTTACAGCAGTCACCTGGCTCGCCCTCCGGGGAAATGCCACTCCGGTTCGATTGTCGTACATCGCTGCCGCCGCGTTGACGGGGTCCCTGGCCGCGGGCTGGTGGCTTCGCACGCACGAGGGTGGCGCACCAGACCGGCGCGCACTTGCCGCGTCGCTTGCGGTCATCGCCGTGATCAATGCCGTTGGATTCGTGATGTTCACGGCGGGCAGCCGGCGCGCGTTCGGCGATCGGACGCGGACCCTTTCAGCAAGCGGTATCGTCTTCCTGTGCGTCGCACTGCTGATCTGGCCCTCGCTGTTGCTGCAACCCGAGGCAGCGACGTACGGCCTAGACGATGTGCAGCTCCAGCTTCGAGCCGGCTATCGGTACTGGACCATCGGAGCCGTGATTCTCATCGCGCCATTTCTCGCCCTGACCACAATACCCGGGGAGTGGTTTGAACGGGTGTGGGACCGCGTGCGTGCCGCGCATGCCCGCGTGCGGCCGCGACAATTCGAGATCGCGGTCGCAGGGCTGAGCCTCGGACTCGCCATCGCCATTTCCATCTACAGCTTCGATCGCCGACCGACGACAGCGGACGAGATCGCGCAGCTCTGGCATGCGCGCATCATTGCCGAAAGGCGCCTGTCGCTGCCGCCGGATCCGAATCCGGAATTTTTTGCCGTGGACAACATCATCGACCGCCCGCGATGGTTCTCGCAGTTTCCGATCGGCGGACCCGCGCTGCTCGCCCTCGGTCTCGCAGTGAACGCGGCGTGGCTGATCAATCCACTCGTCACCGCGCTGCTGGTGATCGTCACCTACCGATTTGTGCGCGCCGCGTACGACGAAGCGCAGGCACGGCTGGCGGCAGCGGTGCTTGCGCTCAGCCCGATGATCCTGATCATGGGCGGCACCCACATGAATCACCCGCCGACCGCCCTGCTCGTGATGGTGGCGTTCCTGGCATTCGTGCGCTGGCGCCAGGGGGGAGCGTCACCAACAGTTCCCGCCGCGATCCTGGGAGGATTCATCGGCCTGGCACTTATGATCCGGCCGCTTGATGCGGTAATTGCCGGCGCGGTGCTCGGCCTCTCCATGTTGTGGATCACGGTACGCGAGCGGCGGGCGTCGCGGCCACTTGTAGTCGCCGCGCTTGCGGGTGCCCTTCCCGTCGCGCTCCTGCTGTGGGCAAACTGGCGCACCACCGGCGATCCCCTGGTCTTCGGCTACCAGTTCCTCTGGGGCCCGAACCACTCCCTTGGATTGCACGACGATCCATTGGGAAATCCGCACACGCCATGGCGCGCCATGCTCCTGGCCGTGAAATATGCCGCGCAGCTCAACTGGATCGTGACGGCCTGGCCCATCCCTGTCATCGTCTTTGTGGCCGCGGGACTGATCGTCGCGAGCCGAGTGAATGGATGGGATGTCCTGCTCCTCTCGTTTGTCGTCTCGCAGATCGCCACATACGCCTTCTACTGGCACGACGGACAGTTCGTGGGCCCGCGATTCGTGTTCAGTGCCGTCCCTGCACTCGTCATTCTCGCTGCACGGGCTCCGTTTGTCGTCGCGGAACGCGTGCGCAGCGGCGTATGGTGGCGACTCGCGGTGGCTGTGATCCCGGTCTGTCTGGGAGTCGCGTGGTTACGATCCATGCGGCCATACGGGGTGCAGTCGCTCATCGCGGAATTCCGCGAGACGCGAACGCGTTTGAAGATCGACCCTCCCGCGGACGTCGACCAACCCGGCTTTGGGCCTGCGCTCATCTTCGTGCAGGAAGGGACAAGCTCCCGCCTCGTGCACCGGCTCTGGGGGTTGGGCGTTTCGCGACCGGACGCTGCCCGCATCATCGCAGTCGCCGACGGCTGCAGCCTCGTGGAGGCGGTTCATGACGAAGAGTTGCGGCTGCCGACGGATACAGCGGGTCGTCTCGCACGCATCGAGCAGCGGATCGAGCCGTTCCAGCGTTCTGCGCGCTCACCGCGTCTCGCGGATCCGGGATTCCGTGTGTCTGACAGTGCAAGCGTCCGTGGCGAATGCGCGCGGGAAGTGGCGTACGACTATCGCGTACAGAACACTGTGGCGTATGGGCCCATGCTGCTCCGGAATGAGATCGATTCCGGGGGACGCATCGGCGGACGAGTGGTCTACGCGCTCGACCTCGGCGTGCGAAACGAGGTGCTGCGTCATCGCTTCGGCGACCGGCGGTGGTTCCGATATGAGTTACTTCGCGGCACTGGGCGGACCGAGCCGGTCCTGAACCCTTACGTATTCACGACGCCTGACTCGGCACGGACGGTGCGGAACAGACCGCCAAAATAGAAAATGCCCCGCAACGCGAGGCATCCTTACGACAGAGGCGCGGGCCGGAATCGAACCGGCGAATAGGAGTTTTGCAGACTCCTGCCTTACCACTTGGCTACCGCGCCGAGCCTCCAAGTTATTCCAGCATCAGCACTTTCTCAAGAAGATGGCGGCAACGACACCCGATTCGTCTCGCGTGGACCACCCACAGGACAGCCGCCGCAAGCAGGGCGGGCCGATCGACACGCGCGGGCGTGCACGGCTGTTCTGGAACATCGTTTTTGCGATCGTTCGGGGCATCGCCGTCCTCGCGAAAAACGTGTACGCGACCTTCGGGATCCTGTTGCTCGCGGGAGCAGCCATCGCGATCGCGGGCACTTATGCATTCGCGGAATTCGCGGGGCACGTGCAGAGCGGCAAGACGCAGGCGTTCGACGAGGCCGTGCTACGGTGGATTGGAGAACACCGGCCAGAGTCACTCGAGCCGGTGATGCTGGAAATCACCTTCCTTGGCACCGGCTCTGTTGTCGTCGTGCTGGTCCTGGTGAGCGGGCTTTTTCTCTGGCTTTCCAATCACCGGTATTCGACAATTTTGCTCGTCATCGCAACCACCGGCGGCATAGTCCTGAACAACCTGCTCAAAGCCGGCTTCGGCAGGCCTCGGCCACAGGTCTTCGATTGGGGCACCCATGCCATGACCTGGTCCTTCCCATCCGGGCACGCCATGAGCGCGGCAATTGTCTACGGCACGGTCGCATACCTTGCCGCCCGCCTGCAGAAACGGCGCTGGCACCGCGCGATCACCATGCTTGCCGCGCTCATCATCATCCTGCTCATAGGAGCGAGCCGCCTGTACCTCGGCGTGCACTATCCGTCCGACGTGCTCGCAGGAATTCTCATCGGGCTGGCGTGGGCAGGGTTTTGCGTCGCGACACTCGAAGCGTTCCAGTTGTATTCGCGCTGGCGCGCCCCCAAGGTCGCGGAACACGAAGACCCTCCTGGAACCCGCGAGGATGCGCCGGCGAGGGCCTGAAAATGCCTTGCGCGTGGCCGCTGGTCTCCGCCACTATCGTGCAACCTTCGCGGAGAACTCGATGCACTACGGCCGTTCGCTGCTGACCCTGCTTGCATTCGCCACTGCGACCACCTCCTGCCGGTTGCTGCGGCCCATGCCGGACACGTCGTCCGAGGATACCGCGCGCGCCGTCACCCCAACCGAATCGGCGGCATCGGTGGCTCGGCGTACAGGGCCCATGGCAGATCCTAACATTGCAGCCATGGTGTTGGCGCTGAACAACACGGACATCAGCTATGCCCGCCTCGTCCCATCCCGCGCCCAACGTGATGATGTCCGCCGGTTTGCAGAGCGAATGCTCACCGACCACGCGGGGCTGAATTCGCTGATGACCGCCTTGCTGGAGAAGATGGACATCGCCGCCGAGGACAACATCGCCAGCCTCGATATGCGTGACGAGTCCGCCACCAAGCGCGACATCATGCGGGAGCTGTCGGGGTTCGCCTTCGACTCAGCCTACGTGACGAATGAGGTCTCATACCACCAGAAGTTCCTGGCATCGCTCGATAACGAGATGCTCCCCGCCGTGAAGCATGCCGATCTCCGCAGTCTGCTCACGACCATGCGCCCAGCCGTCGCGGCGCATCTGGCTCACGCAGAGCAACTTTGGGCAGATGTGATGGCAAAACGGTAGGCATGGAGTTCGCCGGAATGGCGCAGGCGCGGGCGGGGACATCCCGCCTGCGCCTTTCTTGTGTCAAATGACCACGCCTTCGTGCTTATTCTGCACAAAAGTGGATGCAAATTTGCAATTTCTAGCCAAATACCACAGTATTTGACCTTCGTTTTTTGCATTTATTGCACGTTTTCACATACATCAACCGTCCCAGAGGCCGCCAGAGCATGCCACCGAAATCCGTTCAGCACCGGAAAGCAGTCACCCGGGAGCTCATGAATCGAACCCCACGCACGACCCCAATCATGCCGGGCAGCAACGGACAGCCAGCACGGATCTCAGAATACTTCGGCATCAACACGTTTGGCGCGAAGCAGATGCGCGACAAACTCCCGCGCGACATCTACGAGAAGCTCATGGCGGCTGTCCGGCACGGGAAGAAGCTGGACGTGGACGTTGCTGCCCGTGTTGCCGGCGTCATCAAGGAATGGGCGCTGGGACGCGGCGCGACGCACTTCACCCATTGGTTCCAGCCGCAGACCGGGCTGACCGCCGAGAAGCACGATGCCTTCCTGTCGTTCGACGACGGGTCACCACTGGAGTCGTTCAGTGCATCGCAGCTGGTGCAGGGTGAGCCCGACGCGTCGAGCTTCCCCTCCGGCGGATTGCGCGCCACGTGGGAAGCCCGCGGTTACACCGCGTGGAACCCAGCCAGTCCTGTGTTCATTGCGGAATGGGCCGGGGTGAAGACGTTGTGCATCCCGACGGTGTTCGTGGGCTACAACGGTGAGGCGCTCGACGAGATCACCCCGCTGCTCCGCAGCTCCGACGCACTCAGCGCGAAGGCCATCGAGCTCCTGGCGCTGATCGGGGACAGGAACGTGCATCGCGTGTTCACCACGCTCGGACCCGAGCAGGAATATTTCCTGATCGATCGCGCGCACTTCGCGTTGCGTCCGGACCTCATCATGTCGGGACGCACACTCATCGGGGCACCGCCGCCGCGTGGCCAGCAGCTCGAAGACCACTACTTCGGCGGTATTCCGGAGCGCATCCAGGCGTGCATCGCGGAGGTCGAAACGGAGCTCTACAAGCTCGGCGTGCCGATCGTGACGCGGCACAACGAGGTCGCGCCTTGTCAGTTCGAGATGGCGCCACGGTTCGAGGAGACGGACGTCGCCACCGATCACAACCAGCTCGTCATGGCCACGCTGCGCCGAGTGGCGCTGCGCCACGACCTGCAGGCGTTGCTGCACGAAAAGCCGTTCGCGGGGATCAACGGCTCGGGCAAGCATTGCAACTGGTCGATGTCCATTGCGGCCGACGATCATGAGCTGGACGGCGTGAATCTCCTCAAGCCAGGCCAGACCCCGCACCAGAACATCCGCTTCCTCGTCTTCCTGGCAGCGGTGCTGAAAGGCGTGCACAAGCACGCCGGAATGCTCCGTGCCGGGATTGGAAGCTCGGGGAACGAACACCGCCTCGGGGCGAACGAAGCCCCTCCAGCGATCATCTCGGTGTTCATGGGGGAGATGCTGACCGGGATGATCGAGGCCATCATCCACGAGAAAGGCAGCCCGAGCGCGGAAGAGCAAATGCTCAAGCTCGGCGTCGCCCGCATCCCAGAGATCAAGCAGGATACGACGGATCGCAACCGGACCTCGCCGTTCGCATTTACAGGCGCGAAGTTCGAGTTCCGCGCGGTGGGCTCATCGCAGTCCATCGCGTTTCCGGTCGCATTGCTCAACGCTGCTGTTGCTGAGGCCATCGGCGACATCACCGACGAGCTGCGTGAGGAATTGAAGAAGACCAAAAAGGCTGACGACGCAGTCTTCAAGGTCGTGCGAAAGGCGTTCCGCGAGACGAGCGCCGTGCGGTTCGAGGGAAACAACTACTCGGATGAATGGGTCAAGGACGCCGAAAAGCGTGGACTCCTGAACCTGCGCCGCACGCCGGAGGCGCTCGCACAGCTCGTCACGAAGAATGCGCGAAAGTGCCTGGTCGGACTCGGCATCCTGAACGAGGAGGAGCTCGAATCGCGCTATCACGTCCGCCTCGAGCGGTACATCAAGGACCTGCTGATCGAGATGGGGACCATGCGTGAGATGGTCGATACGTTGGTCCTCCCGGCGGCGTATTCCTATTCCGGTTCGCTCCTCGAGTGCATGTCCCGCGCGAAGAACGCGCGTGTGACGGGCGCGATCCCGCAAGCTGAAGCCGTCACGAAGCTGCACAAGCAGATCAAGGAACTGCAGAAGCACCGCGCGACCCTGGACAAGGCAATCACGAAGGCAGAAGGGATGCACGAGAGCCTCGAGGAGTGCGCAGCGTTTCTCACCGATTCGGGTGCTGACGCAATGGCGAAGGTGCGTGAGGCGTGCGACGCGCTCGAGGTGGCGATCGACGACGATTGCTGGCCCCTGCCGAAATACCGGGAGATGCTTTTCCCGGTGTGACCGGAACCGTGGCCGGCACAGTTATCGCTCGGTAGCTTCGGCAAATGATGCCTGGCCCGGCGGCGTCGAATGGCGTCGCTGGGCTTTGTCTTCCGTGAGGTCGTTATGCGCGTCTCCCGTTGGCCGTCCGCGCTGGTCATCCTGTCCCTGGCCTGCGCAGACACGAACGCGCCCGAACCGCGCGTGGCACTGGAGCTCGAGACGCCCACGGTCGCCTTGACCCAGGGCACGTCTCAGGTAGTCAACGTGAGCGTCGACCGGACGAACTTCGATAAGCCGGTCACGCTGACCGTCGCCGGGACGCTGCCCGCTGGCGTCACCGCCACACTGACCCAGAGCACGCTGACCGCATCGCAATCCACGACGTTTCTCACGGTAGCTGCCGCGGGCAACGCCACTCCGGGCGCCGTGACCCTGGCCGTGTCTGTCGCAGGAGAAGGTGTCGCGAGCGAGACCCAGCCGCTCGAAGTCACCGTAACGCTCCGTGGCAGCTACACGCTCGGCGTCGTCGGACCCGCGGCCGTGGCAGCCGTCGGCGGCGCTGGCAGCGCGACTATCAGTCTCGCGCGGACGGATGGCAATGCAAGTGATGTCACGCTGGTCGCGTCAAACGTACCGGCCGGTGTCACTGCGACCTTCTCGCAGTCTCCCGCCAGCGGTACTGGCACCACGCTGACGTTCGTCGCGTCCGGGGCGGCCGTGGCAGGCAGCTATTCGGTGACGATCACCGGTTCCGCGGCCGGTCATCCAACCGACCAGACGACTGTGGTGCCGCTCGAGATCATCACCGCACCGCCGACGACTGGTGTTTCGCTCGCGCTGTGTCAGGGGAGCGCTCCGCTGTGGTTTGCGTTCCAGAACGAGGGCTATGCGTGGCAGCGAGTGTTGCCCACGGGTTCTGCTTTCGCATTCGATGCGACGGAGAAAGTTTCGGTCGCGTTCACCGTCGGCTCGTCAGGTTCGTTCACAACCTTCATTTACCATCTCACGAGGGCGGATCTGGATGCCTTCAGTGACAGCGATTGCCCAGGCACACGTTCGCACACTGGAAGCGTCACAGGAGTGACAGCAGGACAGGCCGTCCAGATCAACATGGGTGTGGAGGTGGCTGAACCGAGCCTATCAACACCAGCGTTCAGTCTCCAGGGACTTCCGGAACGAACGCTTGATCTCGTGGGCGTCCGCGGCGCAGTTAACCAGGGACAACAGTTCACACCCGATCGGATTCTCGCCAGACGCGCAATTTCCGCGTCTGCAGCCGCCAACCTTGGGACCCTCGATTTCGCCGGTGTGGAATCGTTTGCGCCTGCAGCCACAACGCTGACATTCAGTGGTGCGAGCGCGAGCGAAGTCGTTCTCGTGTCGAATCTGCTGCTCAGCGCGAACGTCACAACCGCCCTGCTACAGCAGGCATTACCGACGTCGACCAGCCTTACACTGCATTCGGTTCCCGCGGACCAGCTGGGCGCTGGAGATGTCCAGCAGACACTCGTGGAGGCATTCAATAGCGCGGGGCTCATCGGTCGCAGCGTCATCGCGTTCCAGCGTGACCCAGCCGACCGGACCGTTACATTCGGACCACTGTTACCCCTGCCAACCGTGTCCATCGTAGCAGCTGCGCCTTATGGTCGGATGCGCGGCGTGCTTGGTCTGCAAAACGAGTATCCGAACGCGGTTCGGTTCTCATACTGCCAAGGTACGCTTTCCTGCACGAAGACAATTCGGCACGTATTGGTCGCTGCGCACCGTCCGCCAAGCGCGGCACAGTGGGATGCTGTCATTCCAGACTTCACCGGCACCCCCGGCTTCAATCCCTCCTGGATGCTCAGCGCGGCGAGTCCAACGTTCTACGCCGCGGAAGCCTATTCGGCGAAGACGACCGTCCTATTCGGAGCCGCACCCACGGTGGACGATGGCTATGGCTACGCCTTCCATCAGCCAGGCCAGCCTGCCTTCAGGAATTCAACTGAGCCGGCGTTCCGAAGCTCGGTGCCGGGTCTCCGGCTCCAGGGGCCACGCGCAGCCCGACTGCTGCCCTAGTACTTCAGCAGGTAGTTCTTCAGCTCCCAGTCGGTCACCTGCGTGATGTAATCACGCCACTCCTGGCGTTTCGCCTCCAGGAAATGGCGCGTCACATGCTCGCCCAGCGCGCCGCGGATCACAGCGTCCTTCTCGAGCTCGTCGAGCGCCTCGTTCAGGTCGTGCGGCAGGTCATCGATCCGCAGGCGACGCCGCTCGCGATGACTCATCTCCCAGATGTTCTCGTTGACCGGCTCGCGCCAGTCCGCCTTCGTCTCCACCCCTTCGAGTCCCGCCGCCAGCATCACTGCCAGCGCGAGATACGGGTTCGCCGAAGGATCTGGTGATCGCAGCTCGACTCGCGTCCCCGCGCCACGTCGCTCCGGTACACGAATGAGCGGCGAACGATTTCGCATGGACCATGCGACGTTCACGGGCGCCTCGAACCCCGGCACCAGCCGTTTGTACGAGTTCACGAGCGGGTTGGTGATCGCGCACATCCCTCGCGCGTGCTGTAACACGCCACCGATGTAATGCAGCGCCACCTTTGAAAGTTCCCACTGCGCCTTCTTGTCCCAGAAGGCGTTGTCCTTCCCTCGAAACAGCGACTGGTGCGTGTGCATGCCGCTGCCGCTCTGCCCAAAGATGGGCTTGGGCATGAAGGACGCGACGAGCCCGAACTGATGCGCCACGTGCTTGATGACGAAACGGAAGGTCGCGATGTTATCCGCCGTCAGGAGCGCATCGGCATACCGGAAGTCGATTTCGTGCTGCGCGTGCGCCACTTCGTGGTGCGACGCTTCCACCTCGAAGCCCATCTGTTCGAGGACATCGACCATCGCCCGCCGCGCGTCTTCCCCCCGGTCCGCGGGCGCGAGGTCGAAATATCCTCCTACGTCGTGCGTCGCCGTCGAGACGCCACCTTCGGCGCTCGGCCTGAAAAGGAAGAATTCCGCCTCCATGCCGGCGTTCATGATGAATCCCAACTCACGGG
>DASPMP010000086.1:0-7241 GCA_035626995.1 Gemmatimonadaceae bacterium
GTAGGCAGCGTCGATGCGAAGCAACGCCAAGGTCGAGGCTCCTTCCAGCTCCACTCCCCGGGTATAGCCGTCGTCGACATTAGCATACTTGTATGTCTGGTCGGCCGCGCTCACCAGCTGCGCCTCGATGAAGCCACGGAACTCGTTGTGGAACAGCTGTCCGCGGAAGTAGCCACGGTCCGCAGCGACTTCGACGCCTGCCGTCACATTGGTCGATCGCTCGGGCACGAGGTCCTCGTTGCCGTAGACGGCGTAGCCCGCCGATTCGTTCTGGAACTGCATGTACAGCTCGCGGAAATCCGGCGCCCGGAATCCGGAGCCCGCCGATGCGCGCAGCGTGATCGCGTCCGTGACGCCGTAACGCATCGCGACGCGCGGCGTGAAGTGCGTTCCCCAGCGCTCGCTCATGGACATCCGGCCGCCGGTCACCACCGTGAGCGCGGGCGTCAGCGTGGCCTCGAGCTGCAGCGAAGGTTCCACGGTCATGAGCGCCCGGCGTCCCCCGGGGATGCGCGCCGATCGCGTGTCGTCATGCCGCAACGACACGCCAGCGTCGAGCGTGTGCGCGCGCCACGGCTGCGTATAGGCGAGCTCCAGCTGCGCGAGCCGCTGGTCCTGGCGCTGTCCGGTGTCGCCGCGGATCGGCTGCGGCTGCACGCTCGCGCGCGAGAGATGATCGTACCACGAACCGAAGGCCGTCGCGCGCAGCGACCCGCCGCTGCCAAGCGTGTGCGTCGCCGACGTGCGCGCGCTCACCTGCAGGTTGTCACCGAACGTGAACAGCGAGCCGCTCAGCCAGCGCTGGCGTTCGTCGAGCGCCAGAACGCCGACGTCGATCGTCGTCTTCGCCCCCGCCTGCCACTGGGCGTTCGCCGACACATCCGTACGCTCCGCCAGCGCGCCACGCGCCTCGGCGCGCCCCGGCGTCCCCGCGATGGACCGCCGGCCACCTTCGAGTCGCACAGCGACAGGACCAAGCGAGGAGCCGATGGCCACGCTGCCGTCACGCCGGTCGCGACTCCCCGCGAGGATCGACGCCGACGCGAACCGTTCGCCCGGTATCGCGCGCTTCGTGATGATGTTGACCACGCCCCCCATCGCATCGGTGCCGTACAGCGACGATTGCGGCCCCTTCACGATCTCGACGCGCTCGATCATCGCCGTGGGGATCCGTGAGACGTCGAATTCGCCGGCGATGCGTCCCGGCATCGGCTGGCCGTCGAGCAGAATGAGGACGCGCGCGCTTCCCATCCCCTGAAGCATCACTCCTGTGCCGGCGGGGGTGCCTCCTTCGAGCTGGATTCCTGACGCCGCGGCGAGTGCCGCGCCGAGGTCGGATGCGCCCGTCCGCGCGATGTCGGCGGCGCTGACAAGTTCGGTGGTGGCCACGACGTCGGCGAGCCGCTGCTCGCGTCGCGCGGCGGTGACAACCATGCGGTCCAGCTCGAGCGCGAGCGGCACGAGCACCAGCTCGTGGGCGGAGGCTGCATCAGCAATCATGAACGCGCGCGTCTGGAATCCCAGTGCGCGCACCCTGGCCGTGTAGCGGCTCGACGCCATCACGAACCCCTGCCACGAACCATTCGCGGTCGAGCGCACCCGCACCGTGTCACCGGTCTCGTTGGTCAGCTCGACGCTGGCGGCCGCGACGCCGTGCGAAGTCGTGCCGTCAATGACGCGCCCCGATACGGGGACGCGCGGCGTGCCCTGCGCCGCCGCGGTAGACGCCGCGCAGGACAGCAGCGCCACCGCGGTGAACCGTGCGAACATCAACCGGCGATCTGCTGGTACCGGAAGGTGATCTGGCGCGGCGCGCCGGTCTCGCCGTAGTAATCGAGGATCTGGAGCTTGTACACCGCGCTGCCACGCTTGATGAGATACACATCGAACGTCGGCGAGATGACGTTGTCGCCCAGGATGTTGTAGCGGTACCAGGGCGCCGTTCCGAATGCACCCGCGAAGCGATCGGTGCGGTACGCCTGCGGCTGGGTGCTCGCCGTGGTCGTCGCCTCGAAGGTGGTCGTGCCGTCTGCGACACCGACCATCCCCGGTCCCGTGACGCCGCTGTTCACGAGCAGCGTCGTCCCTTCCAGCCGGATGTCCCAGTTGGGCGAATTGACCGACTGCGCATCGGTGTTCAGGTCGACATTCTCATTGGCATTCACGGCGATGGTCTTCGTCGCGCCGAACGCCGCGGTAGACGACGCCTGCACCGCGTACTCGAGTGTCACCGAGCTGAACGCCGCGGCCGATGCGTCGGTGATGCCGGTGACGTGCACCTTCGCGAAGGAAGTGCCGTCGGACAGCCGGACGAGGAACACCTTCGACGGATCCGCGGTCGCCGACGCGCCGGTGCCGGTGTACCAGCCCGACATCGCGGGAGTGGGGACGTCGGTGGTGAACGTCAGTCCTGCCGGAACGCTCGTCACCGATTCGAAGTCCGCAAGCTCGGAGTCCGCAGTCATGGCGAGGATCTGCGCGTCGGTCGCGGACGCGTTCTGGCAGAGACAGGCGGCGCTGACGCCTCCTGGACCGGCGGCGCCGCCATTCAGCGTGACGTTGGTGGCGAAGAAGGCGATGTCCCAGGAATTCGATTCACGCGGTGAGCCCGGCGAGACCATCGCACTGTCGCTGAGGCTGACGTACTGCCAGGCCGAGGACGCGTTGACGGTAAACTCGCCTTCGACCAGCGCCGGTGGATCCGTGACGCTGTCGCATGCGACGAGCGCGCTGAGGAGGACCGCAACGGACAGCGGACGCAGGACGCGCCGCGGCATAGTTGGAGCAACTGGAAGCATGTCAGTAGTTCGAGATGGAGTGGATAGCTGGGGAACGGCGCGGAGTCTAGGTCGCCAGCTTCGCGATTCCATGCGGGGAACTACTGAGGCGATTCCGTAGTTCTGCGGAGCGAGTTGTTCCGCGGCCGCGCATAGCTTCGCGAGATGCTCCGATCCCAGTTCATCTACTTCATCCCGATCGCGACGACGATCATTGCGTCGGCGTTCTCGACGATCGTGCTGCGTCGCTATCGCGAGCGCGGTGGAACGCACCTCCTCTGGTGGGGCGTCGGGCTGATTCTGTACGGTGTCGGTACGCTGACCGAAGCGCTCACGACCGTATTTGGCTGGAATGAGTGGGTCTTCCGTGCGTGGTACATCACTGGCGCACTCTGCGGAGGCGCGCCGCTCGCGCAGGGCACCGTGTACCTCCTGATGAAGCGCCGCACGGCGCACGTGCTCTCGGCGCTGCTCATCACCGCCATCCTGACCGGCGCGGTGTTCGTGATGCTGTCGCCAATCAACGAAGCGATGATCGACGGCCATCGGCTCTCGGGGCGCGCCCTCGGCTGGCAGTGGGTGCGGTTGATCAGTCCTTTCATCAATACCTACGCGGCCGTATTCCTCATCGGTGGCGCCATCGTCTCGGCGTTCCGCTACCGCGCGAATCCCGACAAGCGCAACAAGTATGTCGGCAACATCCTCATCGCCATTGGCGCCATCCTTCCCGGCATCGGCGGAACGTTCACGCGCATGGGGCACGTCGAGGTGCTGTACGTGACCGAGTTCGTCGGGCTGCTCCTGATCTACATGGGATACCGGCAGAATATCGGCCAGGCAATCATCCCCCGGCCTGTCCGACAGAAGTCGCTCCTGGCCTGAGTTTCGGCCGAGGCTGATTAGCCGCTGGACTCCGAATGCTCGGAGCGGTGTATTTCCCAGGTCATGATCGATCGCAAGGCGGAATACGAACGCATCGGCGCCGAGCGCCTCGCGGCGGAGCGCGAGAGCGACCGCGAGGGCCGTCGCGCGATGTGGATGGCATTGCTCCGCTGCGTTGGCTCATGCGCGCTGGGCATGGTCATCATGTTCTTCGCTTTCTGGACCAACGATCGCGAAACGGGAATGATCTACCTGTGGGGCGGTATGCTCGTTGGATACGGCGGGATGGCGTGGTCGCTGCTGTCAGCGTATCGGAAAGGGGAGGAACGGGGGTTGTGGTAGGGTCTTGGCTCTCGGCTCTCGGCTTACGGCTCTCGGCTTACCGCCTACGGTTCTCCAGGTAGTTTGTAACAACCCATGAAATCCGCCCTCGCGCGCGGAATCCGCACGGCGCAGCTCGGCCTCGTCGTGAATGCGGCCCTCGCCGTCGCGAAGCTCGTCGCCGGGATCGTGGGGAACACCTACGCCCTGATCGCTGACGCGGTCGAGAGCACGACCGACATCTTCTCGTCGGTGATCGTCTGGGGCGGACTCCGCGTCGCCAGCAAGGACCCTGATGAGCAGTACCCGTTCGGCTACGGCAAGGCCGAAGCGCTCGCGGCGTCGGTCGTCGCCCTCATGCTCCTCGGCGCCGCGGTGTTCATCGCGATCGAGGCCGCGCAGGAAATTCGCACCCCGCACAAGACGCCAGCGCCGTGGACGCTCATCGTTCTCGTCGCCGTGATGGGCATCAAGTGGTGGCTGCATCGCAAGGTGCACGCGGTGGGAACGGACATCCACAGCCTCGCGGTGCAGGCGGACGCATGGCATCACATGAGCGACGCCATCACGTCGGCGGCAGCGTTCGCAGGCATCCTCATCGCCGTCGTCGGCGCGCGGTACGCGGGTGGCTCCGGATGGGAATCGGCGGACGACTGGGCGGCACTGTTCGCCGCGGTCGTCATCCTGGTGAACGGCGCGCGGATGCTGCGGCCCGCGCTGCATGACCTCATGGACCGCGCACCCGGGAGCGAGTTCCTCGACCAGGTGCGTCGCGCGGCGGAGTGCGTCGACGGAGTGCTGGCGACTGAGAAATTGTTCATCCGGAAGACGGGGACGGCCTATCGCGTCACGATCCACGTGCATGCGGAGCCCAGCCTGCCGCTCCGCGACGCACACGTGCTGGGTGGCAAGGTGAAGACCGCCATCCGCGCCGCGGTGCCGCAGGTACAATCCGTGCTGGTGCACATGGAACCCTTCGGCGAATGAGACATATGACGTTCATGATGAAACTCGTGTATGTCGCCGCGCTGGCGGCCATGATGCCCGCTGCACTTGCGGCCCAGACAACCACCACGCCGTCACGTGAGCCTGACATCGAGACCGTCGGCACCGGCATTCGCAGAGTGGCGCCGGATCGCGCGTTCGTTCATGTGATCGTCCAGTCGCGCGCGTCCACCGCGGCGGCCGCGGCGTCTGCCAACGCAGCAGCGGTGCAGGCGGTGACCGACACGTTGCGTCGCGCGGGGATCGACACGGCGATCACCACGTCGTCCTATCACGTCGGGCCCGACTACCAGCCGCGTCCCATGGGCGGCGAGCCACAAGTGGTGGGGTACATGGCGCACTCGGTGCTGCGCGTCCGTCCGCCACGCATCGACATGGTCGGGCGTGCGATCGACATCGCCTTTGCGAAGGGCGCGACCGGTGTCGAGAATGTCTGGTTCGAGTCCTCGAAGTCGGAGGAGACGCGACGTGAGGCGCTGGCTGACGCCGCTGCCGCCGCGCGCCGGGACGCCGAACAGCTCGCGCGCGCACTCGGCGGCTCCCTGGGCGAGTTGCTATCGGTGTCCACCGCTGGCGCCAGCGATCCGCGGCGCATGAACATGGATATGGCGATGGCGACGGCGATGCGAGGC
This sequence comes from Gemmatimonadaceae bacterium, assembly GCA_035626995.1. Taxonomy (GTDB): domain Bacteria; phylum Gemmatimonadota; class Gemmatimonadetes; order Gemmatimonadales; family Gemmatimonadaceae; genus DASPMP01. The sequence goes on from DASPMP010000086.1 coordinate 5,618, forward strand.
ACGCAGGTCACGCCGCGCGAGATCGTCGTGACGGCGGCGGTCGTGACGCGCTGGCGCTTCGTGCCGCGCTAACTGGTCAGGGTTTCCCCTCCGCGGACGGCTTGGCATCGAAGCGGCGCGTATGAAGTACGAGAACACCGCACTTCGTTTCTCGAAGCTGGTACTTCATCGGTGTTTCGATCCTGCTCGGATACCACTCGACCGCTTCCAGTCGCTCCGCCGAAATCTGTGACACGTCATATGGCGGCGTCGGCGTCCCTGGGTTCATGAGGACGTTGTCGACGTAGACGTGTGCATAGCATGCTGCGGGCATTCCCTTCACGCGTTCCCATTCCTCCGGACAGTAGATCTGCTTGCACACCTCGCCGCCTGGCGGGACGAAGCGCTTGCTGATGATCCAGCCTTCTCCGCCGCGACCGCGCGCCACGTGCGCGCCCCGAGCCTGGCTGATCATCGTCCCGACCTGGCGCCCCTGCCATTTCTCGAGATCGATGCGTGTCATGAACACTCCGAGTCCCAGTGCGCGATTTGCCTCAAAGTCACGAAGTGAGGCGTCTGCTCGCACCTCGACAGCTTCCAGCGTTGCCACAGTACCCAGGACGACCTGTCGGTTCACGTTCCGGCGCGCAGCAAGATCCAGTGTTTCAGTTAAGGGGGTGTAGCCAACGCGCCGGTAGGTGATCTCGTAGCTGCCGGGAGGAATGGAGGCAATCCGATATGCGCCGCGGTCATCCGTTGTCGTGCTTCGCCCGAGTGCAGTGATGGACACTTCAACTCCGGGAAGAGGCTGCGCGTTCTGCGCATTCAACACGGTTCCGCTAAGCGTGGCGTTGCGGGCGTTCCTGTCCACCGCCAGTTCGATTGTCTCGATGGGGCGGCCAGCCGTCATTCGGACAGAGCGCGGCGCCGTCCCTCCGCTATCGCTTTCGGCATGGACGGCGATGGGCACGTCGTGAGGAAGGTCGCAGAACACGAAGCGGGCACGCCGATCGCCTTTTGCTTCTATCCATCGCCGGGTGCCGGAGCTGTCCATTACCCACTCTGCCACCGCGACCACGTTCGTGCCTTCAGCGCCGCGGACTCGGCCCGTGAGCGTTCCAACGGAACGACCCGGACACAGGTTGCCCGCGACCTGGCTGAGCGGCGGCACTTTGATGGCCAGCGCCGCTGTACTGTCAGAAAGCAGAAGCGCCGTTTCATGACGCAGGCCGGCTCGCTCAAATTCAGGAGTGACGACCTCGAGACGGTAGTCCCCCGGCAACACGTCAGGGATACGGAATACTCCTGTCGCATCGGTCCGGGCAGACAGGCCAGTGCCTCCGATGGCGATACTGGCCCCGTTCAGTGCAGTTCCCGTGACGGAATCAACGACGCGGCCCTGAACGACCAATGGCGGTCGTGCCCACAGGGTATCGCGGCCATGGGTGACCATCGCAAGGTCACCACCCTCCACGCGGATTTCCCGGACACTGACTTCCGGCTCTGGCGCAGCACCCCAGCGTTGCCGCACAAGGCGGGTCTGAAGAACAGGCATCCGAATGTTCCAGCGCGAAATTACCCACGCCCCATTGGACATCCGTGCAAAGGACATCTCACCGCCCGGTCGAGCCGCCTGCTGATCGCG
>DASPMP010000087.1:0-3876 GCA_035626995.1 Gemmatimonadaceae bacterium
AAGCCGAATCAGCGCTGGATGCTGGCGTTGGGTTGCAGGCCCTCGACCGCCTGCGTGCGGCGTACACACTCGACAGCTGATCTCAGGCTCACACGCGGCCACCAAGAGCTGCTTTAGCTGCCGAATAACGCCGAAGGGACAGGAAGAAGCATGAAAGGACAAACAAACCAATTGTTGGTTTGCAGTTCCTGCCCCTTCCCGCTGGTTCCTGCCCTTTCTGCGTTCATCGGCAGCTAGCTGAACTGGGTGCGGATCACACGGAAACGCCGGATCGAGCCGGATGGGAATTTGAATAACATTAGTTCCAATTTGTGTGCTTGATCCGCTCAATCAGGTGCTTCCGTTCTGATCCGCACCCCTCTTGAGTGCTTTCTTTGCTTAGTCGCCGGTCGAAGACGAGACGTCAATTCGTTTGCCGCTCCTGCGGATCTAGTAGCGGCGGAGCACTCCGACGACGACGCCCTGGATGCTGATGTCGTTCTCATGCACGTACATCGGTTGCATGGTCTCATTCGCCGGCTGAAGCCGGATTCGGCCGTCGCGCTCGCGGTACATCTTCTTGACCGTCGCCGAGTTTCCGTGAAGCATGGCGATGACCATCTCCCCGTTGTCCGCACTGCGACGCTCGTTGACGACCACGAAGTCCCCGTCGCGGATGTGCTCGTCGATCATCGAGTTCCCCTTCACTCGCAGCACATAGTGGTTGCCGCCACGCTGGATGAAGGTCTCCGGGACGGCCAGCGTCTCCTCGTGCGCGATGGCTTCGATTGGCACACCGGCCGCGACCGCGCCGAGTAGCGGCAGCTCTATCGCACGCGGGCTCGCATCGCTCGGCAGGATCTCGATCGCTCGGCTTTCATTATATGAGCGCTTGATGTAGCCCTTGCGCTCGAGATTGCTGAGATGCTCGTGGACCGTCGCGAGCGAGTTATAGTTGAAGTGTTCGGCGATCTCCTCGAAGCTCGGGGCGTAACCGTTCTGACCCGCGTAGGCGTCGAGGTAGTTCAGGATCTCCCGCTGGCGCTTCGTTAATGGCATGGCTGGGCCCTCTGGCCGGTGGCATTCGCGCTCCGGATACCCGGATACCGAATAACTGCCGAAATACCACATTATCCGAAGATTGACCGAAGTGCAAGGCTCAAGTACGTGGCATCCACCCGGAGGGACCCTCGGGCGCATCCTTGACGAGACGCGACGCCGCCTTCCTTCAATAGAAGGGCGACGCCCACCGCCATCCAACCAGCCTCGGCCATCCTTCCGAATGGCCCTCAAACGGCCCAAAGTGGCAGTCATCGGCGAGCTGAAGCGTAGGTCGCCGTCGAAAGGGACGCTGAATAACGCCCTCAACGCCGGGCAGAGTGTCCTCATCGAACGCGGCGGAGCTGCCGCGATCTCCGTTCTCACCGAGCCCGAGTTCTTCGGCGGCTCGGTTGACGACCTCATTGCAGTCCGCGCCGCAGTCCGGCTGCCGCTGCTCAAGAAAGACTTCCATATCGACGTGTCCCAGCTGCTCGAAGCGCGCTTCGCAAATGCGTCGGCCGTCCTCCTGATCGCTCGCGCCCTGCCGCCCGCAGAACTGAAGCGGATGATGGACGCGGCGAAGGGGCTCGACCTCGAGACTCTTATTGAAGTCCGGTCGGACGAGGAACTCGAACATGCGCTCGAGGCAGGCGCTGAGGTCATCGGAGTCAACAGCCGGGACCTCGAAACGCTGCACGTGGACGATACGGTGCCGGAACGGTTGATTCCGAAGATTCCGCCGCATCTCATCGCGGTGTGGGAGAGCGGAATTCGCAACGTAGCGGACGTGCGACGCGCGGCGGATTGCGGCGCCGACGCGGTGCTCGTGGGCTCCGCGCTCTCGAAGGCGGAGGACGTCCCGAAGTTGGTTGCCGAACTGGCCAGCGTACCGAGAGAGACGCGTCATGGTCGAGATTAAGTTCTGCGGGATGATGCGCAGTGAGGACGCGGATGCCGCGGCCAGTCTCGGTGCGCGTTACGTCGGTGTCGTCTTCGCGGAGAGCCCGCGCCAGGTGTCGGACGAACGCGCGCGGGAGGTGTTCGCGCGTGTACCGCTCGGCATCTCACGCGTCGGGGTGTTCGGAGACACAAAGCCCGAACAGATCGCCGCACGCGCGGACGCACTTGGCCTGGACGTCGTGCAGCTGCATGGCGATCCGAAGCCGCGGATGATCGCGCGGGTGCGAAAGAAATGGCATGGCCGGGTCTGGGCGGTACAGCGCATCAGCGACACGCTCCCGGACTCGGCGCGCGACCTGTTCGAGGTATCGGACGGCGTCGTGCTCGACGCGCGGACGCCCGACCAGCTGGGCGGTACGGGCGTGACGCTGCCATGGGAGGACCTCCAGGAGCGCGTCGACTTGTTCCGTCCACCACGCGCGAAGCTGGTTCTCGCCGGCGGGCTGACTCCCGAGAACGTCGCGCGCGCCATCGGTGTGCTTCGTCCGGACGTCGTCGATGTGTCGTCGGGCGTCGAGCTGATGGTCGGCGTGAAGGACCATGACCGGATGCGCGCCTTCCGCGATGCTGTCGCCGGAGCGGAGGTGCGATGACCGCGCCCGTTCGCAACGATCGGTTTGGCATGTTCGGGGGACGCTATGTCCCCGAGACGCTCATCCCCGCGCTCGACGAGCTGGAACGCGCGTATGCCGAGGCATGCGAGGATGAATCCTTCCAGGCGGAGATCGACGACCTTCTCAAGAACTACGTCGGCCGTCCGTCGCCGCTGAGTGAGGCATCGCGACTGTCCGAGGTCGTTGGCGCGCGTGTGTTGCTGAAACGCGAAGACCTGAACCACACCGGCGCCCACAAGATCAACAACACCATCGGCCAGGTCCTGCTGGCGCGTCGGATGGGGAAGACGCGGATCATCGCCGAGACCGGCGCGGGGCAGCATGGAGTCGCCACCGCAACGATCTGCGCGCGATTTGGTCTCGAATGCATCGTGTACATGGGCGAGGAAGACATGCGCCGCCAGGCGCTGAATGTCTATCGCATGAATCTGATGGGCGCGCAGGTGGTACCCGTGACCTCCGGGACACGGACGCTGAAGGACGCGACGACTGAAGCGATTCGCGACTGGGTCACGACCGTCACGAACAGCCACTACGTGATCGGCTCCGTGGTCGGACCCGCGCCGTACCCGCGCATGGTTCGCGACTTCCAGGCGGTCATCGGACGGGAAACGAGGACGCAGGTACGTGAGCGCATCGGCCGGCTTCCGGAAGCGGTGATTGCGTGTGTGGGCGGGGGCTCGAATGCGATGGGGATCTTCCATCCATTCGTCCAGTATCCCGAAGTGGCGCTCATCGGCGTCGAGGCGGCGGGCGCCGGACTGGATTCCGGACAACATTCGGCGTCGCTCTCGAAGGGCACGCCGGGCGTGCTGCACGGATCGATGAGCTACCTGCTGCAGGACGAGCACGGTCAGGTGCATCCCGCGCACTCCATTTCCGCGGGACTCGATTATCCCGGCGTCGGTCCGGAGCATTCCTTTCTCAAGTCGAGCGGCCGGGCAGAGTACGTGGCCGTGACCGACGAGGAGGCGCTGGATGGATTCGCCACCCTCGCGCGTCTCGAGGGAATCATCCCCGCGCTCGAGTCGGCGCACGCGGTTGCCTGGACGACGCGACAGAAGGGACGGTGGACGCCGGCCGACGTGATCGTGATCTGCGTCTCAGGACGCGGCGACAAGGACGTGGCGCAGGTGATGGAAAGTCGTATTTTGAATTCGTGACGTCTTCGCCCCCCACCGCAACGCCGCCCACGGGGGATGCCGCACCACCGGAGCCGCCGTTCCCACCTGCGCCGGTCGAAGAGCTGCTGCGTCTGTTCACGAAGGCGGTGCGGGCGCAC
>DASPMP010000088.1:0-10074 GCA_035626995.1 Gemmatimonadaceae bacterium
CGGCCGTGACCCACGGTACGATCGATCCATACGAGAAGCGCAGGATAATCTGGGTGTACATCTCGACGCGTCCGCGGAGTCCGATGACCGTGCGCACTACGTCAGAATTGCGACCGCGAATGGGCATGAAGTCGCGGACGAGCACCGCACCGGTATCCGTCTCGAACGTGGTTTCCAGGATCAGGGTGTTGCCCCGATATCGCCTGGAGGAGCGCGCCCGGGAATCGACGGGAGCGATGACCCAACGGCCATTCTCCTCCTTGCCGAGCAGGGAGGCAAAGCATGCGGCCGAATCGAACCGCGGCCAGCAGAGCCAGTCGATGGATCCGCCGCGCGAGACCAGCGCCGCCGTCTCACAATCCCCGATGAGCGCGTAATCCTCGATCCGGCGGTGCGCGTCAGCTCCAGTCATTCCCTCGAAGCTACACAGCCACGCTGCGGCTGCTTCCGACGCCATGCGCCAGACTGAGGAACTCGTTCCGGGTCATTGGGCAATCGCGGAACTTGCCACGGAGTGCGCTCGTGATGGTGCGCGAGTTCTGCTTCTCCACGCCGCGCATCATCATGCAGAGGTGCACCGCCTCGATCACGACACCAACCCCCTGCGGCTGCAACACTTCTTCAATCGCCTCGGCGACCTGTTCCGTGAGCCGCTCCTGCACCTGCAACCGACGGGCGAAGACTTCCACCACCCGCGCGACCTTCGAGAGACCGACGATGCGACCGTTCGGGATGTAGGCGACGTGCGCCTTCCCGAAAAAGGGAAGCATGTGGTGCTCGCACAGCGAGTAGAGCTCGATGTCCCGCACCATCACCATGTTCTCATGGGACTCCGCGAACACCGCGTCCCCGATCACATCGTGGACATTCATCGTGGCGCCCTGCGTCAGCCAGGCCAGCGACTTCGCCACGCGCTCCGGGGTCTTGAGCAACCCTTCACGATCCACGTCTTCGCCGAGCAGCTCGAGCTGTCGGCGAACGAGTCGCGCGAGCTCTTCGTCGGGTGACTCCGCGGAACGTCTTCGTTCCAGCGCCAGCGTTGCCATCATGCCATCCCCGCAGGAATCCCCGCCTGTTCGAGAAGAAGTTCAGCCTCCAGTCCGGCGCGATCCCGGCCGAGCGTGGCCACCGCGAGCACCCGTCCATTCTTGCGGTAGGTCACCGTTGCGTCGCGGGCGTCGATATCACCATCGATGTCGATGTCGTCCCAGGCTTCCGCATGACCGACATATCCGACGGTCGCGTCGAAGTGCTGGCTCCAGAAGAATGGGACGTCATCGAAACGCTGCCGCGCGCCGAGGATGTTGAGGGCGGCCGTTTGTCCCTGACGCTGCGCGACGACCCAATGTTCGATGCGGATCGCTTGTCCGGTGCGCGGGTCCGGAAAGCGCGCGATATCCCCCGCGGCGTAGATGGCCGGATCAGACGTCGCCAGGTACTCGTCGACGACCACGCCGCGGTCCACCGCGAGCCCTGCGTCCTGCGCAAGCTGGTCGTTGGGACGGACGCCGATGCCCGCCACGACAAGATCAGCCTCGACGTCACGACCGTCATCCAGCTTCACGCCGGTCGCGGTGCGGGAGGCAACGGTGCGCTCCAGATGGAAGGTGACGCCGTGCGTCTCATGCGTGCGGCGAATGAAGTCGCTCATGGCGCGCCCGAGCACCCGCTCCAGCGGATGCGGTTCCGGAGCGACGACGTGCACGTCGAGTCCGCGTGTGCGCAGCGCGGCCGCAACCTCGAGGCCGATGAAGCTGGCACCAATGACAACGGCACGCTTCGCCGACGCAGCGGCTGCGATGATCGTGCGGCTGTCAGCGAGCGTCCGCAGATAATGAACGCGGTCAGCGCTCACCGAATCGGGCAGGCGCACGGGGGATGCTCCAGTCGCGAGGATCAGCGCGTCATAGCTCTGTGATGCTGCGTTGTCGAGCTCGACACGGCGGGCCTGGCGGTCGATGCGGCGTACGCGCCGACCGGTGATGAGATCGATCCGCTGCTCGCCGTAGTAGTCCGGCGACCGAAGCGGGATCCAATCCTCGGGTGCGCTTCCGGCGAGATAATCCTTCGAAAGATTCGGCCGATCCACGGGGGGCGCGCTGTCGTCACTGACAATCACGATCGACCCGGTGTGTCCCTGCTGGCGCAGCATGTCGGCTGCGGCGTCACCTGCGGCTCCGCCGCCAACGATCACCACGTTCTTGCCGCGGTTCTCGCCCACGACGCCAGCGTGTCTGGGTAGGGCAACGTCCTGGCGCGGCCCGGTGATCATCACGCGGTCATTCTCGACGCGGACGTTCCACGAGGCGAGCGGTCGCAACGCCGGCGCTCGCAGGGCTGCTCCTGAGCGCAGATCGAAACACGCATGATGCCAGGGGCATCGCACCGTGGTCCCCACGAGCAATCCATCCGACAGGGGAGCGCTGTAGTGCGTGCACAATCCATCAACCGCGAAGAACTCTCCGTCCTGCCGGGCAAGCATGACGGGTCTCCCATCCGCATGCCCCAGCAGCATCCCGCCGTCGGAGAGGTCGGAGATTGGGATGCCCCGTTTGAGATCAGGCCCTGTCAGCTCGTGGTCTTGACCCATGTGGATGATCTACATCCAGGGACGGTATAAGTCAAGTTCATCATTGACTTATTGTGCCCAAGACAGTCGGATTGTATACTGCGGCATGCCGCTCAATGCCCGATTCATGGAAAGCACGCGCGGGCGTATCCTGTCGCTCCTCCGCATCGGACCGCACACCGTCGAGGAGCTGCGTTCCGCGCTCGAGCTCACCGATAACGCCGTGCGCCCGCACCTGGTTGCACTCGAGCGCGACGGGCTCGTGCGGCAGGTCGGCACCCGCCGCGGCGAAGGCGCTGGTAAGCCGGCCGTGCTGTATGAAATGACCACCGAGGCAGAACCGCTGCTGTCGCGGGCGTATGCACCGGTGCTCGCCGCATTGCTGGAAGTGCTGGAGGAAGAGCTCCCGTCGCGGGAATCCCGGAAAGTGCTGCGTGCCACCGGACGGCGCCTCGCGGCGAGCGTCGGCGGACGAGCGCCAGGCGATCTGCACGCCCGCGCTCAAGCAGCGGCGGCAGTGCTCACTGCGCTGGGCGGTTCGGTGCAGGTAGAGGAACGACGCGGCGGCGCCACATTGCGCGGCGTCGCCTGCCCCCTCGCGACCGCGGTCTCACGCAATCCACAGGTGTGTCACGCCGTTGAGACGCTCGTGGGTGAGGTTGCCGGCGCCGACGCGACGGAATGTTGCGATCGCACGGGCCGGCCGCGCTGCTGCTTCGAGCTGAAGTCAGCCTGATCCATCTCAGCGAACCAGACTGGGGCCGGCCGCGGGGATCTCGCGTCGCATGATCGTGTCGAGCGCCAGCGCCGAGTGCGCGTACGCCGCGCCCGCACGCATCTCCGCCGCCACCCAGATAGCCTCCATGATCTCTCTCTTCGTTGCTCCGGCGTTCAGCGCGGCCTCCGTATGGCTCCGGATGCAGTAGGGACACTGCGTCACGTGCGCCACCGCAACGGCGATGAGCTGTTTCGTCTGTGTCGGCAGGGCACCAGCCGCGAAGACGCTGTGGCTGAACGTCCGAAACGCCTTCGACGGCGCGGGTGTGAGCTGCCTGCGCAGGTCAGCGATGTCCTCATCAGCCGCAGGATACAACGCGTCGGTATCCGCCTGATGGATGGTACACATCAGTGTTCAGCCTCGGCGCGATGCAGATGCTCGCGGAGCGGATGATTTCTGGACAGGATCGCAAGCGCGATGGCCGTACCGAACAGACTGCCGCCGAAAATAGCGATCCACGCGGCGTTGCCGAGGCCGAATTCGGCGAGCAGTGGCGTGATCATCGCGAAGGCGACCTGAAACATGATCAGGCCGAAGGTGAGGGCGATGGTGAGGCTCGGGGCCTCTTCGGAGCCGCGCACCGCGGCGACGAGGACGGTGGCAAAGAGGATGTTGAGGGCGTAGTGCACGATCGTGAATCCGACCACGCCGCCCAGCGTCTCGAATGTGCGGAACGGATGGCCCAGGATCGCATCCGCGATCGCGACCCATACCCACGTCGCGGTCGCAATAATCACCCCCAGTCGCAGGGACTCAGCGCGTGCAGTAATCGGTGTTTCGTGTGACAAATCTCATCTCCGTGTATGGTCTCCGCGGGCGCGGATGCACACCGATGGTTAGGAGATGCGCGCATGAACGACAATGAGTCATTCGTACCGCCGCCTGCGACACTCGTCATTCTGACTCCACAGTTATCGGGACGCCAAAGAATGCACGAATACGAGAATCCTGGAATACCAATACCGAGCAGGCGATCATTCCTGCATTCCGGCATTCTCGAATTCCTACGTGTTCCTCCGACCGTGGAGCGTCGGTGCGCGAACGTTGGGGGTCCCCATTGCGTCGACAACGTCGGCGGTCAGGAACAACCGTGGGCGGTCGGATGTGCGAAGCAACAGCGCGAGCGGAGTTGAATCAGCTGGATCCCGCACGGCTGAAGCAATGACAAATGCTTTTGCCACGTCAAAGGCGGCGATGACGATGTGACGGCCGCGAGCCAGGGACTTCAGCGACAATGACATTCGTGTCCGCGGCGCTTTCGGAGCGCGTGCGGTCCACGTCACGAAGTCCGATGATTGGATCGACGGATCGCCGGGGAAGACGGAGGCGACGTGGCCATCCGCGCCAACGCCGAGCAACACCCTGTCGAGCGTTGGTGGAATTCCGGCCAGGTCCTGCATCGTCCGTGCGTAGCTTGCGGTTGCTCGCGCCAGGTCGCCGTCATCTGCGGGCATCCGATGGATACACGACTGCGGGACGCGCGCAGGCGTGAGCCATAGGCGATCGGCCTGCGCAAAATTCGAATCTGGTGAGCTCGGGGGCACGGCGCGCTCATCGGTCCAGAAAATGTCGACGTCCTTCCATTCGAAGGGCGCGTTGGCGAGCGTTGGGAAGATGCTGTCGCCAACCGATCCACCCGGAACGGCCAGCGTCAGCCGAGAGCCGGCACGCAGTGAACTGATGTCGTGCGCCAGCTCGGCAAGAAATCGTTGCGCGAGCTCCGGGGGAGTTCCGACGACAATTTCAGGATGCATGAACTGATACTCCCGAGGAGACGACGATGCAGCTCGGCATGATCGGGTTGGGACGCATGGGCGCCAACATGGCGCGACGGCTGCGTCGCGCCGGACACGCATGCGTAGGCTACGACCGCGATCCCGCCGCCGCCAGCGCGCTCGCCAGCGAAGGCATCGAGCCGGCAGCGTCCCTCGAGGCGCTCGTGGCAGCGCTGGCGGCGCCGCGCATCGTCTGCATCATGGTCCCGGCCGCGCACGTGGATTCCACGATCGCGGCGCTCGAGCCGCTCCTGGCGAAGGGCGACGTCATCATCGACGGCGGTAACACCCACTACCACGATGACATCACCCGCGCCGAACGGCTGCGGCGTGCCGGCATCGAATACGTCGACATGGGAACGAGTGGGGGCGTGTGGGGGCTCGAGCGCGGTTACTGCCTCATGATCGGGGGTGAACGGGAGACCGTGAAGCGTCTCGATCCGATTTTTCTGGCGCTGGCGCCCGACCCGAAGGGCTACCTCCACTGCGGCCCGGCCGGTGCAGGGCATTTCGTGAAGATGATCCACAACGGCATCGAGTACGGGATGATGGCCGCGTACGCCGAGGGCTTCAACATCCTGCACAAGGCGAACGCCGGGCGGGCCGATCGCCCGGTCAACGCGGAGACGACGCCCCTGCGAGAGCCTCGGCACTACCAGTACGACTTCGATGTCGCCGCCGTCGCCGAGGTCTGGAGGCACGGAAGCGTGATCACGTCATGGCTGCTGGACCTCACGGCACGCGCACTGGCTGAGGATCCAGGGCTCACGCGCTACAAGGGACACGTATCCGACTCGGGCGAAGGACGCTGGGCGCTGCAGGCAGCGATCGACGAAGGTGTCCCGGCGCATGTGCTCACGGCATCGTTGTTCGAGCGCTTCGCGTCACGCGGTGAAGATGCCTTCCAGAACAAGATCCTCTCCGCCATGCGCGCAGGCTTTGGCGGCCACCACGAGAACGCATGAACGGCGCGCAGCGCTCGGACGCGCTCGTGGTCTTCGGCATCACCGGAGACCTCGCCTACAAGAAGCTGTTCCCGGCGCTGCTGTCCCTCGTTCGGCGGGGACGCCTCGACGTTCCCGTCATCGGCGTCGCGCACACGCCGATGTCCCGGGAACAGCTCGTCGATCGCGCACGAGCCAGCATACGCGAGCATGGCGACATGGACGACGTCGCATTCGAGCGCTTCGCCACCCTGTTGCAATACCTGCCGGGAGACTATCGCGAGTCGGCGACGTTCACGCGCCTGAACGAAATGCTCGCAGGCGCGCGCAGGCCGCTGCACATCCTCGCGATCGCGCCGAGCATGTTCCCCACAGTGGTGGAGCACCTGGCGAAGTCCGGATGTACGAATGGGGCCCGTGTGTTCGTCGAGAAGCCGTTTGGTCGCGACCTCGCGTCTGCGCGCGCCCTCAACGCGACGCTGCTCCGCGAATTTCCGGAGACCGCGATCTTCCGGGTGGATCACTACCTCGGGAAGGAGGCGGTGCAGAACATCATGTACTTCCGGTTCTCGAATGCGTTTCTCGAGCCGATCTGGAACCGGCATTACGTCGACAACGTGCAGATCACGATGGCGGAGAGCTTCGGCGTGGAGGGGCGCGGCAAGTTCTACGAGGAGACCGGCGTCATTCGGGATGTCGTGCAGAACCACCTGCTCCAGGTCATCAGCTACCTCGCCATGGAGGCGCCTGCGCTTGCGTCCCCGGATTCGGCGCGCGACGAACAAGCCAAGGTGCTTCGCACGGTGCGGCCCCTCGCGCCGGCAGATGTCTTCCTCGGTCAGTTCACCGGGTACCGTGACGAAAAAGGAGTCTCGCCCGCTTCGACCGTTCCGACGTATGCCGCGATGCGCCTGTTCATCGACTCATGGCGTTGGGAAGGAGTGCCGTTCCTGGTGCGCGCAGGGAAGGGGCTGGCCGTGTCTGCGGTGGAAGTTCTGGTCGAGCTGCGGCATCCACCGAATGTGGTGTTCGGGGAACAACTGCCCCGGGACGCGAACCACGTGCGCTTCCGATTGTCACCGAATCTCGAGATCGCGATTGGCGCGCGGGCCAAGCGTCCGGGAGACGTGATGGCGGGTGAGCCCGTCGAGCTTTCCGTCGTCGATGCGCCCGCGCTGGACCGTATGGATGCGTATGAACGTCTGCTCGGGGATGCCATGGACGGGGAACAGGCGTTATTCGCCAGGCAGGATCTCGTGGAAGCCGCCTGGGCGATCGTGGATCCCGTGCTGGGTCCGCGGCCGTCGATCGAGACGTATGCACCGGGAAGTTGGGGAGTGGCATCTGCGGACGTACTCGCGGCCGATGTCGGCGGTTGGCGCAATCCCCGCGCGTGATCAGGCCGACTGCAACTGCATTCCCGACGAAGCGCGGTTCGCGACGGCGGTCATCGGCAGGGACAACGTAAACGTGGCACCCGAGCCGACGATGCTCTCGACGGAAAGCTGCGCGCCCAGAGCCTGTGCCAACAGCCGACTGATAGCTAACCCGAGGCCCGCGCCGGGCTGTTCCGAGCTCAGCCGACTGAATTCCTCGAAGATCCGCTCACACTTGTCCGCGGGAATCCCCGGCCCGTTGTCGGTCACCTGAACCAACACGATCGGGGCTCCGGCGTCAGCGTCATGCACCGCGCGCGAGCGAAGGGTCACCGTACCGTGCGCGGTGTACTTGATGGCGTTGGACAACAGATTCCCGACAATTTCGCGGACGCGGCTGGCGTCGGTCATGACGTCCGGTATCTCAGGCTCGACATCCAGTGTCAGCGTGAGCCCCTTGGTGCGCGCGGTGGCGTCATAGTCCGCGCGGAGTGCGCGGAGCAGGTCCGGTACGTTCGTGGGCGCCTTGTGCACAATGATGTTGCCCGTTTCGACGCGGCTGAGCTGGTGCAGGTCTTCAATGAGCGCCAGCGCCGACTGGATGCACCGGTGAATGCCAGCAACGCTCTCCCCCTGCGCTGTGGTCAGCGCACCATGAACGCCCATCGCGAGGAGCTGGGCATAGCCATCGGCGGCACCAAGCGGATTCTTGACATCATGACTGAAGCCGCGCATGAGCCGCGAGCGACTTTGCATGACCCGTTGGAGCTCTGTCCGGCTGGCACGCGCTTCATCGAGCAGGCGTACCTTGTCTTCCCGGAGCAGGATTTCATCACGCGCGCGTTGTCGCGCCTCGGCAGTGCGGCGGCGTTCCCGCATGCTGAGCGTCAGCACACAGAACGTGGCGACGAGTGCGACAATCACCAGCGCCGCATTCACATCCAGGCTTAACTCTTCGAGGCGCTGGATCTCCTGGATGCGCGCGCCGACGTCTGCCCGCAGGGGCGCCAACTCCCCGATCCGGTGCAATTCACCGAGGATGCGCCAGGACAGCCGCGCCGGAATGAGCACGGATCCCATCAGCGTAAGCACAACCATGGAGACCGCGACCAGGCTCAGGTCAAATTGGATCCGTGGTCGATGGTGTTCCATGTCCACGGATGTAAGCCCGGAACCGCGATGAAGTCGCGGGTACAACCGTCATCCGCGATGGTACAACTGGACTATCGATCCAGGAGCCCACGCTGCTGAGCGTGCGTCACGGCTTCGAGACGGCTGTGCGTGCGAAGCTTGCGATTGATGTGGTGCAGGTGATTTCGCAGCGTCTGCGGTGAGATGCGCAGCGTCCGCGCAATCGCTGCGGCCGTGCGCCCCTTCGCGAACAACGTGAGAATGCGCCGTTCCTGGGCAGACAGCGTCTCGACTGGCGCGTGGCCGGCAGGGGTGGCTGCGAGCGCGACGAGCTGCCGCGCCGAGGCGAGCACCGCCTCGTAGGTCGCATCGCGCCGTTGCCGGGCCGTGATGTCCCGCGCGAGCCGCACGAACAGTCGCTCGCCTGACCGGGGATTGTCGAACACGATCGTGGACACGTTGATCCAGATACGTTCGCCCGACGCCGTCCGAACCTGGAGATCGAAGTTAGGGATGCCGCCCCTGATGTCGCGCGAGCGTGCGGCAGCGGCATTACCGCCCGCGAGGGCATCCGTCCCGAGGTCATCGAACGCGTCCAGGAGCAGCTCGATGTCCTCTCCCACGGCGCGGACCGCCGGATACCCGAAGAGGGCAGCGGCGGCTCCGTTCCACGAACACACCGTGCCGTCATCACGCACCGTGTACGCCGCATCCGCGGTGTGCTCGAGCAACTCATACAACTCGGAGGTGAGCATCTACGCGCGTGGGTAATGCGTCGAAGGCAGCCTGAGGCCGAGAGCCATGACGTAAAGTAGGACGGTCTGCGAAAAGTGGAGCCCCACACGCGGAAGGCCGCCGGCAGCATCGCCGACGGCCCTCACGCAATCCGGCATCGCCAGCTTACTCGGCGATCTTCTGCTGGAGATGGCCCGCCATGACCCGATGCGCCTCGAACGCGGGGGCAAGGCTCGCGACGAAGTCCTTGAGCTCCTTGTTCTTGATGGCTGGGAGGAGCGTCTGCTTCACCGCCGCGATGACCGCGGCATGGAAGGATTCCTCATGCTGCAGGAACGCCCGGTCGAACTCCGCGCCGTGGAGCTTGCGAAGCGTCTCCATCGCCGCCGTGTGATCCCGCAGCATCGTGTTGTCTGCTGGCAGCTTTGGCGTGACGCCGAGCTTCTTCGCGAGGTCGCGTCCCTTCTGCCGGACTTCTGTGTGCACCTGCGACAACATGGTGCCGTACTCCCGCACTTCCTTGTTAGTGGCTCGCTCGGCGCCGAGCTTGCCCGTCTCGATGTCGGCCGTGTTTGCCAGGTCGAAGATCGCGACGATCGCCGCATCGTCCAGCGCCGAGGATGTCGCTTCGGCCTGTGACCGCGTCGCGAGCAGTGCCACGATCGCCACGGATACGAGAATGGCGATAATGGCGACGGTATTGCGTCGCGCCGGATGCTGCTCCCTGAAACTCCTGTGTCTCCACCGCATGATGCTGCCTCCAGGA
>DASPMP010000089.1:0-17113 GCA_035626995.1 Gemmatimonadaceae bacterium
CTGTATATCGCACAGTCCTATGCCGAAGAGGACCGGACCGCCCAGGCGGATTCGGTGTACGCACTGGTTGTCACCCGATATCCGCGCTCGAAGGACGCGCCGACGGCCCTGTACAAGTACGGGATGTCTCAATTGCGACAGCGGAGGAACGCCGCCGCCCGAACAGCCCTGAACCGGGTTGTTCGCGAGTACCCGAACAGCACGGAAGCGGATCTGGCGCGCGAAACGATCCGGACGATTCCGCGGTAGCACGCGCGACGCCGCGCGTGGCGCTGGCGTCGCAGGGCGTAAACCACCGACAGCACGATGGCGAAGAACACTCCGGCGGAGATGCCATTCCTCGATCACCTCGAGGAGTTGCGCTGGCGTCTGATCTGGTCGCTCGGTGCCCTCGTGGTCGGCCTGGTGCTGGGCTTCGTGATCGTGGTCAAGTTCAACCTGATCCGGGTCCTTCAGCAGCCCATTGTGCCGCTGCTGCTCGGCAAGAAGCTGGTGATCAC
This sequence comes from Gemmatimonadaceae bacterium, assembly GCA_035626995.1. Lineage (GTDB taxonomy): Bacteria > Gemmatimonadota > Gemmatimonadetes > Gemmatimonadales > Gemmatimonadaceae > DASPMP01. Next base: position 501 of record DASPMP010000089.1, read on the forward strand.
CGCTCCCGGCGACGCCTTTTCGATCACGCTGAGCGCGGCGCTGACGGTGGGGATCATCATCGCCTCGCCCATGATCATCTACCAGGTCTGGGCATTCCTGTCGCCGGCGCTCCATCGACATGAGAAGAAGGTGGTCGTGCCGGTGATCGTGGGGGCTGTCGTGCTGTTCGCGGCGGGGGTGGCGATGGCGTACTTCTTCGTGCTGCCCATGGTGCTGGGATTCCTGCTGACATTCCAGGCAGAATCCTTCGACAACATGATTACGGCGTCGGGGTACTTCAGCATGGTGATGACCCTGGCGTTGACATTCGGGGCCGCGTTCGAGCTGCCGATCCTGATTCTCGCGCTTGCGGCGCTCGGATTGGTGACGCCGCAGTTCCTCGCCCGTTTCCGCCCGTACGCCTTCGTGCTGACCTTCGTCGTGAGCGCGATTGTTACCCCTGGCGACATCCTGCTCGCGAGCCTGGCCCTCACGGCCCCGTTGTACCTCCTGTACGAGCTGAGCGTCGTACTGACTCGCGTGGTGTTCCGGAAGCGGGATCGCGCGCGGGCGGCCGCACTGCATGACGATTCCGACGAATCTCCCATCAAGGGGCTCGCGTGAGTCGCGTTCTGGTCGTTGGCATGCTGGTGGCCTTCGCCGCGTCTGGCGGCGCCCAGGTGCAGCGGCCGACGCTGCGAGGGCAGGTACAGGACACGGCGCGCGTCGACACAGTGCAGTTTTCGCCGCCCGACTCGGTCATGGCAGCGCTGCTCCAGAAGCCCGGGTATACGGTCACGCGGTATGAGGGTGGCGTCGTCACCTTCGACGCGACGGTGAAGGCATTTGCGATTGCGGCGGCCGCCGCAAACCGCGCGATGGTCGAGCGACAGGGACAGCGGGTCGTCACGGATTCCGGCGGCTCGATCATTTACAACGATCAGACGCGCAACGTCGCGGTCACCGGACAGAGCTTTCGCATCGTCCCGGGGGAAGGGCAACCTCCCATCGCCGGTGTCGGAACCGCGTCGTACAACCTGCAGGAGCGTTCAGGGCGACTGACCAACGCCACCGTTACGACGCCAGACGAGCAGGGACAGCAGTGGTACGTGCGGTCAGAGATTGGCAAGATGTTCGTGGGTGACAGTGCCCGCAGCGTCCCCATGCGCTTCTACGGACTCGGCGGCACGCTGACGAGTTGCGAGGACTCCATTCCCGACTACCACTTCCGGATGCGCGAGGTGAAGCGCACCGATCGCACTCTCGTCGCACGTCCCGCGGTGCTGTACATCAAGGACATCCCGGTGATGTGGCTGCCCTTCGTCTTCCAGGACATTCGTCCCGGGCGGCGGAGTGGCATCCTTCCGCCGCGGTTCGGCGCCTCCGACATCGTGCGGAACAATCCGAATTACCGGCGACACATCGAGAACATCGGCTACTACTGGGCGTTCAGTGACTACGTCGATATGACGGCGTGGATGAACTGGCGCAGCTCGGCGGGACGCGATTCGCTCGACCGCGGCTGGTGGGAAGCCAACGCTGAGTGGAAGTACAACTGGCTGTCGCGATTCCTGAGTGGACGGCTGGCGTCGTCGTACATGAAGGAGGGCACAGGGAACTCGCGGTATGCGGTCTCCTGGGATCACAGTCAGCGACTGGGACGCAACCGGAATTTCACGACCGGGATCAACTACACCTCCAGCACGCAGCTCCAACGCCGCAACACGTTCAACCCATACCAGGCGATGGCGACGATTGCCTCGCAGGCCGCCCTGTCGGACAAGATCGGCCCCTTTTCGCTGCAGCTGGGTGCCAGCCAGACGCAGTACCCCGGTCGGTCGCAAATTGAACGCACCCTTCCCACGTTCAGCATTACATCCACTCCGATCAGCCCGGGCGACTGGCTCGTGTGGACGCCGTCCTTTCGCTTCACCGAGCAGGCCAGCCTTCGCATCGATCAACCGACGACCTTCCGCAACCGGTACATCGGAGATAACACAGGGCAGCTCGTGCGGGTGGACAGTCTGCGGAGCGACAAGTTCAATCGCCAAATCAATTTCGATTCGCCGATCCGTATCTTCGGGATGAATTTCAGCAACAACCTGAGCATTCGGGATGCATTCAATGACTATCCCGAGGAGAAGATTTTCTATCCCAATGCACAGGAGTCGGCCAAACAGACGCGTGTCTTCCAGAACACTTTCCGCACGGACGTGGACTGGAACCCGATGTTCTCGCTCCCGTCGCTCGGCCAGAACCGGTTCAAGCTGACCCCGAGCATCAGCCTCCAGAACGTGGACCCGGGGCCATTCTGGGTGCGCACCGAGCTGAGTGGCGGCAGGTTCGTTCACCAGAGCAAGCGCCTGACGTATGGCCTGTCCGCGGCGCCGACGGTCTATGGCATGTGGCCGGGCTTCGGTCCCTTCACGCGGTTCCGCCACGCCGTGAATCCGACGATTTCCTACAGCTACGCGCCGGCAAAACGGGTCAGCAATGACTATCTGGAGGCGCTGGGGGTCAAGGAACAGGGGTATCTTGGCGCGCTCGCGCAGAACGCGATCTCATTTGGTCTTTCGCAGAACATCGAAGCCAAGGTGCGTGGCCCCGCGGATTCGACGCAGGACGGGCAGGGGGGACAGAAGCTCAAGATCCTGAGCATGAACTTCACGCCCATCGGGTACGACTTCGAGCGCGCGCGGGTCGTGGGCCGGCGCCTGGCGGGGCTGACCACAGAAAACATGGGTACGACCCTGAGCTCGGACTTGCTGCCTGGTTTCGACTTCTCGATGAACTACTCGCTCTTCCAGGGAAGCACGCTGAGTGATACGGCGGAGTTTGCGCCGTTTCTGACCAGCATCTCGTCGAGCATGCGTTTCAGTCAGCAGGAGAATCCGTTCACCGTCATTACGCGGCTGTTTGGTCGGGCGGTACCTGACCAGAGCCCGTCGCCGCAGCAAGATCCGAATCAGGGGACGCAGGCCGACGCCATGGCGCGGCAGTACGCGTCGCAGCCAGTGGCCGGGCAGGCCTCCCGGGGCTCCCAGTTCCTCGTGCCCCCAACCCAGGGGTGGAACGCGTCGTTCATGTTCAGTACCTCCCGATCGCGCCCTCCAAAAGGCGACCGAGTCATCGATTACGATCCCGACGTCCGCTGCGAGCCGTTTCGGTTGCTCGACCCGTTTGCGTACGAGAGCTGCAAGGCCAGTCCCAGCCTGGTCAACCCGTTTGAGCCGACCACGGCCGGCGCGCCCGCGGTGCGCATGCCGAGCCAGACGTCCCTTGCCAGCCAGCTGCAGTTCCAGCTGACGAAAAAATGGTCGGCGTCGTGGAATACGAGCTATGACTTCGAGCAGAGCCAGTTTGCCAGCCAGATCGCGTCCCTGCAGCGCGACTTGCACGACTGGCGTGCCATCTTTGCGTTCACACGCTCGCCGAACGGCAATTTTGCGTTCAACTTCTTCATCGCGTTGAAGCCGCAGCCTGACCTGAAGTTCGACTACAGCCGCGCGACGGTGCGTAGCCGGTAGACACCGAGGCCTGCGCTGGTGCGCGTTGACGCACCATGCGCGGCACTTGAATCGGACAGGGCAGGCGTCGACATTCCCGCGCATGTCTTCCCAGGTGGTCATCGACGGTAACTCGTTGACGCTTTCAGACGTTGCCGCGGTTGCCACGAATGCGGTCCGCGTCTCCCTTGCCCCCGCGGCGCGCGATCGTGCGATGGAAAGCCGGCGACATGTGGATGCGCTCGTTGCGCGCAACGAAGTCGCCTATGGGGTAACGACCGGCTTCGGCAAGCTCTCCGACGTGGTCATTCCGGCCCACCGACTTGCGGACCTCCAGGTCAACCTTATCCGGAGTCACGCGTCAGGGGTGGGCGATCCGCTCCCGCAGCGGGAAGTCCGGGCGATGATGCTGCTGCGCGCGAATGTGATCGCCAAGGGACTCACGGGCGCGCGCCCCGCGATCGCCGAGCTGCTTATCGGCATGCTGAACGCGGGACTCCATCCATCCATTCCGGAGCAGGGAAGCGTCGGGGCGAGCGGCGACCTTGCACCGCTTGCGCATCTCGCCCTCGCGTTGATCGGCGAGGGCGAACTGCACTCGCATGGCGCGAGCGCTCCCGCGGCGAAAATGCTCGCAGATCATGGACTGTCTGCCGCTACGCTCCAGCCGAAGGAAGGCATCGTCCTGATCAACGGCACGCAGGCCCACACGGCAGCCGCGGCGCTCGCTGTTGTCGATGCCCATCGGCTGTGGAAGGTGGCGCACATCGCGGGGGCGATGAGCCTGGAGGCCCTTAAGGGAACGCCCGTCGCCTTCGACGAGCGGATTCAGTCCGCGCGGGGGCAATTGGGACAAGCCGCATCCGCTGCTGTACTGCGCGAGCTGCTGGCCGACAGCGAGATCCGGGAGTCGCACCGGTTCGGCGACTCACGGGTCCAGGATCCCTATTCGCTGCGGTGTATGCCGCAGGTGCACGGGCCCGTTCTCGATGCCATCGATTTCGTCGCCTCGGTGGTGACGCGCGAACTGAACGCCGCCACCGACAACCCGCTGGTCTTCGAGGGAGGCGAGCTGCTGAGCGGCGGGAATTTCCATGGCCAGGCCGTGGGTATGGCGCTCGATTTCCTCGCGATTGCATTGACGACCCTGGCGAATATCTCCGAGCGTCGCATCGACCGTCTCGTGCATCCCGATTTCAACGAGGGGCTGCCGCCATTCCTGTCGAAGGACGCCGGAGTGAATTCCGGCTTCATGATGGCACAGGTGACCGCCGCGGCCCTCGCGAGCGAATGCAAGGTGCTCTCGCATCCTGCCACGGTCGACACCATCCCGACCGACGGGAACAAGGAAGACATGGTGCCGATGTCCATGGGCGCCGCGTGGAAGGTACGCCGCATTGTGCGCAACCTGCGCCACGTGCTGGCCATCGAACTGATGTGCGCGGCGCAGGGGATCGACTATCGCAAGCCGCTCAAGCCCGCGAGGCAGGTCGGACGAGCCCACGACAAAGTGCGCGCGCTGGTAAAGCCGCTTGAGGAGGACCGGGTGCTCGCGCCGGACATCGCCTCATTGGCGAACGCGATCGCAGATGGACAGTTTGCCTGAGACATGACCACCGCCGTTTCTGAAACGCTTTCCGGCCCGCGCCGGGTGCAGGCCCCTCGCGGCAGCACGATCTCCTGCAAGGGGTGGCAGCAGGAGGCGGCGCTCCGGATGCTCATGAACAATCTCGATCCGGAAGTCGCCGAGCGTCCGGATGACCTTGTGGTATATGGAGGCACCGGTCGAGCGGCGCGCAGCTGGGACGCGTTCGACGCCATCGTCAGGTCGCTGCGCGCGCTCGAGCACGACGAAACCTTGCTTGTCCAGAGCGGCAAACCGGTGGGGGTGTTTCGCACGCATCCCGGGGCGCCTCGGGTCCTCATCGCCAACAGCAACCTCGTGGGACGCTGGGCGACCTGGGATCATTTCCGCGAGCTCGAACGTGCTGGCCTGATGATGTATGGCCAGATGACTGCGGGTTCCTGGATTTACATCGGGACGCAGGGAATCCTCCAGGGAACGTTTGAGACCTTCGGTGCGGTCGCGAACCGGCACTTCGGTGGAACGCTCGCTGGACGCACGGTGCTCACCGCCGGCCTGGGGGGCATGGGCGGCGCTCAGCCGCTGTCCGCCACGATGCACGACGCGGCATTCCTCGGCATCGACGTCGATCGCTCACGCATCGAAAAGCGGGTCGCGACAGGGTATTGCGATCGGGTGACTGCCGACCTGGATGAAGCACTGCGGTGGCTGTTCGATGCCCGCGATCGAAAGCAGCGACTTTCCATCGGTTTGGTCGGGAACGCCGCTGAGGTGCTCCCCGAACTGGTCCGACGGGGATTCACCCCTGATGTCCTCACCGATCAGACGAGTGCGCACGATACGCTCAACGGCTATGTCCCGGCCGGACTGACGCTTGCCGACGCGGCTGACCTTCGCGCGCGGGATCCCCGGGAGTACGTCGAGCGAAGCACCGCTTCGATCGCGGAGCACGTCAAGGCGATGCTCGCGATGCAGACGCGTGGCGCCGTCACCTTCGATTACGGCAACAACATCCGCACCGTCGCCTCTGATGCGGGAGTTTCCGCGGCGTTCGACATCCCGGGATTCATCCCGGAGTACATTCGTCCGCTGTTCTGCCAGGGGAAGGGTCCGTTTCGCTGGGTCGCCTTGTCGGGCGACGCGAAGGATCTGGCACGCACGGATGAGCTGGTGCTCGAACTGTTTCCGAACGACAAGCAGTTGGCTCGCTGGATCAGGCTTGCACGGGAGCGCGTGCATTTCCAGGGCTTGCCGGCGCGCATCTGTTGGCTGGGACAGGGCGACCGCGCGCGCTTCGGTGTGGCGCTCAACGACCTCGTCGCGCGCGGCGAGTTGTCCGCACCGATCGTCATCGGCCGCGACCACCTGGATACAGGCAGCGTCGCGTCGCCATTTCGGGAGACGGAGCGGATGCTCGATGGAACAGACGCCGTTGCCGATTGGCCGATTCTGAACGCAATGCTCAACGTGGCGAGTGGCGCGTCCTGGGTCTCGTTCCATCACGGCGGCGGCGTCGGTATCGGCAACTCACTCCACGCGGGGCAGGTGATCGTCGCGGATGGCACTCCCGAGATGCGGGTTCGCCTCGCACGTGTCCTCACCAATGATCCTGGCATCGGCGTCGCGCGCCATGCCGACGCCGGCTACGACACGGCAATCGACACGGCACGACGTGAGCACCTGACGCTTCCCATGCAGCGCGACCGCTAGCCTCGATGCTCTCCGCGCGGTTCAAGCCGTATCACATTCCGCTGTTTCTCGCGAAGTACGCATGGCTCACCGCGCGGCGCATGCCGGTGCTGGTGAATTTCGAAGTCACCATGCGCTGCAATGCGCGATGCGGTTTCTGTGATTACTGGAAGACGGATCCGTCGGCACGTGAGCAGGAGCTCACGTCGTATGCGGACGCGGCCCGATTCTTCAATCCGATGCTGGTGACCTTCACGGGCGGGGAACCGCTGCTGCGACGCGACCTCGAGGAGCTTGTGTCGGCGGTCGCCGACGCGATGCGACTCAAATACATCATCGTGCTGACGCATGGCGGGATGCTGTCCGTGGAGCGTGGCCGATCACTCTGGAAGGCCGGGGTGAACCAGTTCAACATCTCCCTCGACTACCTGGATGAGCGCCACGACAAGGCCCGCGGGATTCCCGGCTTGTCAGCCCGCATCTTCGCCGCCATCGAGGGGATGCGTTCCGCGGGCATCGATGGCATCCGGTTCAACACCGTGATCAAGCAGGACAACCTGGACAGCATCATGCCTATCGTGCGCGAAGCGGTGCGTGTCGGGTGCGGCGTGAACCTCAGCGTGTACACGGACAGCAAGAACGGGAACCGCGAGCACCTGCTTGGCGATGACTCGTTTGCCGCCACGGACGCGCTGGTGGCGGAGCTGCTTGCATTCAAGCGCGCTCACCGCGGCGTGATCACCAACTCGGATTACTACATCGAGCAGATCCCGCGCTACGTGCGCGGCGAAATGACGGAGCCCTGCCACTCCGGCATCCGGACCGTGCATCTCAATCCCTCCGGACACGTGAAGCGGTGCCCGGATTTTCCGACGGATTTCCATTGGCGGGAGTTCCGGCGATATGAGCCTGTCGCCTGCAACGCGTGTTACTACGCGTGCCGCGGTGAGGCACAGGCTCCATTGCGACTCTCCCGCGTCGCCGATGTCTTCGCCTGAACTGCTCTTCGTTAACGCCGCGCAGGTGGTCACCGCGGCCGGGCCCGGAGTGGCCCGGCGCGGGCGAGCAATGTCGGAGCTCGAATGCCTGACGGACGCCGCGGTCGCCGTGCGGGGCGACCGCATCGCTGCCGTCGGTCGACAACGCGACCTCCAGGCTCAGTTTCCGTCCGCCAATCACGTTGACTGCCACGGCGGCGTCCTCATGCCGGCGCTCGTCGATTCGCACACCCATGCGGTGTTCGGCGCGCCGCGCGCTGCCGAGCACGAGATGCGCGCCGCGGGAATGGATTACATGGACATCGCGCAGCGTGGAGGAGGGATTCACGCCTCCGTGCGCGATGTCCGGACGAGGGACGAGGAGGAGCTGGTTTCGTTCGCGCGCATGCGGTTGCGCCGGCTCGCCTCGTACGGCGTCGGCACCATCGAAGTGAAGTCGGGCTACGGCCTGTCGCTGGTGGACGAGCTGAAGCTGCTGCGCGTGATCCGGCGGCTCGCATCAGAACTGCCGGTCCGCCTGATCCCGACGTTCCTCGGCGCGCACGAGATTCCGCTGGAGTATCGCGATAGCACCGCTCGACGGCGGGAGTACGTCGACCTGGTGATTCACGACATGCTTCCGATAGTAACTCGTGAGAAGCTCGCGCACTTCGCCGACGTGTTTTGTGAAACCGGCGTGTATACCGTCGCTGAGTCACGGGAGATCCTTGCGGCGGCCCGCGCGGCCGGCCTCTCGCTGAAGCTGCACGCCGACGAGCTGACGGCGAGCGGAGGCGCCGAGCTGGCGGCGGAGATGCAGGCGACGTCAGCGGATCATCTGGCAGCAATCTCACCCGCGGGCATCGACGCGTTGGGGAGCGCGAATACAGTCGCCACCCTCCTGCCGGCGACAATGCTGTTCCTGGGGAAGCCAACGCAGGCACCCGCGCGGCGGATGCTCGACGGGGGGCTCGCCATCGCCCTTGCCTCCGACTTCAACCCAGGGACGTCGCCGACGGTGGCCTTTCCCATCGCGCTGACGCTGGGTGTCAGCCAGCTCAAGCTGAGTGCCGCTGAGGCCATCGTCGCAGCGACGGTCAATGGCGCCGCTGCCCTCGGATTGGCCCACGAGGTCGGTCAGATCGCGGCGGGGTACTCCGCGGACCTCGCTCTGATGGCAATTCGCGACTATCGGGAGCTCCCGTACTGGCTGGGAGCACGGCTTTGCCGAGGGCTGTGGACACGGGGCAAAGCTTGTGACGTCCATGACTTAGACGTAAGTTAACGATCCGTTTTCTTCGCCTCCCGCGGACGTCCCGCGCCACTCTCCGTCGCTGATTCGGACGCCGATGTCCAAGATCGCCTCTCTCAAAAAGAAGGCCGCCGACCTCGAAAAGAAGTCGCCCGACAAGGCCGTTGCGGTCTATGTCGAGCTGATCGCGGAGATGGAGAGGAATCCGGAGGACATGGATGTCGCCCTGTTGAATCGCGTTGGCGACCTCATGGTGAAGCAAAACAACGTGAGTGGCGCCGTCGAGTACTACGAGAAGGCCGTCGACTATTACGTGGAAGGTGGCTTCCTCAACAACGCCATCGCGTTGTGCAACAAGATTTTGCGCAGTTCGCCCGGCCGTTCAACTGTCTATTACAAGCTCGGGAAGATCAGCGCGCATAAGGGCTTCAAGGCGGACGCAAAGCAGAATTTTCTCGAGTATGCGGACCGCATGCGGAAAGCCGGCCAGATGGACGAAGCCTTCCGCGCCCTCGGCGAATTCGCCGACCTGTGCCCCGATCAGACCGACATCCGCTTGATGCTGGCGGATCAGCTTGCGAAGGCAGGGAAGAAGGAAGAGGCAATCGAGCAACTGCAGATCCTGCACGAGCAGCTCGATGCTGAAGGGAACGCGAACGAAGCGGCGGCCACCGCGAACCGGATTCACGCGCTCGATCCCAACGTCGAGCCGCGCACCGGCGGAAGCGTGAAGTCCTCGGGCGGCTCGGACGATCTGATCTTCATCGACCTGGGTGATTCACCCAAGGCGCAGGCGGCGCGCCGATCGATTGCCAAACAGCGCTCGACTCGAGGCATTCCTGCCCTCACCCCGGAGGAAAGCGCGGCGATGGGGACCGGTGCCAAGGCGCCGGAAGCTCCTCCGGCGCCCCCTCCGAAGCGTGCGACGATGGAGATCCGCAAACAGGCGCCGCCTCCACCACCGCCGCCACCGGAGCCGGAGCCAGAGCCGATCGTCGAGCCCATCATGGAGCTCGAGGAACCCGTTGAGACGATCGAGCCGGTCGAGATCACGCCGGAGCCGGTGATTGACGATATCCCGGTGAGCGCTTCGCTCGATCCCGACAATTCGGGCTCTCTGCTGGGCTTCGAGACGACGTCGCTGGCTGACGACGTCTCACCACCGGCGGACTATGCCTCTGGGCTCGAGCTCGAGCCGACATCGCTGCTCGACGCGCCGGAAGCGGACCTGCCGATCATCTCACCCGAGCCGGTGCTGGACGTTGTGGAAGACGAGACGGCGGAGCTCGATACGGGCGATACGATGCTCGATATCATCATGCCGTCGGACGACGAGGAGCTTCCGCCCGCGCGCCCGTCCGGGATCAACATGCCGGTCATCCAGGAGTCGGTCGAGTTCGACGCACCACTCGAGCTGGAGGAGCCTGCACCGGAAATCCCCCTCGCGCCGGACGATCTCGAGGACCTGGCGCGGCTGTCGTCGAACAACAACGTCGTGTCGCCCAAGTCGGTGGACGTGCTCCAGGCGGTCGTGGATGGCGATCCTGAGGACTGGGGATCGCGTCGGGAGCTCGCCGAAGCCCTGCTGGACGCCGGCAACCGCGACGACGGCGTGCGGGAACTTGAAACAGCGATGCTCGGCTTCGAGCGAAGCGGTGACCTCGCGACGGCAATGAGTGTCGCGGACGAGATCGTGCGGATCGATCCGTCTTCGGTGAAGCACCACCAGAAGCGCGTGGAATACGCGTACCGGACGAACGACCGCGCACAGCTGGTGGAGTCGTATCTGTCGCTCGCGGATGCATTGTTCCGGACCGGCCAGGTCGACAAGTCGCGAACGATCTATCAACGCGTGCTCGAGCTGTCACCCGACGATTTGCGCGCCCAGGCGGCTTTGAGCACCATGCCCGAGCCCACGCCAGAACCGGTCGCTCCGGAGCGGAAGTCTCCCGCCGCGAAGAAGCCAGTGGCGCCCGTACGTCCCGCGCCGATGACGAGCGCCAAGCCGACGCCGCTGGACAATGATGCCTTCGTCAATCTCGGGGACTGGTTGCGGGACGACGAGATTCCGAAGGACACCCGCATGGTCGTGGCCGAAGAAGAGCCCACCGGCAACGAGGAAGCGGACTTCCAGGACATGCTGCGGAAGTTCAAGCAGGGTGTCGCGGAGAATGTGGAGGCCGAGGACTACCAGAGTCACTACGACCTCGGCGTCGCGTACAAGGAGATGGGCCTCATCGACGAGGCAATTTCCGAATTCCAGAAGGCGCTGCGGGGGCCCGACAACCGCGTGCGTACGTATGAGGCGATCGGTCAGTGCTTCATCGAGAAAGGGCAGAATCAGATGGCCGCGACGATCCTCGCGCGTGCGCTGAGCGAGAAGGACATGGACGATGACCAGCTTGTCGGCGTTCTTTACCTGCTCGGCAGGGCATACGAAGCACTCGGAAAAGGCGAGGACGCATTGATCTACTACCAGCGTGTGTTCGTGGTGGACATTCAGTTCCATGACGTCGGCGAACGCATGAATGCGCTGGAGAACGCGACGCGATGAACAGTGCTGTCGCACCCGCACGCGGCGCGCGTCGGGACGTCAGTCTGGCGGGCATCCAGGCGCCTGTCCGCGAACGCCTGGACCGGGTGATCCCTGACATGCATCACGTGGTGTCGCACGACCTGCCGATGATCGAAGCCGTGAGCGGACACCTTCTGAGCAAGCGGGGCAAGCTGTTCCGGCCGACCCTGGCGCTCCTCGCCAGCGACGTCGAAGGAAACGGGGAGGATACTGCGGTCCGTCTCGCGTCCGCGATCGAGCTCATGCACCTTGCGACCCTGGTGCACGATGATTCGGTCGATCACTCGGCGCTGCGTCGCGGGCTGCCGACGGTCAACGCACTGTTCAGTCACCAGATCTCAGTGATCATGGGAGACTTCCTGTATTCGCGTGCCTTGCGCGCGCTGGTACAGCTCGAGAACCTGACCGTCCTGCGCATCCTCACGGATGTGTCGAACGAGCTTGCGGTCGGGGAAATGCGCCAGCTCGCGGCCATCGACTCGCTCGGCTTCGATGAAGCCGAATACGTGAAGCTGATCCGCGCGAAGACGGCGTCTCTGTTGTCTGCCGCGTGCGAGACCGGTGCGTTTTATGGGGCAATTCGCTTTCGTGCCCCCCTCGCACGGTATGGTGAACGGCTTGGGCTCGCGTTTCAGATCGCGGATGACCTCCTGGACTACACCGAGGATGCGACCACGACTGGCAAACCGTCGGGTGCGGACCTCAAGGAGCACAAGGTGACGCTGCCACTCATCGCCGCGCTCCCGCGAATGAATCGCGCCGCGCGTGCGCGGGTCGATGCGTTGTTCGCGCATGAAGCGCCGTCGGACGAAATGGTCGCGGAAGTTGCAGGCATTGTCGCCGAGGCCGGCGGGCTGGCCTATGCGCGGACCCGGGGGGCGCAGTTCGCCGATGAAGCGAACGAGGCACTGCGCACGATGCCAGAAAGCCCGGTGCGTGCCGCTCTTGAGGATGCAATCGTCTACGTCATGGAGCGTCGCTCGTAAATGCCACCAACCGGATCCGCCAAACACCGTCCCGTCTTCCACGGGGTCGTCCTCGCCATTGGTTTCGTGGTGGGAGGCGTGCTCACGCAGGTCGCCCGGCGGTTCCTGCCCCCCGGCGCGGTGAAGGAGTTTCTCACCACGGGGCTGACGCCGTCGTTCGGCCCGTTGACGATCGACCTGCTTATCTTGAAGTTCTCACTGGGACCCGTGCTGATCGACGTGTCGCTGCTCAGTCTGGTCGGGGTTCTGGTCGCTTATCTCATCGCACGTTCGCTCTTCTAGGAGCTTTTATGATTGGCAATCTGGGTCCGATGGAGCTGTTCATCATCCTCGTAATCGTGCTCGTCGTCTTCGGCGCGAAGCGCGTTCCCGAGATCGGCGCGTCGATCGGAAAGGGCATTCGCGAGTTCAAGCGTAACATCAGCGACGTGGACCGCCAGATCAAAGCGCCCGAGCGCGAGGCGCATGCGGAGTCGATCAACGCCGGCGATCCGGTGAGGCGCACGGACGACGCGACCTCCGAGCCGAAGCGTCTCCTGAGCTGAGTACTGGATAGAACAGAGGCCCTCGCGAGACGCGAGGGCCTTTTGTGTTCCAGACCTACACCTGCTGGCGTCGTGCCGCGGCGTTGATCTCACGGCGATGGTCTTCGATGTCTGCGGACTTGCGGAGGTCATCGAGGAACAGCTGCAGGCGCTGTTGTTTCAGCTGTTGGACGCGTTGCCGGCGCAACGCTTCCTTCTGCGCGTCGAACTCCGCGCGGTTGGCGTTCACCCGGCGGTCGACGCGGATGACGTACACGCCGCTCTCGTCGCGAATCGGCGCGCTGACGGCGCCGGCCGGCAATCCGAATGCCGCGCCCATCGGACTGCTGAACTGCGGCATTCCCGGCAGGAAGCCCAATCGAGTGAACGTGGGTGTCTTCACCGGCGTAAGGCCCGCATCCCGCGCCGCCGTCTCCAGGCTGGTCGCCGCCGCCGTACGCGCAAACTGCTCGGCGACCGGCATGAGCTTGTCGATGGCTTTGGCCATCGCCAGGTGTTGGCGGATCTCACTCGCGACGCGGTTGACACTCGGCTCTCCGCCGGGGGAAACGGAGTCGAGGCGCGCCATCCAGTAGCCGCCCTCGTCATCGAACAATTCGCTGATGTCGCCGCGTTGTGCACCGCCAAAGGCCCAGGCGCTCACGCTCGGGACGTTTCCTCCTTCGAGGGAAGCGACCTGACCCTCGACGGCCGTCAGTCTGCGGATGGGCAGGTTGAGTTGCCGCGCGGCCGAGTCGAGCTTCGAGGGATCTTCCGCGCCGGACGCGATCTCCGCGAGCTCGTCCGCGCGCCGATCGGTGGCCATCGCCGCGGAATCGGTCTGCTGCACGCGCAGCAGGATGTGGCGCAGGGCGAGGGTATCACCCTTCCGGTCGTCCATCTTGATCAGATGGTAGCCGAACGGGGTGAGGACCGGTTCGGAGATCTGCCCCGGACGCAGGCGCGCCGCAGCCTCTTCGAATTCGGGCACGAAGCGGCCGCGCGGACCACGACCCAGGTCGCCCCCGTTGGCTCCACTGATCGAGTCGACGGACTCGCGGCGCGCCACGTCGTCGAAGCTGGCGCCGCCGATGATTTCCTGGCGCAGTTGCAACATCCGCTGACGCGTCGCCGCAGTGTCGGCGGCGGTGATGACGCGGGGGATGTGCACGACCGAAAGCCACGCCTGGCCCGAGCGCTCGAACTTCGCCTTGTTCTCGTTGAAATAGTCCCGTATTTCGGCGTCCGTGACAGCAGCAAGCGCCGCCGAGTCGATCTCCGGACGCCACGCGACATACGTGACCTGCGCGGAGTCGCGCTCATCCTGCCACGCACGCCACAATTCCGCGTCCGTCAGGTATACGCCGTCGGTGATCTGCTCGAACAGCTTCTCCTTCGGAATCTCGCTGCGGTAGTAACTCTCCAGCGCGAGGAGGATGCCGCCCTGGCGGGCCTGAGGGCTGGCCAGGAAACGCTGGTATTTCTGCGGATCAAACCTGCCTTCGGTCTGAAGATCCGGGTTGTTGTACAGGAAGGGCGGTGGGGCGTACCTGGCGAATTCGCGGACTTCTTCGTCTGTCACCCCGATACCGCGCTTGCGATACTCCTGTTCGAGGAGCACTTGCATGATCATCTCATTCAGGACGTCCTCTTCGATCTGACGCACTTCATCCTGAGTGAGCGCGGCGCCCGAGCGCTGCTGGTTCTGCATGGCCTGGGACACACGCTGCTGCCAGTCCATGTACAGAATGTCGCGGCCATTCACCTCCGCCACAGCCGTCGTGGGAGTGATGGCCGAGCCTCCGATGAGGCCGGCGGTATCGGCGAATAGAAAGACGCCGACAAAAGCGGCAAAGAGGAACAGCCAAATCCATTTGGCCGTGGTCCTCATCTGTTGCAACACGGGGCGTTACTCCTCGGAGGGGTGGTGCGCGATGGCGAACGGCAAGCTGAAAAAGCTATCCGGCGGCAACAGCTAAAATCAAGTCGCGGCGTGACTTCTGATTGACTGGCTCCGTCGGCGAGATGTATCTTGCCCGTTCTTCTGTCGCGGTCCCGCGCCCTTCAAAAAAATCGCAAATGGCGAGTTCCGCCCGAATCGACGAACTGCGAAAGAAGTTCGAGGAAAACCCCCGGCGGTACTTCGCTCCCCTCGCGAACGAGTATCGAAAAGCGGGCGACGTCGACCAGGCTATCGCGATCTGTCGCGAATACCTGCCGCAGCAGCCCGGGCACATGAGCGGTCATATCGTCTATGGCCAGGCGCTCTACGAGGGACGCGAGTTCGAGGAAGCCAAGGGCGTCTTCGAAACGGCGCTTTCCCTGGATCCCGAAAACCTCATCGCGCTCCGTCACCTCGGCGACATTGCCCTCATCCTCGGTGACACCGAGGGTGCCAAGTCCTGGTATGGCAGAGTACTGGAGGCCGATCCGCGGAACGAGGAGATACAGGCTCAGCTCAAGAGCCTCGACGCCGTAACGCCTCCGAATGCGACGACCGCCGAGACTCCCGCGACGCAGGCAGCGGTTCCGGAGCCTGCTGCATCCTCAGCCCCAACAGTCGTCGTCTCGGCTTTGAAAGCGCCGGAGATCGTGCGCACGGTCGAGCAGCCGGCGATGTCAGTCCCTCCTGAAAAGCCCGTCAACCAGGTTGAGACGCTTGGAAGCGCGCCGACGGCGGAAATCACCCTGGACAATGTGCCGTCGCCTGATATTCCGGCGCTGGAGAATCTCGAGTCCTTGTCCCTTCCGGATTCTCCTGCACCCGTCGGAGAAGCAGCAGCTGGCTTCGAACCCACGGCGGCCTCCGGTGAGCCCGCGGCGCCGGGCGACCGGCTTGCGCTCGACACAGCGGTGCCAGGCGGAAGCGGAACGGTGCCGGCTATCGATTCCTTCACGCTCGAAGGACTTGAGACGACATCGATGACGCCTGAGTCAGCATCTGGGCTGTCGTCGGCACCGGAATCGGAATCTGCCCTGTCGTTGACGCCCGAGTCCGAACCGCTGCCGTTGTCGACGCCGGAGCCGATGTCGATGTGGGAGGGCACAGCGGAGACATTGCCGGGTCGCTCGGAACTCACGATCGAAGAAAGCCAGGAGATGGTCGTCAATCTGGGAACGCCGGAGTCGGTGCAGGCCCAAAAGCCTCAGTCGGACTCGCCGGCGGGGATCGACGCGCTCGACCTCGGTTTGCCGGCATCTGCGCCCGCCTCACCGCGGGAAGGATCCGTGGCTGCGTCACCCACGGCGGAAGGGTCCGGGCCTGCGTCACCGACGGCGGATCTCCCGATGATAGACGTGTCGGACAGTGCCGAGGCGAGTGCGCAGGTGCAGGATCAGTCTCCGGAGGCAGCCAGGGAGCCGGGCCCGTTCGTTACCGAGACGATGGCGGAGCTGTACCTCAGCCAGGGGCATCGTGAGGAGGCGCTCCGCGTCTATCGCGCGCTCGTGGAGCAGCGTCCCGACGACGCGGCGCTTCGGGCAAAGCTGGATCGCATGCAGGCCGACGCCGGACCGACCATTCGCGAATTGCTTGCGCG
>DASPMP010000090.1:0-4047 GCA_035626995.1 Gemmatimonadaceae bacterium
GCCGCGAGCGCCCATGACGGCGAGCCAGCTGGCGGCGTCGAGACTGAAGAACCAGACGCCGGCACGGTCTCCGTGCGTCACGTACGTCCGGACATTCAGCTCGGGGAAGTCGCTGGCCGTCGGGATTGGGGGCAGTCCCTGCGGGGCAACGTTCCGCATCTCGAACGGCACGATCCCGATCCAGGCGTGTCCGTCGAATGTGTCGATCTCCAGGGCAGGAGGGACCAGCTTCCGTACGGCGTCAACGGGCACGCGCCAGTGGAGGAATGCGAGATCCACCCAGGTCATCCGCAGCGAGATCATGCCCGAAGTTATCTCCGCGACGATCACGCGCACGTGACGTAAGTCGCTGTGGGCGAACTATTGGCCTAGCGCTGCCTGCGACAACGACTCAAGCCGATGCTCTGGTAGCCGTAGTGCTGCGAGGGAACGATCAACCACCGGTCGCCGCGGCGGACAAGCGTCGCCGTTCGAGCATCGTCCGGCGCAGCGCCAGGAAGCGCCATTCCGACATGTTCGGACCTGGATCGGAGAACGACCCAACTTGTGTCTCCACGGATGACCTCTCCGAGTACCTCAACCCGCGGAGCGAGCGCCTCGCGAGTGGCGCTATCGAGCTCCTGCGGGCAGGTGGGATCCAGCCGGAGCATCAAACGCGTCTGGTGGCGAAGATCTCGCGCCTCGAGCCAGCGCGCGGCGACCTGGTCCAGGGTCATCGCACGGAGCAGCGCCGTGTCGCGGACCCCAGCGAAGACGACCTCGAGCTCGCCCAGATTGGCAGCGCGTGCTGCTGTTTCGTTGAAGCGTCTCGCCTGGTACTCCGCGACTGCCGGCGGCATAGTCGAATCGCGCCGCAGGAAGTCCTCGGCCGTTCGGGGACGGAAACGGCTGGGGGAATACATGTCGATGTGATCGCGACGAATCCTGCTGAAGTCCTCAACTCGAAGGAACGACGCAGCAACACTCCAGTGCTCGGCGGCGAGCGCATCGAAATACGCCTGGACCGTGGCGGACGGCGATGGCGTCTGCGCCTCTGTTGTCGCGGAATTCATGGCCAACGCAGCCACGATGAGCAGGTGAGTGCGCATGCAAATGACTAGCCGGCGCCCATGGCTCGTCTTGCCGCGAGCCAACCGGCGCCGCCAAGGATGGCCGGACCCGGGTGCGCGCCGGAACCGCCGAAGTACAGCCCGGTGATCGGCATCTCGTAGGCGCCGAGGCCGGGGACGGGACGCGCGAAGAGGATCTGGTCGAGGGTGAGTTCACCGTGCGTCATCGCCCCCTCGGCAACGCCGAAACGCTCCTCGATATCCGGTGGCGCCAGGACCATTCGGTGCAGGATGGTACTGTCGAAGTTGGGAAGCACAGCGGAAATCGCCGCGGTAGCCTTCTTCTCGAGCGCCTCCCGGTCCGCCGCCGTCCAGGCGCCCGTCTTCAGCCGGTACGGCGCGTACTGCACGCGCGCCGTGACGACGTGCTTGAACTCGGGGGCAAGATGCGACCAGCGCAACGTGGGGGAGAAGAGCTCCACGTGTGGGCTGGCGGCGACCTCACCGTACTTCGCGGCATCCGCGGCACGCTCGAGCGCACTCGTGGACTGCGTGAGGCTCACCGACGCGGTGAACGATTTTGCGGGATCGTCGATTGCGCGATCTACCGCATACATCACACACGCAGTACAGCCGCGCATCTTGATGTTCTGGATCGCGAGCATCAGTTCGGGGTCGAGCCATTCCGGTTCGATCATTCCGAGGAACGTGCTCCGCGGATCCACCGTCGAGAGCACCACTTCGGCGGGGATTTCCTCGCCACCCGCGAGCACGACGCCGGCGACGGCATCGTCCTTCACCATGATCCGCTCGACCGCCGCACCGGTACGTACCTCGACCTTCCGTTTCTTCAACACCTCGAGCACGGCCTGTGCAAACGCGTCCGGGCCGCCGATGTACCATGGACGTCCCCGGATGGACCCGGTGGGGGCGCCGACCATGTAATGAAGAAAGTTGAACGTCGTACCGCCCGACCGCGGGCCCTGCTGCAGGTCGCGCACGGCGGCGGCGGCGATCGCCGACTTCAGGAGGTCGTTCTCGAAGCTGTCATCGAGCAGGTCCTGAATGGACATGGGCATGATCCGCAGGAACTCGATCATGTCTCGTCGCCCGAGCTTCCGGAGCTTGCGGCCCACGCCCAGCGCCGGCAGCAGCTGCATCCCGCGCGTGTCGATGTCGGGTGCCCGCATCTGGTACAGGTCGCCCAGGATGCCGGCAAACTTCGTCATGCGGTCCACGAAGGCCGGCCACCGCACCGCATCATCCTCCGAGATCGCGCGGATGTGGTCAACGGCACCCGCAATACGCGACGGCAGGTGCAACGCCAGCTTGTCGGCGCCCATCACCGTCGTGCTGACGGCGCCCCCGGCCCGCTGCAACTTGTCGGTGTTCGCCAGGCCAGCGACGGCAGGGGGAACCCAGCCCGTATCCTCGCTGAGCGGAGAACGGAAACCAGGCGCGAACTGCACGGTGCGCGTGTGCCCGCCGATCTCCTCCGCGCGTTCCAGCACGAGGATCTTCCGGCCGCGACGCGCGAGTGCTCGGGCAGCGACGAGGCCATTTGGCCCCGCGCCGATGATGACGGCGTCATAGCGCGTCGTCATCGACCCGCGATCTCCATCGCCGCGATCCGGCCGCTCGCGCCCATGATCCCACCGCCGGGATGCGTGCCGGCACCGCACTGCCAGAACCCCTTGATCGGCGTCCGGTACTTCGCCCACTCGGGCACCGGGCGCAGGAAGAACAGCTGCTGCAGCGCCAGCTCACCCTGGAAGATGTTCCCTTCCGTGAGGCCCGTGATCCGCTCGATATCCGCCGGCGTCAATACCTGCTTGCCGACGATGAGCGACTCGATATTGGGCGCGTAGCGCGACAGCGTCCTGATCACGGAATTGCCGAAGGCTTCGCGCTTCGAGTCGGTCCAGCCGCCGGCGAGGTCATGCGGCGCATACTGCACGAAGATGCTCATCACGTGCTGGCCCGGCGGCGCCATCCCCGGATCGATCATCGAGCCGATAACGATGTCCATATATGGATGGCGCGAGAACGCGCCGTACTTCGCGTCGTCGTAGGCGCGCTCCAGGTACTCCACGCTCGGCGAGATCGAGAATGCGCCACGAGCGGCGCGCGCCGCGAGCGCCGGATCCTTCTTCAGGCAGGTGAACTCCGGCGGCCCGCTCAGGGCGAGGTTCACCTTACCGGATGAGCCGCGGAAGCGATAGCGGCTGACCCCCTCGACGAGATCGGGCGGGACATCCTTGCGATCGAGCAGCGCGAGAAAGGTCCGGCGCGGATCGAGTGAGGACACGACGACAGGAGCCGTGAGCTCGTCGCCATTCGCCAATGCGACGCCGCGAACCTTGTTGTCCTTCGTGATCACTCGCTCGACGGCAGCCTCGGTGCGGATTTCGGCGCCGAACGCACGCGCGGCGGACGCGATCGCGTTGCTGATCGCGCCCGTGCCACCCTTCTGGAAGCCCCAGGCGCGGAAGGCGCCGTCGATCTCTCCCATATAGTGGTGGAGCAGCACGTACGCAGTGCCGGGAGACCGTGGACCGAGAAAGGTGCCGATGATGCCGCTCGCCGACTTCGTGGCCTTCAGGGGATCGAACTCGAACCATTCGTCGAGATAGTCCGCGCTGCTCATGGTCATGAGCTTGTACAGCGCGTGGAACTTTGCGGCGCCGAGGGAACGGAAGTGGCCTCCCAGTTTCAGGAGTGACCGGAGATCGCTGGGCGCGAGCGATGATGGATCAGGCGGTACCATCCCGAGGATCGGCTTCACCGCCATGCCCATGTGCTGCATCAGGCGGCCGAATTCCACCATCGCTTCCGCGTCGCGCGGCGAATGCCGACGCAATTCCTGTCGTGACTCGTCCGGATCCGACCAGCTGCCGAGATAGTCGCCGTTGTCGAGCGGCGTGACCGTGCTTTCGAGTGGCAGGATCTGCAGGCCGTGCGCGGGAAGGTCGAGCTCGCGGATGATCTCGGGGCGCAG
>DASPMP010000091.1:0-2711 GCA_035626995.1 Gemmatimonadaceae bacterium
CGCGCGCGCGATCGACCGACCGAGTGAGGTCTTGCCGACGCCAGGCGGTCCAACGAGGCAGAGGATCGGGCCATCGAGCTTGCCGGCGAGTGCCAGGGCACCGATGTGGTCGAGCAACCGGTCCTTCACTTCTTCGAGACCGTAGTGGTCTTCGTCGAGCACCCGGCGCGCATGGTTCACGTCGAGGACGTCGTCGGTTCGCTCCGTCCAGGGGAGGGCAAGGATCCAGTCGACGAAGTTCCGCGAGACCGTGTGTTCGGGGTGCAGGGGCGACGTGCGCCGCAGCTTTCGAATTTCGCGAAGCAGGCGGGTCCTGACTGCGTCCGGGAGCGACCGCTTTTCCGCCGCGGCCTCCAGGTCGGCGAGATCGTCGTCCTCGTTGCCCAGCTCACGGTGGATCGCCTTGAGCTGCTCCTGCAGGTAAAACTCCCGCTGGTTCTGGAACAGCGAACCGCGGACATCCTCGTCGATCTTGCGTTCCAGCCGAAGCAATTCGTTCTCGGCGGACAGGATTTCACCAAGGCGGCGCAACAGTGGCTCATGGGGATCCGCCTCGAGCAGTTCCTGCCTCGTCTCCTGCCGGACGGCCAGATGCGCGGCGATGCCATAGGCCTGCCGTTCGAGCCCGTCGGCGCCCTGGATCATCGGTACCACTTCGGTGGGAATCCGGCGCTGCAGCCCCACGTATTCCTCGAACGAAGCCAGGACGCTGCGAGCGAGCGCCTGGATCTCCGGTGTTTCCTCGGGAGGCCCTACCCGAGGTGGACCGACCACCGCGCTCAAGTGAGCACTCTGCGAGATGTATCGCGTCACACGCACCCGTTCGAGGCCTTCGAGGAGTACGCGGCTCGAACCGTTCCCGAGGGGGGCGAACTGCGTGATTCGCGCTACCACACCGACCCGATACAGGTCCGCCGCAGCCGGCTCCTGGATCTCGCTGTCCTTCTGCAACACGAGGACGAGCCTGCCCGCTGTCGCCGCCGCGGCGCTGACTGCCGCGAGGGACGCCGGTCGCCCGACCACGAGCGGCATGACGACGTGGGGGAAGAATACGACGTCCCGTAACGGAAGAACCGGGAGGCGCTCTGCGCCACCCGGTTCGACGGTGCCTTTCATTACGCTTCCTTCTTCTTGCGCTGCGGCGAGATCTCGAGCAGCGGCGGCGTGCCGGGGTTGTTCACCGAGGCCTCGGTCACCTTGACTTCGACCACGTCTTCACGCGTGGGCAGGTCGAACATGACGTCGGTCAGGATCTCCTCGACAATCGCGCGAAGACCGCGCGCACCGGTGCCGCGCTTGAGCGCCTTTTGCGCCACGGCCCGCAGGGCAGCTTCATCGAAGGTGAGCTCAACTTCCTCGAGCTCGAAGAGCTTCTTGTACTGCTTCGTGAGCGCGTTCTTGGGCTCCTTCAGGATCTTCACCAGGGCGCTTTCGTCGAGGGCCTCGAGCGCGACCACCACCGGCAAGCGGCCCACGAGCTCGGGGATCAGGCCGTAGCGAAGCAGGTCGTCCGGCTCGACTTCCGCGAACGGATTCTTCTTCCGCTCGCCGGACGTGTCGACACCGATGTCGGCGAAGCCGATCTGGCGGCGGCCAGTTCGTGCCTCAATGATCTTCTCCAAACCATCAAAAGCGCCGCCGCAAATGAACAAAATGTCCTTGGTGTTGATTTGGATGTATTCCTGCTGCGGGTGCTTCCGTCCGCCCTGCGGCGGAACGGAGGCTACGGTGCCTTCGAGAATCTTCAGGAGCGCCTGCTGTACGCCTTCACCGGACACGTCACGGGTGATGCTCGGGTTCTCGGACTTGCGCGCGATCTTGTCGATTTCGTCGATGTAGACGATGCCGCGCTCACATTCGGCGACGTTGAAGTCGCCCGCCTGCAGCAGCCGGACGAGGATGTTCTCGACGTCCTCGCCGACGTAGCCGGCCTCCGTGAGCGTCGTGGCGTCCGCGATGGTGAAGGGGACATCCAGGATGCGCGCGAGTGTCTGCGCCAGGAGCGTCTTGCCCACGCCCGTGGGGCCGATGAGCATGATGTTGGACTTGTCGAGCTCGACATCGTCCTGGACGGTCGCCGAGTTGATGCGCTTGTAGTGATTGTAGACCGCGACCGAGAGTGCCTTTTTCGCCTTTTCCTGCCCGATGACGTACTGGTCGAGCACGTCCTTGATCTCCGGAGGCGTCGGGACCTGGGTAATCGCCTCGGCTACCTCGCGCTCTTCGTCCTCCGCCAGGATCTCGTTGCAGAGGGCGATGCACTCATTGCAGATATAGACGGACGGACCCGAAATGAACTTCCGGACCGAGTCCTTCGACTTTCCGCAGAAGGAGCAACGCAGGTGTTTATCGTGAGACATGGCAGGGGGCTACGGATGACACCGCCTGGGCGGCCGCCGCGCCGCGAGAGGCTCTAGGGAATAAAGGGCCGTTCTCATGGGCGGTCAAGCAAGAATATTCCACCAATGACGACCCACCCTCGTGAACGTTTTCACGAGGGTAAGTCCATCAGTTATCGCTCATTACGCGCGGTTTTCCTGCTGCGACTTGATAATCTGCTCGCTGACGATCTCGTTCTGGCTGCTGATCACCGTGTCGATGATCCCGTAGTCCTTCGCCTCCTCGGCCGACATGAAGCGATCCCGGTCGGTGTCCTTCTCGATCCGGTCGATCGGCTGGCTGGTATGCTTCGCCATCAGCTCATTCAGCTT
>DASPMP010000092.1:0-2305 GCA_035626995.1 Gemmatimonadaceae bacterium
AACAGGCTCACCGGCAGAATCGCAATCGTCTGGGCATAGAACAGCAGCGACACAGGACCGACGCCGAGGAAGCTCGCGATGAACTGGTCGATGTAGTTGCTGATCTGGACAACGCCACGCGCGAAGAACGCGGGTGTGAAGTTCCGCAAGACCCGCCGGACGGCATCATTGCCTCGTCCGAGATTCGCGCGGACGTGCGGCGCTACGCGAACGACCACCGGCAGCTGCACGATGAATTGCAGCAACGCACCAACAACCGACGCCCATGCCAGACGGTTCGCGATGTGAGGCGCCGCCGCATCGCGATAGATCACCAGCGCGGCAATGAGCGCTGCATTCCACACGACGGGTGCGGCGTAGGACAGCAAGAACCGACGGTGGCTGTTGAGTACACCCAGGCACCAGGCACTCATCACGAAGAGCGCGGCGCCCGGGAACAGGATACGTGTGAGCTGGATGGTCAGCTCACGCCGCTCCCCCTCGAATCCCGCGGCGACGACATAGACGATGGCCGGCGCGAATAACACACCGAGGAGGACGAGCACCGCGGTCACGAGCGCCAGCAAAGCCCCCACCGCGCCGGCCACACGGTCCGCCTCGCGGGAATCTCCACGCGCCAGCAGGTTGCTGTAGACCGGAATGAATGACGCGGACAGCGCGCCTTCGCCGAACAGGTTATTCAACATGTTCGGAATTCTGAACGCCGCGGTGAACGCGTCCGCCGCTAATCCTGTCCCGAGGTAGCGTGCCTTGAGCGATTCCCGGACGAGCCCGAGGATTCGCGAAAGTAAAATGCCGAGCCCTACGAGGGCGGCGTGCACTTAGCGCGTCGCCACGGACGCTGCGCGGTCGACGCCGAGGAGGCCGCGCACGTGGTCATCGGTGGCCATCAGCATGTCGTCGCGCAACGCGCTGCCGCCGCGAGCCAGCATCGGAATGAAGTTGAGGACGCGCTCCTGCCGCTTCCCGAGGGGAAACAGTGCAGCACCCGCCGCCGTGAGATCCTTGCGGACCTCGGTGTTCCGGCGCTTCGCCGCCGCGAGGAGCCGTCGCTCCCCGCGCGCGAGCCTGTGCTGCAGCCCGCGCCGCAAGCCTTCAAGTACTTCGTCGGGGAGCAATGCTTCCGAGCGTACGGCGCTGACGACCTTCCGCACACCGGCATCCGTCTCTTCCCGCAATTCCTTCCACGCGGCGGCGACGCCAGGCGGGATGGAAGCGAGCGCGAGGCGCCGCTCGAGCGCGTGCACGTCCCTCAAGTCAGTCCAGGGCACTTGCAGCCGAGCAAGCGCCCGCTCGACAAACGGCTCGATGATCGTCGCGGACCACCGTGGCACGCCCACCACCCGCGGTTGCTCCAACGCATCAGCAACCGCATTGGATTGCGCAAAGTACGCGAGCTCACCCGGCCCTGCGACATACGCCACCGTGGGCAGGATGGCGCGTTCCGCCACGGGACGAAGCAGGACGTTGGGGGCGAGGTCAGTATCGCCTTGTGCCGCGTCGGCGGCTTCTGCCACGCTGATGCGTCGCTTGACACCATTCGTGATCTCGAAGACCAGGGAGAGCCCGCGCTCGTCCTGGACCTGCGGCTCGAAGCCATTCGCGCGAATTCGGGCGGCCGTTTCGCTGAGCGCAGACGCGATGTCCCACGATCGTCCGAGGGCGTCCAACAGCAGCGGACGCGCCGTCTGGCGATATGCGGCATGTGACGAATCGAGGACCGCCATGCCAAGCGGCTCGAGGATCTCGCGCATGAGCATCACGTACGCATCGCCGATCGAGCGTGCGCCACTAAAGGCGGAGTGGACGATCTCGAGGTACTCTGCATGCGCGGCCGATCCGCACGCCGCGCGTAACTGGGCGAGTGCCCTGCGAGTGTCCCCCAGTGGCGCATGCGCCATGATCGTGCCCGGCGGCGGAGCGTTCGTCAGCCGAACCTCATGCAGTCCGTCAACATCGGCGAGGTGCACCAGGCTGGCCTCGAGGAAATCGGCATCGTCCGTCGCCGCCCAGAAGACCGGCGCCGCCGGAACGTCGAATTCACGCTCGATGGCGTTCGCCAGCGCAATCGCCGTCAACGCTTTCGACAGCGTGTACAGGGGACCACCGAATACTCCCGCCTGCTGCCCCGTGGTGACCACGACGCCATCCACGCCTGCCCGCCCGAGTCGCGCCGCTGCGGCTCCGGACGCGGCCATCGCCGGCGCGAGGGGAGAAAGCCAGTTCGAGCGACGCGCATTGGTGACGTGCCGCTGCCACTCCGTGACATCCCTCGGCGCGTGCGCACGGAGATCGCGCGGCAGCG
>DASPMP010000093.1:0-3549 GCA_035626995.1 Gemmatimonadaceae bacterium
GACCAGCCCGCCGGCTACTTCGTGGTCGTGCGCGCAGACCCGCAGGATCGCAATCGCGTCTATCGCCTGGGTCTCAGCATGTATGTGTCCGACGACCAGGGGAAGACGTTCCGCACAATGCCCACGCGGTTGCACGGCGACTACCACGGCCTGTGGATCGATCCCGACGATCACAACCACATGATCGTGGGAAATGACGGAAGTGTCGGCATCTCCCGCGACCGCGGGCTCACCTGGGACAATCGCGACAACATCCCGATGGCGCAGTACTGGGAGATGAGCGTCGACAACCGCGATCCTTACTGGATCTGCGGCGGCACCCAGGACAACGGCAACTGGTGCATGCCCTCGGCCAACCGCAACCGCAACGGCATCTCGATGCGCGATGTCTTCGCGCTCGGCGGCGGAGACGGAATGCACTTCCACGTGGATCCGCGCGACACGAATTACGCGTTCATCCAGACGAACAGCGTCACGACTACCAGCAGCATCCAGCGGCTGAACCTCGCGACGCTGCAGCGCCAGCCGGCGAAGCCGGGTGTTGGCCGCCCAGTGAGCTGCTACGACCTGGCCGCGGTGCGCGCGAAGAATTACCGCGGACTCGGCCGGGGTGTCGGCGATGATCCCGCGTATCGGTGGGGCTGGGTGGCGCCGCTGACCTTCTCGCGTGTCACGCCGGGCGTGGTCTACGCCGCGGGCAACGCGCTGTTCAAGTCGACTGATCGCGGCGGCAGCTGGACGCGGATCAGCGGTGACCTGTCGACACGCGTGAACCGCGATACCGTCATGATCATGGGGAAGGCGGTCGGCACGGTGAACTACTCCCCAGGTGGCGGGCCAAGCACGAATCCGCTGTCAGTGCCGCTCTATGGACAGGTGACGTGGATCAGCGAGTCGGCGCTCAACGGGCGCGTGCTGTACACCGGCACGGATGACGGCCAGGTCTCCGTGACGCGGGATGGTGGCGCGACCTGGACCAACGTCACGCGCAATGTGCCCGGGCTTCCGCCGCACACGTTCGTGAGCAGCGTCCTCGCATCGCGGCATGTGCCGGGACGCGTGTATGCGACGTTCGATGGCCACTACAACAACGACGACAGCACCTACGTCTTCGTGAGCGAGGACTACGGCCAGCGGTGGCGCAAGATCATCGCCGGGCTTCCCGCCACGACCGCCGTGAACCGGATCATCGAACATGCACGATCCGCTCACCTGCTGGTGGTGAGTCACGCGTACGGCGTGCATTTCTCCAATGACGGTGGCGCCCGCTGGCAGTCGCTCGCGACGAACCTGCCCACCGTGCCGACGCGCGCGATCGTATTCCACGAGCGCGATAACGCCCTGATCGCCGGGACGTATGGTCGCGGGATCTGGGTACTGGATGATGTCGCGCCGCTCGAAGTACTCACGGAGAGCGCGATGCGGCAGCCCGCCCTCTTCGTGTCGGCGACTCGTGGGCGTCAGTGGAACGTGTTCCCGCTCGGCACGACCTTCGGCGTGGCGGATTTCTTTGCCCCGAACCCGTCGTTTGCTCCGATCATCTCGTATTACGTGCGCGACGGGGCATCGGGGAACGCGATCATCACCATCGCGGATGCAACCGGACGCCAGATCCGGCGGCTGAACGGACCGGTCGCGCGCGGTCTCAATCGTGTGTCATGGGACATGCGAATGGAACCGGCCGTTCCCCTCCCAGCATCCACTGGAGGAGGCGGACCAGGACCTTCCGGGCTTGGTGGTGGCGCCACCAGTCCCATGGCCGGACCGATGGTGACACCGGGGACGTACACGGTGAGCATCGCAATTCCTGGGGTCGCGACGCCGCTGCGCGGACGGTTCACGGTGGACGGCGATCCCCTCGAGCGTATGACGGTCGCGGACCGGCAGGCAAGACAGGCCGCGATATCCAGCCTGTATGCGCTGCAGCGGTCGCTCACCGCTGCGCGAGCAGCGGTGGTTTCGCAGCTCGGCAAGATGGATTCGATCAAGGCAGACTTTGGCGGCAATGCCGCTGGAGTTGCGGCAGCAGACTCCATCAGCGCGCGGTTGACGCTCACCCAGGCAGAAT
Source organism: Gemmatimonadaceae bacterium (assembly GCA_035626995.1). Lineage (GTDB taxonomy): Bacteria > Gemmatimonadota > Gemmatimonadetes > Gemmatimonadales > Gemmatimonadaceae > DASPMP01. The sequence goes on from DASPMP010000093.1 coordinate 2,069, forward strand.
TCGATCGCCTGGTTGGCCTGACGGGCACGTTCATGAGAGCGCTCGAGAGCTTCAACACGCCACCGACTGCGGACCAGCGTCAGCAGGCGGCGTGGGCGCGCGAAGACGCGGGGCGCGCGGTCAACACCTTCAACAGGATTACGCGAACGGAATTGCCGGCGCTCTATTCGCGTCTGGCTCCGAGCGCTCGGCAGCGGGTAGTGCCAGTGGTGACGCTACCGCCCGGCTGACGCTCCTGGCTTGACCCGATCACATGCCCGCGGAGGACGCGGGGGAAGTAGTGGGATAATCATCCCCTCGCGTTCCTCCGCGCCTCTGCGGTGAAAGGCTCTACTGCGACGACGCGCTCGTAATCCGGGCGTCGGTGTCCTCACGATTGGTGATCGCCACCGCGCCGAGTCCGCAGATCACCCCCCATGCGACGGCAGACGCGAATCCTTCCGTGCCGACCAGTGACGCGATGGTCATGGCGAACGATCCGAAGAACGCGCCGAGCTCGCGCAGAAGTGCGGGGACGCTGCCATGCTTGCGGTGGCGAAGTGCCCGCCATCCGGCGAAAGCTGCGCTCGGCCCAAAGATGGCGACCGCGGTGAGTGCCCCCAAGCCTCCGCCATCCGCGGCAATCGCCAGCGCCCCGAGTACCCCGCCAGCAACGACAAGTCCGAGGTTCTTCAGCGTCAGCACCCGCAGCAGGTCAGAGCGTTTCTTCATCGTCGCCGGTTGGCTGCGCGACTCGGCAATCGCCTGCTCCAGCGCGCCGGCATCGATGCCAACCTCCGCCGCGATTTTTCGCAGGTCGGCGGCGCTCACCAGCCCACCCCCCGTGGCAGTCTCCAGCTCCGCCGCACGGGCGAGGATGGAGCGCACTTCGGTCTCGGTGAACGTCGTGTGATTCTTTCCGGATTGCTCAGTCATCGGCCCCTCGTCGTGGACCCTGCAACAAACTACGACGAAAGCCCCAGCTTGGTGACGCCATCAGGCCAATCCTGTACTCAAGTACCGCCGGGTACGCCTCCGACGTAGCATTCTGCCGTGCCTTCCAATAGCGGCTTCAACGAACGCATGCGACGGATGCTCGCGGTCGTGCGCCGGAAGTGGCTCAAGTGGACGCTGGTCACCCTTGCCACGATCGTCCTCGCCGCCATCGCGTTCCTCGCGCTGACCGACATGGGGCGCTACATCGCGCGCGCCGGCTGGGAAGAAGCGAAGATCCTCTGGCGGCGGCGCCCGATCAGCGAGATGGTCGCGGATAGCGCCACCTCTCCCCTGGTACGGCAAAAGCTGCGCATCGTGCTGGACGCCCGCGCATATGCCGCTGATTCCCTGCAGCTCGACGCTGAGGAAAGCTTCACCACGTTCTCGCCGCTGGAGCGCGACACGCTGGTGCTCGTCCTCTCCGCGGCGTACCGCGATCGCCTGGCCTATCACCGCTGGTGGTTCCCGGTCGTAGGACGCGTGCCGTACAAGGGCTACTTCGACTA
>DASPMP010000094.1:0-4541 GCA_035626995.1 Gemmatimonadaceae bacterium
CTCGCCGCGATGCTCGTCGAACGCGTGGCGGGAATGTCCCTCCCGCAGTTCACGCGGACGCGCTTCTTCGGGCCGCTCGGGATGACCAGCACCTCCTGGCGCGATGACTATGGACGGATCGTGAAGCATCGCGCGACCGCCTACACCGGCGTCTCCAACGTCGGCTTCCGGCAGGACATGCCGTTCGAAAACGTTTACGGGAACAGCAGCCTGCTCACCACCGTCGCCGACCTGCTGCGCTGGAACGAATTTCTCGGCAAGGATGCTCCTGCTGCGCTTCGGCAACTGATGCATGAGCGCGGGCTGCTGAACAATGGGGACACGCTTACCTACGCGCTCGGCATCGAGGTCGAGCAGTATCGCGGCGTCCGCGAAGTGAATCATACCGGCGCGACTGCAGGATACCGCGCCTACCTGGGACGTTTTCCGGATCAGCGTCTTGGCGTCGCGCTCCTCTGCAATTCGGGCCGCGTGAACCCCGGCGCCATCGGGCATCAGGTCGCCAACATCTTCCTCGGCAATGCGCTCAAGCCGCTGGTGCTCCCTACCACGCCCGCTGCGCCACCGGCTGGTCTCGTGCGGGTTCGCACTGCCAATGGTGATACCGTCGTCGCGCAGGGCGATGCCAGCTGGAAACCGTCGACCGCGGAGCTTGGCCAATACATCGGTCGTTACACCAGTGACGAAGCGGAAAGCGCACTGACCTTCTCGGTACAGGATGGCGCGCTCGTGGCCACCGAACGGTACGGCACCAGCGCGCGCCTCACGCCGGTCTATCGCGATGCATTCACCCGTGGAGGGCAGCTGTTTCGGTTTCGACGCGATGCCAGCGGCACCATCACCGCCGTGAGCCTCGGCCTCGGCCGAGTGCGGGACCTGCGCTTTGCGAAGTCCGCCGCGCCCTGAACCCATCCGCATTTCGGATCCGGCTTCCCTGGACATGCACGCCATCGATATCAGCGGACTTGGGCGCCGGTTTGGCATCCGATGGGTGCTGCGCGGCGTCACGCTGACCGTCCGGCGCGGGGAGGTCGTTGGATTGCTCGGCGCCAATGGCAGCGGCAAGAGCACCTTGCTTCGTGTCGTGGCAACGCTGCTCAAGCCGAACGCAGGAACAGTGAGCGTGAACGCCCTCGACGTTGTTCGGAACGCCGATGGCGTCCGCGCCCAACTCGGATACCTGGCGCACGCTGCCGGGGTCTACGACGACCTTACCGCACGTGAGAACCTGCAGTTCGCCGCGGACATGCTCGGCGTTTCCGGGAGCGAGATCCCGAGGATCCTCGAGCGCGTCGGGCTCTCGCACGTCGCACACGACCGCGCTCGGGGCTTTTCCGCGGGGATGCAGCGAAGGCTCGCGCTCGGCCGCCTGATCCTGCGCCATCCGAGCGTGCTGCTGCTGGACGAGCCGTATGCGAACCTCGACATCGCGGGGGTCGCGCTGATGAATTCCGTCATGACGGACATCATCGCTGCGGGAGGCACCGCGCTGATCGCGCTGCACGAGCTCGCGCCGGCGCGCGCGATTCTCGATCGCACCGTGACACTGGTGGATGGGCGCATCGCGGCGGAGCTGAGCGCGACGGAGCCGACCGTCCAGCCTACGGAGACGCGCTGATGGCATTGCGCGACGACTGGCGACGGGTGCGGGCGATCGCGAAGAAGGATCTCGTGTCGGAGCTGCGTGGCAAGGCGGGGTTCAATTCCGTGGCGTCGCTGGGCATCACCATCCTCGTATTGCTCGGGCTTGCCCTTGGCCCTGACGCCGCGGTGCTGCGACACGCAGCGGCCGGCGCGGTCTGGCTGGCGACGCTTTTCTCCGCGGTGCTTGCATTCAACCGGTCATTCCAGTCCGAGCTCGAAGGCGGGGCGCTCGAAGCGTTGCTGCTCTATCCCGGTCCTCGCTGGACGGTGTTTGCGGGCAAGCTGCTCGGCAACCTGGCGTTCGTCACGGCAATGGTGCTCATCGTCGTCATCGCGGGAGTCGTCCTGTTTGGCGTGCGCGTTCCGGACGCATGGCCGAGCATCGTGGGCGTTCTCGCGCTCGGCGTGATCGGCGTCGTCGTCCTCGGAACCTTCTACGCGTCGATGGCCAGCCGGAGCCGGGCGCGTGAGGTACTGCTTCCGCTGCTGCTGTTTCCGATGCTGGTGCCGGTGCTGATCGCTGCCACCACTGCGACACGCGCATTGCTCGGCGCGGATCTCATGCACGAAGCCGGCGCGTGGATTCGACTCCTCGTGGCGTTCGACCTAGTTTTCCTGATTGCAACATTTCTCGCCTTTGAACACGTCATTGACGCCTGAGGGTGTACTGGTGACTGCTTCCCAACCTTCACGCGAACCGCGCATCGCCGCCCCGGCCCGAACGGGCATCGTGCTGGGACTCGCTGGATTTGCCGCCGTGGTGGTCGCGCAGGTCCATGCGATTCTCACATCGCCAGCGGAAGCGGACATGGGTCACCTGCAGAAGATCATGTACGTTCACGTGCCCGCTGCGTGGATGACCTTCATCGCGTTTTTCGTGGTGCTGGTGTACAGCGTTAAATACTTGTGGCGGCGCGATGAGAACGATGACCTGCTGGCGGCCGCGGCGGCTGAGGTTGGCGCCGTTTTCAACGGGTTAACGCTTGCTCTGGGAATGATCTGGGGGCGGCCGACCTGGGGAGTCTGGTGGGCGTGGGACGCACGGCTGACGTCGACGCTGGTCCTGTTCCTCATCTTCATCGGCTATCTTGCGTTACGCGCATTTGTCGATGATGCCGGGCAGAAAGCCCGGTGGAGCGCGGCGGTCGGGGCGATCGGAGCCATCAACGTCCCGATCGTATACATGTCGGTGAAATGGTGGCGGACGCTGCATCAGGAGCCCTCCAGCCCGTCCACGCTCGATCCGGCATACACCCTTGGTCTACGGCTCAACGCGATCGCAATGCTGATCCTGACGATCTATTTCATCCGCAAGCGCTACGAGATTGCCCGCGTCGAGCGGGCGTCCGAGCACGCCGCGCAGGCGGCGGCGATGGGAACTGGAGGGCGGTAGATGCCATCCAATGAAACGTTCGTCATTGCCGCGTACTCGATTACCTGGGTCGTGCTCCTGGCGTATCTCGCGTACCTGATGCGCAGGGCTCGCGGCTCGCGCGCGGAGTACGACCGACTGACGGCCGGCCCCGAGAGCGGCAGATGAAGAAGAAATCCATCCTGATTGGCGCGGCGGCGATCATCGCGGTCTTCGCGTGGCTGCTGTTTGGCGGACTGCGCGAAAACGTCGTGTTTTTCCTGACGCCGCAGGAACTGCTCGCGAAGGGAACGGAAGGCGTCGGTGTTCCCGTTCGCCTTGGCGGCCAGGTGAAGCCTGGTTCGGTGCAATGGAACGCGGAGACGCTCGACCTGCGCTTCACCGTCACCGATGGCGCGCGCGAAGTGCCCGTGCATTCCACCGGCGCGCCGCCGCAGATGTTCCGTGACGGCATGGGCGTCATCGTGGAAGGGCAGGCTGCCAGCGATGGCGTGTTCAAGGCGTCCGGCCTGATGGTGAAGCACTCGAACGAGTACAAGGCACCCAAGCCTGGAGAGGAAGCGCACGAGAAGTACAAGACGTTGATCAAGCAGTCCACGCCGTGACCGGACTGCTTGCCCATAACGCCCTTCTCGTCTCGGCCGTCACTGTAGCGCTCGGGGCGATCCTCGCGCCCGTGGCAATCCGCGCGGGACGGCGCGACTGGATCCAGCTCGTGTACGGCGCGGTGTACACCAATTTCCTGCTCGTCACTATCGCGACGGTCGCAATGATCTACGCGCTGGTGACGCACGATTTCTCGGTGTCGTACGTTGCCGCTGTCGGAAGCCGGTCAACGCCCCTGCTCTTCACGATCATCTCGCTGTGGGGCGCTCTCGAAGGATCGATCCTGTTCTGGGCGTGGGTGCTGGCGTTGTATGGCGCCGCCGTCGTCTGGATTCACCATCGACGCCCAGGCAGCCTGATTCCGTACGCGTCGATGACGATGCTCGTCGTCGCGCTCTTCTTCGCGATCCTGCTCATTGGGCCCGCCGATCCGTTCAAGCCGGTGTTTCCCGTACCTGCCGACGGACCGGGACCCAATACCCTGCTGCAGAATCACATCCTCATGGCCGTTCACCCGCCGTTGCTCTACCTCGGCTATGTGGGGATGACGGTGCCGTTCGCATTTGCGATCGGCGCGATTTTCTCGAATGAAGCAAACACCAATGATTGGGCCATCATGTCGCGCCGCTGGATGCTCGCGTCATGGGGATTTCTCTCGGCCGCCATCATCGCTGGAATGTGGTGGTCGTATGAAGTCCTGGGCTGGGGCGGCTACTGGGCGTGGGATCCCGTGGAGAATGCGTCGTTCCTGCCCTGGCTGACCGCGACGGCGTACCTGCATTCGGTGATGGTACAGGAGCGGCGGAACATGCTCCGGTTGTGGACGCTCAACCTGTGCGTGGCCACGTTTGTCCTCACCATCCTCGGGACATTCCTCACGCGTTCGGGAATTCTGTCGTCGGTCCACGCATTCACGACG
>DASPMP010000095.1:0-22870 GCA_035626995.1 Gemmatimonadaceae bacterium
AAGACGGCAATGTTGCCACTCGTCATATACGCCACGACGACCTCGTTCTCGTTCTCCACGAGTTTATGGAGGATACCGCCCATCGAGATCACGTCGTCGTCCGGGTGCGGCGAGAAGCAGATGATGCGCTGGTGCGTGGGGAGCTTGGATTTCCCGCGGATCTTTGCGCCCAGGATGTTGAAGACCTTGCCGTTCACTTCGCCGGGCGTGCCGTACTTCGCCACGAGCGAAGAAAGCTTATGGTCGGCGTAGTCGCGTTGCGTCAGCTTCAGGATGGCCTTGCCGGTGCTCTGCGACAGCCAGATGACCGCCCGCACCATCAGGTCCTGCGTCCACTTGACCTCGTCGATGAGCCACGGAGTGGCGATGCGCGTCAGGTCGGCGCCCGCCGCCCGATCCACATAAAACGTCGTGTTCGGATGCCGCTGCAGGAATGTCGCGGCGACCTCGACGTCCACCTCTCCTTCCACGGCGCGTCGCACGATGCTCGACTTGTGCTCACCAGTCGCCAGGATGGCGATCTCGCGGGCCTGCATGATGGTCGCAACACCCATCGTGATGGCTTCGCGCGGGACATAATCCTCGCCGAAGAAGTCCGCTGCGGCGTCGCGTCGCGTGACGGTGTCCAGCGTGATCAGGCGCGTGCGACTCTCCGGTCCCGACCCCGGCTCGTTGAAGCCGATGTGTCCCGTCTTGCCGATCCCGAGAATCTGGAAGTCGATGCCGCCGGCGTCCGCGATCTGCTGCTCGTACTCGTCGCCATAATGCTCGACCCGGTCGCGCGACACCGTGCCGTCGGGGATGTGCACGTTTGCCGGATCGATATCCACCTGGGAGAACAGGTTCTCCCACATGAAGCGGTGATACGAGTGAATACTGTCGTGCGGCATCGGCCAGTATTCATCGAGATTGAACGTGATGACGTGCTTGAAGCTCAGCCCCTCGTTCCGATGCTTTCGCACGAGCTCCCGGTACACACCAATCGGAGTCGATCCCGTAGCCAGCCCAAGCACCGCGGGCTTTCCCGCCGCATTCCGCTCGCGAATGAGCGTTGCGATGCGGTCTGCCAGCAGGGACGCAATCTCTTCGTGGTCTTCCACGACGATCGTGTGGATTTTTTCCAAGCCAGCCGAGCCGTTATGGTCGTGAAAAAGCCCGCGAGCGGGGAACCGTTCGCGGGCCTTCGGATCGGCTCCAGCGCTCGCTGGAGCGCCAGTGCCACTTTTGGTCATATGCGTTTATGCGCTAAAGGAACTGCCGCAGCCGCAACCGCCCGTTGAATTCGGGTTCTTGAAGGTAAACCCGGAGCCCTGCATCGACGACACATAGTCGATGACGACGCCGTTGATGTACTGGGCGGAAAATGGGTCTACGAGCACCTTCCAGCCCCCTTGGTCGACGACGAGATCGTCCTCAGCGGGTTCGTCCTCGATGAGCAGGCCGTATTTGAAGCCGCTACATCCGCCCGGCTGAACGCTCACGCGCAAGCCGCCGCGCGCCGGATCGACATTTTCGGCGTCCATGAATTTCTTGACCTCAACGCTCGCGCCCGGGGTGACGGTAACCATCACATCAGGCTGCTGAATCGTGCTCATCGCATCCTCCCAACCGATTGGTGAGCGGGCGCTGGAGCGCCCAACTCAATTCGTTGCGTGGCAACGGGTTCTGGCCGCGGCCGACAGTGAAATATAGACGGTAATGACCACCGCTTCAAGAACGATGCTGGGCCGTTACGGGTAACGGCTCATTCTCAACGCGCAACGACCGCGCAATCCACACGAAACAGACCGCCGCGATCGCGAGCAGGATGAATCCATTCGTGGCAGTGCCGAGTATGAACTGCCCCAGGCCAAACAGCGTCGTGTACACCGCGATTACCCCGGCGAGCCAGTTCGTCCATTGCATGGCACCACCCGGAATGGGTTCCCGTCCGAAACCGAGCCTGGTCGAGACCGCAGCCCAACCGCCGCCGCCGGGCCGTACCTGACGATAGAAGCGCTCGAGCACCGCGTCCGGTTCCGGCTTGGTGAGGAACGTGACTGCCACCCAGGCGACCGTGCTGACAGCGACAGTCACCAGGAGTACCCAGGAATCTGCGCGAGGGTCACCAGCCGCGAACCGCTGCGGAATGACCTGCATCGCAACCAGCGATACCACGAATGACGCAACCATCGCGCTGATCTCTGACCATGCGTTGATGCGCCACCAGTACCAGCGCAGGATCAGGACGAGCCCAGTTCCCGCGCCAATGGCGATGAGGAAACGCCATGCGCCTTCCACGGTGGTCAGGTATCGGGTAACGACCAGCGCCATGAGGAACAGCACGATCGTGCTGAGACGCGCCACGTTGACGTAATGCTTCTCGGTTTCCCCTTTCTTCAGGAACCGCTTGTACACGTCGTTCACGATGTATGACGCGCCCCAATTGAGGTGCGTCGCCATCGTAGACATGTAGGCAGCCGCGAACCCCGCGAGCATGACTCCGCGCCACGGTGTGGGCAGATGGTCCACGAAGGCCTTCACGTAACCGTCCTCGCGGTTCTGCAGGTCCGGATACAGGACGAGGGTCGCAAGCGCGGTGACGATCCACGGCCAGGGGCGAATGGCGTAATGCGCGACCTGGAAGAACAGGGTGGCAAGGACGCCATCGCGCTCGGTCTTCGCTGAGAAAATCCGCTGCGCCACGTATCCACCGCCTCCGGGCTCGGCGCCCGGATACCACGCCGCCCACCATTGCACCGCGATGAACGTCAGCAGGGTCATGAGTGGCATCCAGGTGTACGCCTGGATCCCCGAGCCCGTGAAGCTCACCGGAAGCACGGACAGGGCAGCCGACTCACTGCCGAAGTGCGTGATCGCATGTGCCTTCACCGCCTCCATTCCACCCGCCGCATCTACGGCGTAGATGGCCAGGATGATCACAGCGGTCATCATGAGGATGAACTGGAAAAAATCCGTCCAGAGCACCGCCCACATGCCGGCCGCGCTCGCGTACGCAGTGGTGAAGACGAAGCAGATGATCGCACCGATCCACGGCGACACGCCGAGGGAGATCGTGAGGATCTTCACCATCGCCATCGTCACCCACCCCATGATGATGAGGTTGATGGGGATGGCGAGATACAGCGCGCGAAAGCCACGCAGCACGGCCGCGCGGTTCCCGCCATATCGCAGTTCGGCGAGCTGCACGTCGGTCATTACTCCGGCCCGACGCCAGAGCCGAGCAAAGAAGAACACCGTGAGGATGCCACTCATCACCATGTTCCACCACAGCCAGTTCCCGGCGACGCCGCGGCTGGCGACCATCCCGGTGACGGCGAGCGGCGTATCGGCGGCGAAGGTCGTGGCGACCATGGCCACGCCGGCCAGCCACCAGGGCACCTTGCGCCCCGAGATGAAGTACTCCTCCATGTTCTCGCCGCCGCGCTTCGTGAAGTAGAAGCCGATTCCCAGCGTGAGAGCGAAGTACGCAACAACGACGGCCCAGTCAGCGGCGGAGAAGTTCATGGTGAGGGCGACTCTCGGTTGGCGGAGGGTCCACGGTACGCATCGGACAGCGCGACGACGGCGTCGGTCAGTGTCCGGCGCACCGCGGTGATCTTGTTGTTGTTGCGTGTCGGATTCACCCGGTTGCTCAGCAGGATGATATAGAGATCCCGCTCCGGGTCTATCCCGATGGATGTTCCCGTGAATCCAGTGTGGCCGAACGAGCTCGCAGAGAACGTCGTTCCTCCCCACGGCGCGCCCGTCGTGAACTGCATTCCCGGGCGCTCCCGCTTCTGCCAGCCAAGACCGCGGTTCGAGAAGTTCGGCGCTTCGTATCGCGTGAACAACGCGATGGTAGTGGGCGTGAAGATGCGGGCGCCATCGAGCGCGCCGCCGCGCAACATCATCGTGGCAAAACGGGCCAGGTCGCGCGCGCTTCCGAAAAGCCCGGCGTGCGCAGCCACGCCGCCCAGGTAGTAGGCACGTTCATCATGCACGGCGCCGCGGACGAGGCCACCACGCAGGGTGTCGATTTCCGTCGGAGCGATCCTCGCGCGAAGTGCGCGCGGCGGCGTGAACATGGTCTCGCGGAGCTGCAATGGTCGCGCGATATGGCGATTGAAGTACCCGTCCAGTCGCTCGCCCGACACCTTCTCGATGACTCGCCCCAGCACAAAGGCGCCGATGTCGGAGTACACCATGCGCTCACCCGGCGCGCGCTCCAGTTCGGTGGCGTAGAGAAGCGCCGCGATGGAATCGGCATTCTGCGTCTGGCGATCGTATGGCCGGAACGCAGGAAGGCCGCTGGTGTGCGTCAGGAGGTGCCGGATGGTCACCGCATCCTTGCCGGGCCCCGACCAGTCAGGGAGGTATCGCTGCACCGGCGCGTCCAGGTCGACCTTGTCCTGCTCGACGAGTTGCGCCGCGGCGGAGGTCGTGGCGATCACCTTCGTCAGCGAGGCGAGATCCCACAGCGTCTGCTCCGTTGGCGCCGGCGCGTTCTTCGCCCAGTCGATGCGGCCAACGCTCACGCGGGCGAGGACACCACGCGAGTCCCCCACGATCGCATACGCGCCGGGGAAGGCGCTGTCATGCTGTGCGGCGCGCAGCACGCGCGCGACCGTGTCCGAGATCGAGTGCGCCAACGCGGCGCGGGTTCGCTGGGGCGCCTGGGCGGCCAGGCCATCCGCCAGGAGGAGCGTCGCGCATGCGATTTGCATCGCCGAGGTCGCTAGATATCTCATGATCGCCGGCAAAGTGTGGAACCCGCACTCGCGGTGATAATACACGCAAACACCCGGAGGAAGACATGCGGGCAATCATCGTAACGGCGTTGCTGCTGGCTACCGCGTGCGGTCCGCGGCAGGTCGAGGTGCGGAGCGCACCCACCCAGACCACCGAAGTCGCCATCCATTTTACGAACAATCTGGCGAAGGCGGTCAACGTCTACGTGAACGCTGGCGAGAGCGATCTCTTCATCCGACAGGTCGGTCCCAATGCCACCGAGCATCTCGCGGTGCGGGGAATCGCCGCCGGGACTCGCGTGACCCTGAAGGCGAAGCCAATCGATGGCACCGGCGGCTACGAGCGGCAAGGTGTCACCATGACGGACATGACGACGTGGCGCATCCCATGACCTGACGCGTTGCTACAAGTGTTGGCGGGGGATACTTTTACGGGCCGGAGCTATGCTCCGGCTTTCTGTTTTTTACAGGCCATGTCGGCCGTCCACCGGAGTGGCATGAAGATCTTGCCGGACTGGCTGAAAAACGGATATCTCAGGCTGATGGAGCCGATCGCCGACTTCCTCGTTCGGCGAGGGGTCCGGCCCAACACTATCACGATCTGGGGAACCGTTTTCATGGTCGCCGCCGGAATCATCTACGGCGCGGGCCACATCTCGATCGGTGGATGGTTGCTGGGACTGACGGCGCTCACCGATGTGCTGGATGGCAAGGTCGCACGGAAGACGAACAGCAGCTCCACCTACGGCGCTTTTCTCGACTCGACCCTCGACCGTGTCGCTGACGGTGCCACCCTCGGCGGACTCGCCTTCTTCTTCGCGTTCAGTCCGGTCCACAAGAGTCCGATCATGGTAGCAGTCTGCATTGCAGGGCTCATTGGCGCCTTCCTGACGTCATACACGCGCGCCCGCGCCGAGGCCCTCGGGCTCGATGCCAAGGTGGGGATGCTCCAGCGTCCGGAGCGCGTCGTGATGCTTTCCGCGCCACAGGCGTTCTTCGGCCTCGCGCTCAACGGATGGGTGCTGACCATCATCATCAACATCCTCACCATCACCGCGTGGGTTACTGTTGTTCAGCGCATGAAGTACGTGTACGACGCCACGCGCCCCGCCCCAGCTCCGATAACCGAGAGCGACGCGGAACCAACCGAATACAGGCTCTGGGAACGTCGCTCCCGTCGGGATACCGCGGCGCGCCCCGCGCTGAAAGGAGAATGAACGACGTGCAGGGGAAGACTTCAGCGGCCGATCGTCCGTCCACGATCAAACCCGCGACGGGTCGCCTGGGCATCCTGACGCCCGGACTTGGAGCGGTCGCAACGACGTTTATCGCGGGCGTCGAAAGCGTACGCCGTGGGCATTCAAAGCCGATCGGATCGCTGACGCAGATGGCGACGATCCGCCTTGGCAAGCGCACCGAGAACCGCTCGCCGCTCATCAAGGATTTCGTGTCCCTTTCGAACCTCGAAGACCTGGTGTTTGGTGCGTGGGATCCCATCCCCGATGACGCGCTGACCGCCGCTCGCAAGGCAGGCGTCCTCGAGGATCGCGACCTCAGCCCGATCGCGGATTTCCTCAAGGAGATCAAGCCGATGCCGGCGGTGTTCGACAACCGCTACGTCACTCGGCTCCATGGCGAGAACGTCAAGAAGGGCAAGAACAAGCGCGATCTCGCTGAGCAGTTGCGCCAGGACATCCGCGACTTCAAGCGGAAGCACTCCCTCGATCGCATGGTGGCCGTGTGGTGCGCGTCCACGGAGACCTTCATCAAGCCGGGACCGCAGCACGCGACGATCGAGCAGTTCGAAAAGGCAATGGAGCGGAACGATGACGCGATCGCGCCATCGATGCTCTACGCATGGGCATGCATCATGGAAGGCGTGCCATACTGCAACGGCGCGCCGAACCTGGCCGTGGATACGCCCGCGCTGATCCAGCTTGCCAACGACAAGGGTGTTCCGATCTCCGGCAAGGACTTCAAGACCGGGCAGACCTGGATGAAGACGGTCATCGCGCCCGGACTCAAGGCGCGCATGCTCGGTCTCGCGGGCTGGTACTCCACCAATATCCTGGGGAACCGCGACGGCGAGGTCCTCGACGATCCCGCGTCGTTCAAGACGAAGGAAGAGTCGAAGCTCAGCGTGCTGCACACGATCCTGCAGCCCGAGAACTATCCGGACCTGTACAAGGACTTCTCACACGTCGTCCGCATCAACTACTACCCGCCGCGCGGCGACAATAAGGAAGGCTGGGACAACATCGACATCTTCGGGTGGATGGGATACCCGATGCAGATCAAGGTCAATTTCCTCTGCCGCGATTCCATCCTGGCCGCCCCCATCGTGCTCGATCTCGCACTGTTCAGCGATTTTGCCCACCGCGCCGGGATGAAGGGCATTCAGGAATGGTTAAGCTTCTATTACAAATCCCCGATGGCCGCTTCCGGACTGCAGCCCGAACATGATCTTTTCATTCAGCAAACGAAGCTGAAGAACACACTCCGGCATCTGATGGGTGAAGATCAGATCACGCACCTGGGGCTGGAGTACTATCAGTCCTGATCCGATGGACGGCATGCGATGCACCCGCCGTATGCCGTTCGCAGGAGTGCCGATCATGCGTGCCGCCGTCTTCGTCCTGTTACTCCTCAGCGCCTGCGGATCCCCACCGCCGGAAGGGGAGTTGCGGCTCCTGAGCGAGAATTATGCATTCCGGATCTCGCCGAGCGAATCGCCGCCGAGGGCCCGTGAGGCAACCCTGTACAAGATCATCGTCCTCGACCGCGAAAGTCGGGAACCCATCGAGACTGGCGAGGGCCAGATTTTCGCGAACAATGAGGAACGTGCCGGCACCTGGGATGGCTTCGCGAAAGGCGCGGAGCTCGGCACATACTATGGCAAGTTGAACTTCGTGACCGCCGGAACTTGGGCGATCGCGATTCGATTCCGTCGTGACTCACTCCATCGACTGGAACGGGTGGAGTGGGTCCAGGACGTCCTCAACGAACGACCGACCGCGACCCCCTGATGCGTCACTTCTACCGTTCGCACCTCCCACCGCAGGATGTTCTCGATCGCGCCGACACGTTTTTTCCGGAGGTCGGCCTCACACAGCTCTCCACCGCGGCCCGTGCTCGTACATTTTCGGGTCCTCTCGGAGTCATGAAGCTCACCGTCAAGGCGGAAGGCGGACACTATACGTTCGTCGAGGCCACCACGGACCAGATGGGAGAGAGCCGCCTCGACCGCAACGTCAAGCGGTTTTTCGTGTCGCTGCATCGCGTCGAAGACCCGCGCCATATGCTCGAAGCGTCCTACTGATGAAGCGAGTGTCGGAGGGACGTGCGGCGCCCCGCGCGGGTCGGGCGTCATCAGGTGTCTCGTCGGCGCGGGGCTCCCGCGCAGCGTGGGCCACGCTATCGCGCGAGCAGCTGCTGGAGCTGTACTACTGGATGCGGCTCACCCGCTCCCTCGAAGAGCGTCTCGTCGCGCTCTATCGCCAGACGAAAGTCGTCGGAGGGTTATTCCGGTCATTGGGGCAGGAAGCGGACGCGGTTGGCAGCTGCTTCGCGCTCGAGCGGCGCGACATCATGTCGCCGCTGATCCGGAACTTGGGCGCGATGCTGGTGAAGGGCGCGACGCCGCTCGAGGTCCTGAAGCAATACATGGCACGCGGGGACTCACCCACCCGGGGGCGCGAGCTCAACATTCACTTCGGCGACCTTGAACGCGGCTTCATCGGCCAGATCTCGCCCCTCGGCGACATGGTTCCGGTGATGACCGGAGTGACGATGTCGTTCAAGATGCGCCGCGAGGACCGGGTGGGGCTTGTCTATGTGGGCGATGGCGCAACATCGACGGGCGCCTTTCACGAAGGGATCAACTTCGCGGCCGTCCAGCGCTGCCCGCTTGTCGTGATCGTCGAGAACAACTGCTACGCCTATTCGACGCCGACGTCGAAGCAGACCGCCGCAAAACAGTTCGTCGACAAGGCCATAGGCTATGGCGTCGTCGGGGAACAGGCGGACGGCAACGATGTCCTTGCGGTGTATGACGTGACCAAGCGCGCCGTCGACCGGGCGCGGAGCGGTGGGGGCGTCACGCTCATCGAGCTCATGACATACCGCCGAAAGGGGCACGCGGAGCACGACAACCAGTCGTATGTCCCCGACGGTGAAATTGAGCGGTGGGCGCGCGAGAACGACCCGCTCGACCGCTATATTCGCCGCCTCACCGAGGAATTCAGGTTTGATGCGGCCGACATCACCGCCATCGACGAACGCGTGCAGCGTGAAGTCGACGCAGCGACCGATGAGGCCGAGAAATCGCCATTTCCCGAGCCGCTCGACGCGCTCGAGGGCGTCTACGCGGATCCGCCGCGTGAAAAGCCGCTCTGGTACCGCGAGGGCGGCGCCGTGGTGAAGGACCACGAGCGCGCCGAGGGATGGGGCACGTACTCCGTCACGCGAAAGGCGTCCGATGCCTGAGATCACCTATCTCGAGGCCATTCGCGAAGCGCACTTCGAGGAAATGGAGCGCGATCGCAACGTCTTCGTCATGGGCGAGGACATTGGCGCCTTCGGCGGCGCGTTCAAGGTGACCGAAGGGCTGCTGGCGAGGTTCGGCGAGGATCGCGTGATCGATTCGCCGATCTCCGAGATCGCGCTCGTGGGCGCCGCGGCTGGTGCGGCGCATATGGGACTGCGCCCGGTGGTCGAGATGCAGTTCATCGACTTCATCGCCAACGCCTATGACATGCTCACCAACTACGTCGCGACCGCGCGGTACCGGGCATTCCTGCCCTGTCCGATGGTCGTGCGTGGACCGAGCGGCGGATACGTTCGCGGCGGCCCGTTCCATTCGCAGAATCCCGAAGCAGGCTTCGTCCACACGCCTGGATTGAAAGTCGTTTATCCCGCGACCGCGTCCGATGCAAAAGGGCTCTTCAAGGCCGCGGTGCGCGATGATGATTGCGTCCTCTTCTTCGAGCACAAGTATCTGTACCGGCGGATCAAGGAAGAGATGCCCGCCGGGGATCATGTCGTCCCCATTGGTAAAGCGCGCACCGCGCGGGAAGGGAAGGACCTGTCGATCATCACCTATGCGTCGACGGTCTGGAAGTCGCTGGAGGCCGCCGAGCAGCTCGAGAAAGAGGACGGCCTCTCGGTCGAGGTCATCGACCTCCGGTCGCTGGCGCCCCTCGATGAAGAAGCGATCGTACACACGGTACGCAAAACGAACCGGGCGATGGTGGTGCACGAGGATACACGCACGGGAGGGTTCGCGGGCGAGATCATTGCGCGGATCAACGAGCGCTGCTTCGAATGGCTCGACGCGCCCGTGCTGCGGGTCACCGCGCACGACATCCCGCTTCCGTACGCGCCGCAACTCGAGGATTTCGTGCTGCCGCAGACGGCGGACATCGTCCACGTGGCGCGACGCCTCGCCGCCTACTGACGTGTCCCCCGAGCCGCGCTCCGGACCGTGGCCCTATATTGGAGTCGGCTGTCTGACCGCCCCCATCGGGTTCTTTGGAGGCGGGATGATTGCCGTTCTGATCGCAAAAACCGTTGGCGCCGCCAGGGGATGTACTCCTCCTGAAGGACTGCCGGCATGCAACACATTCGAGTTCCTGTACCCGGGGGCCCTCGTCGGGCTCATCGGGCTGCCAATGTTGGCGCTGTACCGCCTCCGCAAGGGTCGCAAGGCGGCGGACAACGTTCAGAGCAACCAGTAAGGAGGATCGGTGGCGCGCATTGATGTGGTCATGCCGCAGATGGGTGAATCGATCGCGGAAGGGACGCTGTCGCGCTGGTTGAAGAAGGTCGGCGATACCGTGAAGCGCGATGAGCCCATCTTCGAGATTTCCACCGACAAGGTGGACGCGGAGATTCCGGCATCGTCGAGTGGCGTGCTCGCGGAGATCCTGGTGCAGGAAGGGCAGACCGTTCCGGTCTCCACGGTGGTGGCGCGGCTGGAGACGGAAGTCGGCGCCGCGATTGCTGCTCCTGTGGCTCCCGTCGCCGAGCCGGCGAAACCTGCAGCGGTTGCAGCGCAGCCATCGGCCGTTGCGGCGGCGACACCAGCGGGCGCCAGTCGGCCACCGGCGATGCCGGCACCGACGTCGGGCAACGGCAGTTCCTTCGAGGAACGGCTGCGGACGAAGTCATCGCCGCTGGTGCGCAAGATCGCGGCAGAGCATGGCATCGAGATCTCGGCCATGCAGGGCTCGGGCATCGCGGGACGCGTCACCAAGCGTGACATCCTGCAATTCCTCGAGTCCGGCGCGCCTACCCCTGTTGCTGCGCCGCGCCCATCCATGCATGCACCCGCGGGGACGGACGCGCACGGCCCCTCCGTGCAGCCCTGGCCGGGCGATGTCGTCGAGCCGATGTCGAAGATCCGCCAGCTGACGAGCGACCACATGGTGATGGCGCGCCGTCACGCGGCGCACGTCACCTCGTTCTTCGAGATCGACCTCACCCGTGTGGCGCGACTGCGACTGAAGCTGCGGGCGTCGTTCGAGCAGCAGACCGGCCAGAAGCTCACGTACCTGCCGTTCATCATCAAGGTGGTCGTCGATGCGCTGAAGCAGCATCAGGTGCTCAACGCCGCCCACGACGGCAGTCGAGTCATCTACCGCAAGCAGTACAACGTCGGGATCGCCGTAGCGCTCGATTGGGGACTGATTGTTCCGGTCATCAAGGGTGCGGACAACCTCTCGGTCTCGGGGCTGACGCGGCAGCTCAACGATCTCGCTGAGCGCGCGCGTTCGAAGCGCCTTAAGCCTGAGGAAGTGCAGGGCGCCACCTTCACCATCACCAATCCGGGCGTGTTCGGTTCACTCATGGGAACGCCGATCATCCCAGCGGGGACGTCGGCGATTCTCGGTCTGGGTGCCATCGAGAAGCGCCCGAAGGTGATGACCGGTCCTGATGGCGAAGACGTCATTGCGGTCCGGACGTGCGCGTATTTCTCGTTGTCGTTCGACCATCGCATCGTCGACGGGGCGGACGCTGACAAGTTCCTCGCGGCCGTCAAGAAGGGTCTCGAGAGCTATCCGGACGCGGGGATCTAAGCGTGCCGCGCGCGATTTCCTTCCGGCATACGGTTGTGCCCCTCGGGGACAAGAAGGAATTCCGGGAACGCGCCCGCGCCGCGCGCACCTGGTATTCCGGCCTGGGATGCCAGTACATCCTGTTCGAGGAGGCGTCGCTCCCCGGCGCGTACGTGGAGTACTTCGAGGCGAACGACCGCGAAACTTTGTTGCGCGCACACCGCGGCGCGCCTGATCCCGTGCGTGATTCCGCGCGGATGTACGTCGAGGTGGAGCTCCCCTGATGCCGACTCGCCTGCTCAACGCCGCCGGGCGTACCTGGCGCGTATTTCCCTCTGGTCGCGTGACGCAGTATGACCGCGATGAATTTGCCCTGCTGTTCGTCTCCGAGGCCGACGACAAGCGTCTGGTGCGTGTGACGCGGTATTCGCCGCAGGGCGCGCGCACGCGCGAACAGTCGCTCGCCGAGATGCAGGATGCCGAACTGGCACGACTGTTCGAGCAATCGCAGCCCAGTGATACGTCGCCGGAGGCCGGCTACGCGCCGTGAGCACTCCCGCCACGCGGCCACCTGCCTTCGGGGAGGGCCAGTCGGCGTGCATCGACCTGCACACGCATTCCACGGCGTCCGACGGATCGCGGACACCGGCTGACCTCGCGCGCGCCGCCAGCGCTGCCGGCCTCACGGCCGTTGCGCTGACGGATCATGATACGCTCGATGGCCTCCCCGAGGCGCGCGCCGCGGCGGCAGAGACAGGGATTCGGCTCATCGACGGGATCGAGCTGAGCGCGATGGAACACGGCGTCGAAACCCACATGCTGGGATTGCATCTGGGCGATACGACTGAGTTGTCGCAACGTCTCATCGCTGTCCGTGAGATGCGCATGACACGCGCGCAACGCATCGTCGAGCGACTCAATGCGCTGGGCATTCCCGTCACCTTCGAGGCCGTGTTGAAGGAATCCGCGGGCGGCGCGGTCGGACGGCCGCACGTTGCGCGTGCCATGATCGCCGGCGGCTGGGCGACAGATTTCCGCGAGGCGTTCGAGAAGTATCTCGGCAACGGGAAGTCTGCCTACATACCAAAGGGCACGCTGGCGCTGCATGACGCGATCTCGCTCATCCACCGCGCCGGTGGTATCGCGGTGCTCGCACATCCAGGCGCGGGGTGTACGCGGGAGCGGGTGGTGGCCCTTGTGGAGTTGGGACTCGACGGGCTGGAAGTCCTGCATCCGGGACACAGCTGGGATGAGGCCCGTCGCCTGGATGCGCTCGCGTCCGAGCTCGGACTGGTGCGCAGCGGCGGCTCCGACTGGCATGGCGCCACGGACGGTGCGCGCTCGCTCGGGATGATGCGTGTGCCGGCGCAGTGGCTCAGCGATCACGACGCACGGGTGGCCACCCGGCGTTCGCGTCGAGTCGCGTAGGTCTCATGGATCTCCGCGGGCGCGTCGCACTCGTCACGGGAGGCGGCATCCGCGTCGGCCGGGCGCTTGCCATCGCGTTGGGAGAGCAGGGAGCGACCGTCGCCATTCATTACAGCAGCAGCGAACGGGGCGCGCATGAGACCCGAGAGACGATTCGTGCCGCCGGGGGAACGGCGGACTGCTTTCGCGCGGACCTTACCGTGGCCGATGCGTCTCCGGCGCTGGTGCGGGAAGTGGTGGCGCGATTCGGTGTGCTCGACATCCTCGTGAATTCTGCCGCGATCATGGTGCGCACACCGTTCGGCGATGTGGACGCCACCTCGTGGGACCAGATGTTCGCCCTGAACCTCCGCGCGCCGTT
Organism: Gemmatimonadaceae bacterium; assembly: GCA_035626995.1. GTDB lineage: Bacteria > Gemmatimonadota > Gemmatimonadetes > Gemmatimonadales > Gemmatimonadaceae > DASPMP01. The sequence goes on from DASPMP010000095.1 coordinate 13,575, forward strand.
CCTGCTGGCACAGGCCGCGGCGCCGCATCTCCGGCAGGTGCAGGGCGGCTGCATCATCAATATTTCCGATCTCGCTGCATTCGAGACCTGGCCAGGCTATGTCCCGCACGGCCTGACGAAGGCAGGTGTGGTGTACCTCACCCGCGCGCTCGCGCGAATTCTTGCGCCTGAGGTCCGGGTCAACGCGATTGCCCCCGGCACCGTGCTGTTGCCGGAAGACTTCGACGCGAATGCCGCCGAGCACCTGCAGCAGACGACGCCGTTGCAGCGGCAGGGCAATCCGCAGGACGTTGTGCAGGCAATGCTATACCTCCTCAGCGCCGAGTATGTCACCGGCGAGACTATCGTCGTGGATGGGGGACGCCACATCCGCCGCTAGCGGCAGAATTACATTTCAGCGGTCATGGCTCAAACCTTCCAGCACGAAGTCGTCATCATCGGCGCAGGCCCGGCCGGCATGTGCGCCGGGATGTACGCGGGTCGTGCGATGCTCGATGCCGTGGTGCTCGAGCGGGGCGCCCCCGGCGGTGAACTCCTCAACACCGAGTTGATCGAGGATTACCCCGGGTTCGAGCGCGTGCTCGGGTATGAGCTTGCGCAGAAATTCAGCGACCATGCCACGAAGTTCGGCGCGCAGATCAAGACTGGCGTTACGGTCCAGACGCTTCGCAAGCGCGCGGACGGCATGTTCGAGGCAATGACGGAAACGGGCGACACGTACGTCTCACCCACCGCCATCATTACGGCGGGCGGAACGCCGGTGAAGCTCGGGGTGCCCGGAGAACTGGAATACGCGGGCAAGGGCGTTTCCTATTGTGCCATCTGCGACGGCGCCTTTTTCCGGAATCAGGTGATTGCCGTGGTCGGTGGCGGTGACGCGGCGGCGGAGGAGGCCGATTTCCTCACGCGGTATGCCGAGAAAGTGTACCTCATCCATCGTCGCGGTGAGTTGCGGGCGTCGAAGATCCTGCAGCAACGCGTCTTCGAAAATCCGAAGATCATTCCCATCTGGCACTCGGTCGTCGAGCGCGTCGAAGGTGACGCGCAGGGACTGGTCAGGACCCTGCACCTTCAGAATGTGCAGACCGGCGACCGCCAGGAGCTCGCGGCGACCGGCATGTTCGTCTTCATTGGCTTTCGGCCGAACACCGGGATCATCGAGGGGCACATCGATCACGATGAGATGGGCTACCTCAAGACGGACGTGAACATGCAGACGTCGATCCCCGGACTGTTCGCTGCCGGTGACCTCCGCGCGCAGCTGACGAGGCAGGTGACGACGGCCGTGGGCGACGCGACGACCGCCGCGATCGCCGCGGAGAAGTACCTGAAGGGGCTGGCGGACGGCCAGAAAACGCCGCAGATCGCCGGCGCGGGAGGCTATACGTCGTGAAGGTGGAATGGGTCACGGTCGGTCCCTTCCAGGAGAACAGCTACCTCGTCATCGACGAGCCCTCCGCACGCGCAGTACTCGTGGACCCGGGCGATGAACCCATGCGGATTGTCCGGCTTGTCGAACGCGCAGGCGTTCATATCGAAGCGATCTGGCTCACGCACGGACACCTCGATCATGTCGGCGCGGTGGCGGAACTGAAACGGCGCTGGAAGGTGCCCGTGCTGCTGCATCCCGACGATCTGATGCTGCATCGCCGGGCGTCGCAGCAGGCGGCGTTTTACGGGGTTCCCTTCGAGCAGCCGCCGGATCCTGATGGAACCCTTCAGGAGGGCCAGCAGCTCACGCTGGGGGAAGCCAGGTTCGTGGTCCGGCATACGCCCGGCCATTCCCCGGGACATGTGGTGTTCGTCGCGGACGACTGCATGATCGGAGGAGACCTGCTGTTCGCCGGCTCCATCGGCCGGACCGATCTCCCGATGTCGGACCCCGACGCCATGGAACGATCGCTGGCGTTGCTGCACACGCTCGACCCAGACCTGGTCGTGTATCCGGGCCATGGCCCTCCAACCAACCTTGCAACCGAGCTGGCGACCAATCCCTTCCTGACCGGGATCGCCGGGAGTTCGATATGACGACGGCATTCAGAACCGAGAAAGATCCGCTGGGGGAAAAGCAGGTACCCGCTTCGGCGCTGTATGGCGTACAGACGCTGCGCGCCATGGAGAATTTTCCGATCAGCGGGCTGCGCCCGCTCGAGCCATTCGTGCTCGGGCAAGTGTGGATCAAGAAGGCAGCCGCGTTGACGCACAAGGAGACCGGGCGCCTCGAGGCGAGGCTCGCGGATGCGATCGTGAAAGCGGCGGATGAGGTCCTCGCGGGGCAGCATCGCGAGCACTTCGTCGTGGATCCGTACCAGGCTGGGGCGGGCACGTCGCATAACATGAACGTCAATGAAGTGCTCGCAAATCGCGCCAACGAACTGCTGGGCGGAACGCGCGGCGACTACACGCCCGTGCATCCGAACGACCACGTCAACATGGCGCAGAGCACCAACGATACGATCCCGACGAACATCCGTCTGGCCTGCCTGTCGCGGCTCGAGGACTTCATTGCCGCGTTCGCGGGCCTGCGCGATTCCCTCGCAGCGAAGGGACGCGAATTCGATGACATCGTGAAGGCGGGACGCACGCACCTCCAGGACGCGATGCCTATCCGCCTGGGCCAGGAATTCACCGCGTACGCTGGTTCCATCGAACGTGGAACCCGCCGGGTCCGGGAAGCGGCAGACTACCTGCGCGACCTCGGCATCGGCGGCAGCGCGGTGGGGACCGGCGTCACCGTCGAGAAGGAATATCCGGCCCTGATGAACAAGCACCTCAAGCAGATCACGGGACTCGATCTGCGCATCGGGACGGATCGCATCCAGCTCATGCAGAGCATGGGGGACGTCGCGGGGTTCAGCGCCGCCATCCGCGTTCTGGCGCTGGATCTCAGCAAGATTGCCAGCGATTTCCGCCTCATGGCGATGGGGCCTCGCACGGGAATCGACGAATTGGTGCTGCCTGCCGTGCAACCGGGCTCGTCGATCATGCCCGGGAAAATCAATCCGTCCATCCCCGAGATGGTGAATCAGGTGTGCTTCCAGGTGGTGGGATGCGATACCACGGTGTCCATCTCCGCGGAGCACGGTCAGCTCGAGCTGAACGTCATGATGCCCGTCATCGCCTTCAACGTGCTGCTTGCGATGCAGATCCTTACCAACGCGGCGCGCGTACTCGATGAGAAGTGCGTCCGCGGGATCAAGGCCAATCGCGAGATGAACGAGTACTGGGTCGAGCGATCCGCGGCGCTCGCTACCGCACTGGCGCCGCAGATCGGTTACGCGAAGGCCGCGGAAATCAGCAAGCGCTCGGTGAAGGAGGGGATTCTCATCCGCGACCTGGTGCGCCGGGAAGGCATCCTGCCGGACGCGCAGATCGACGAGGTCCTGGACCTGAAGAAGATGACCGAGATCGGCGTGCCCGGCGGCGCGCACGGTGCTGTAGCGGCAGGGTAGCGCAACCGTTATCCTGCAGCCGTGCGCATCACAACCCTCGCGGAATACGGCGTCATCTGTGCGCTTCACCTCGCGAAGCGCGTCGGCGACGGGCCAGTGACCGGCCGGCAGATCGCTGCGACCGAGCAGTTGCCCGTGGATTACGTCGAGCAGATACTGTTGCGGCTGCGCCGCGCGGGGCTGGTGAAGAGCACGCGCGGCGCGCACGGCGGATATGCGCTGGCACTACCGCCGAAAGACATTTCGGTGCGCGACGTCATCGCGGCGTCGGAGCACCAGACGTTCGACCTGCACTGTGTGACACACCCGGTCGGGGAGGAACGCTGTTCCGCGTCGCACAACTGCAGCATTCGTCCCGTGTGGGTCATGCTGCAGCAGAAGATCGACGACGTGCTCCAGAGTGTCTGCCTGTCCGATCTCCTGCTCGAGGAAAGCGAAGTCCGCCAGCGGGTCGGTTTGCCCGCGATGGCCCCCGGTGCACCGCGCGGGCTGCCCGTGCTTCAGGGCCGCTGAGCTCCGCGCCGATGGCGCTCTTCGGGAGGTGGCGTGCCGCGCGGATGTTGCAGCGGAATGCGGCGAAGTTCGTTACGCAGCTGGCGTCCGAGCCTGCCGCCGACGAGGTGACCTGGCTGGCTCGGACCGCAACGCGGGGCGACGAGGATCACGCGCGCTGGGAGCTGCGCTACGCACGCCGAGCGGTGGCGCTGCTCGTGGCACAGCGGGACGCACTCGACGATCGCACCGGGTCGGCCGTTGCCCAGGCCATCGCGGATTCCTTCGAACGGGATGAGCGCATCGATGCCGACCGGCGCGACCTCGCGGAGCGCCAGTTCAACGCCCGGCTGAGCGCCTATCATGATGCACTCGGCGCGCGCGTGCCGGATGCAACGGTCCGGCTGGGGCAGACGCTGATCGCGTTCGCGGGCGGCTCGTTCCGCGACAAGGACGCGACCGTGCGTCGAGCAGGTGAGATCCTGGAAGGCTACGTGAAGGAAGCCAACGAGGCGCTGCGCACGGTGTTTGGCGCAGCCTCACTGCCGGAGCACGTGCCCCCTTCGGCGCTGGCGGGGCAAGGACCGGGGTGAAACAAAAAACGCGGTCCTTTGCAGGACCGCGATCGGAGTGCCGAAGGGGGGACTCGAACCCCCACGAGCTTGCGCCCACTGGCTCCTGAAGCCAGCGCGTCTACCAGTTCCACCACTTCGGCGAGACATGCAACGTAGTTTTTGCGACACGTAAAGTCAACGCGCATAGCACTTTGAAGCCACGCGAACCAGCGGAAAAAGACGTCATTTCCATCGCCCGTAACAAGCGGGCGCGCTTCGACTATCACCTGCTCGAGACATTCGAAGCCGGCATCGTCCTGCGCGGGACCGAGGTGAAATCGCTGCGCGATGGCAAGGCGAACATCAGCGACGCCTACGGCATCGTCAAGGACGGGGAGGTGTTTCTCCTCAATGCGCACATCCAGCCGTACGAAAGCCGTGGATACGCGAACCACGAGCCGACAGGCACGCGCAAACTGTTGCTCCACCGCAAGGAAATCCGTCGTTTGATCGGAGCCGTCGAGCGCGAGGGGCTCACGCTGATTCCCCTGGAACTCTATTTCAGGAAAGGAGTAGCGAAAGTGGCACTCGCGCTCGCCAAGGGAAAGAAGTTGCACGATAAACGCGATACCCAAAAACAGCGGGACGCAGAGCGCGAGATGGCGCGGGTAGGACGAACTCGATGATGATGCTGGGTGTGTTTCTCGTGGCCGCATTCCAGGCCGGCTCGCTGCCGGTCCAGTCCGTCGTGCGCGACCAATCGCGGCCGCAGGCGACAACGTCCATCAAGTCGAAGACGCCAGTAAAGGCCAAGGCAACGTCGCGCGCCGGCAGCGGAGTGGCGCATCGCGTGATCGTGGACGCAGGGCATGGCGGCGTCGATCCGGGCGCTCCGATCCACGGCCTGCGCATCAACGAGAAGGACATCACCCTCCAGCTGGCACTGAAGGTCGGTGCTGCGCTCAAGCGCGACGGAATCGACGTCGTCTATACGCGAACCCGCGACACCCTCATCGCCCGCGCCGACCGTGGCAAGATCGCCAACGATGCGGAAGGGGACGTCTTCATCTCGATTCACGTGAATGCCGCCAATCCTGGATGGAAGAAACCCCAGGCTGCCCGTGGGTTCGAGACGTATTTTCTCGGTGTCGCCAAAACGGAAGACTCACGTCGTGTCGAGGAGATGGAAGAAGAGTCCGGCCGTTTCGAGCGACCGGCGGAGGCCTCCGCGAACGATCCGCTGAGCTTTATCCTCAGCGACATGATGCAGAACGAGCATCTCCGGGAATCCTCGGATTTTGCGGAGATCGTGCAACGGCGCCTCCGCACGATCCATCCGGGTCCGGACCGCGGCGTCAAGCAAGCAGGCTTCACCGTCCTGGTGTCGGCGTTCATGCCGGCGATCCTCGTCGAAGTCGGATTCGGGACCAACGCGGAGGAAGCGCGATATCTGGCGTCGCCAACCAGGCAGACGTCCATCGCCGAAGCGATCGCAGCGGCCACGCGTGAGTACCTTGAGCGTCATGAACGGCGGATCGGAGCGGGGGGCGCCGGCGGCGCCTCCGGCAGGGATGACTGACGGCGGAACTCCGCTGTCCGTTTCCATAGGGCCAGTCCACTTCCGGAACCCCATCCTCCTCGCCGCGGGCACGGCGGGCTACGGGCGCGAGCTCGAGGATGTGATGGATCTGGACGTCGTCGGCGGCCTCGTCACCAAGGCCGTAAGTGTGGCCCCACGTCACGGCGCCCCCGAACCGCGGGTGGCTGAGTTTGATGGCGGGATGATCAACGCCGTGGGTCTGGCGAATCCCGGCCTGCAGGAGGTGTCGCAGGTCCACCTGCCCTGGCTTGCCCGGCACCACGCGAACACGCGCAAGTTCTACAATGTCGTCGGGTTCGCCGTCGACGAATTCGCGACCGTTGTACGTGGGCTCGAAGAGGCGGGGCAGCGAAACCCGGGAGGAGTGGATGGCTTCGAGCTGAACGTGAGCTGTCCCAATGTGAAGCACGGCGGCACCGAGTTCGGAGCTGACCCTTCGAGCCTTGCTGCCGTTGTTCGTGGTGCGCGTGAAGCGACAGCGCGTTCGATCTTCGTCAAGCTGTCACCAACGCTGCCGGACATTGCGGCCGCGGCGCGCATCGCGGTGGACAATGGCGCCGATGGAATCACGGTCGTGAACACGATTCCCGGGCTGGTGATCGATGTCGAGCGTCGAAAACCGGCGGTGGGGTTCGGCAGCGGTGGAATCAGCGGGCGCGCCATCCTGCCGGTCGGTGTCCTTGCGACCTGGCGGGTGTCGCGGGCTGTGAATGTCCCGATCATCGGCGTCGGTGGGGTCGCGACCGCCACGGACGCGTTGCAGTACGTCCTGGCCGGCGCGAGTCTCGTTGGAATTGGCACCGGCGCGTTACGCGACCCGAGGACACCGGAGCGCATCGTGAAAGACCTCGCCTCATGGTGTTCGCGCCACGGGATTGCTTCGATTGCAACGCTACGAGGGTCGCTCGAATGGCCGGCATGAGCATGCCCACGCCGATCGTCGCGCTGGACTCCGCCACGGCAGCGGACGCGCTGGGTATGGTGGGTGTTCTCGGCGAGCGATGCCGCTTTTACAAGGTCGGCAGCGAGTTGTTTACCGCGGAGGGTCCCGCAATCGTGGCGGAGCTGCAGGCACGGGGAGCCGATGTATTCCTCGACCTGAAGTTCCACGACATCCCGAATACCGTGCGCGGGTCGGTCCGAAGTGCCGCACGCCTGGGGGTTCGCCTGCTGACGGTGCATGCGTCAGGGGGGACGGCGATGGTGAGGGCAGCGGTGGAAGAGGCCGCTTCCGCTGGGGAATGCAAGGTTTTGGTGGTGACCGTGCTGACGTCCCTCGACCGCAACGCCCTTGCAGACGCATGGGGTCGAGAGATTCCGAGGGTCGACGCGGAAGTCGTTCGTTTGGCTGGACTTGCGGCCGACGCAGGGGCCCATGGGATCGTATGCAGTGGACTCGAAGCCGCACGTGTTCGCGAAGTCCACGGGAACCGGCTCGCGACCCTGGTTCCGGGAGTACGCCTCGCGGAGGGCGCCGCCCATGATCAGGCGCGCGTGGTCACGCCGAGACAGGCGGCGGAAGCCGGCGCACGCTACGTGGTTATTGGCAGGGCCGTGACCGCCGCGAAATCGCCGGCGGACGCGATGGAACACGTACTCGCGGACTTGTCATAAGTAGAAGCCGCGGCTATCGTTAGAGTCTGTCTTAGAAACGGGCTGTTCCCGAATCCGCACGCACCAAAGAGGTTTGTCGTGAAAGTTCGCACCAGCGTGAAGCCGATCTGCGAGCACTGCAAAGTGGTCAAGCGCAACGGCGTGACGCGAGTCATTTGCAAGCGCAACCCCAAGCACAAGCAGCGGCAAGGCTAATCATCAATGGCACGCATTTCCGGCGTGGATCTTCCACGCGACAAGAAGGTCGAGATCGGCCTGACGTACATCTACGGCATCGGCCGCCACAACGCAGCGGACATCCTCCAGAAGGCGGGCATCTCGCCTGAACTGCGTATTCGCGAACTCTCAGACGCCGACGTGAACCGTCTGCGCCAGGTGATCGAGCGCGATTACAAGGTCGAGGGCGCGCTGCGTACCGAAGTCGCCATGAACATCAAGCGACTGATGGACATCGGCTCGTATCGGGGCATCCGGCATCGCCGCGGCCTGCCGGTGCGCGGCCAGCGGACGCACACCAACGCCCGCACCAAGAAGGGACCACGCCGCGCGATCGCCGGCAAGAAGAAGGTGACCAAGTAATGGCAACCGGAAAGAAGACGAAGCGCGCGGTCGAGCCGGAAGGCATCGCCCATGTCAGCGCCACGTTCAACAATACGACCGTGACCATTACGGACATGCACGGCAACACCGTATCCTGGGGGTCCTCCGGCAAGGCGGGCTTCAAGGGTTCCAAGAAGAGCACGCCCTTCGCCGCCACCGTCGCCGCCGAGCAGGCAGCGCGCGAGGCGCTGAGCGCGGGCGTGAAGCGCGTGCATGTGCGGGTGCAGGGTCCGGGCAGCGGACGCGAGTCCGCGATCCAGGCGCTGGCGTCGGCAGGACTTCAGGTGAAGTCCATCAAGGATGTCACGCCGATTCCGCACAACGGCTGCCGGCCGCCGAAAAGACGGCGCGTGTAACAAGACGCTTTTCGGCTTCTCAGCTTGTCAGCTTGCCTGACGGCGGAGAAGCCGACAAGCAGACAAGCTGTAGTTCATTGGTCGGGACCTTCACTCCCATTCGAGCCTGCCGCGCGTGAAGGGCGGGGCAGGGCGATGCCGGGCTACCGGCAAGACCCCATATCATCAATGCCAACTATCGATCTCCGCGGACTCGTACGTCCGCAACTCGTCGAGTCCACCAAGCGCGACGACAACCCGAACGTCGCCGAGTTCCGCCTGCAGCCGCTCGAGCGCGGCTTTGGCCATACCCTCGGCAATGCGATGCGTCGCATGCTGTTGTCCTCGCTGCGCGGCTCCGCGGTCTGGGGCTTCCGCATCGATGGCGTGGTGCATGAGCACCAGACGATTCCCGGCGTCGTCGAAGATGTTCACCAGATCATCGGGAACCTCAAGGCGCTGACCCTCAGCCTGGACGAAGGTGTCGAGGACGTCGTCCTCCGCGTCACCAAGGGCGAGGCCGGTCCCGTGACCGCCGCCGACATCCAGCAGAGCGTGGCTGGCGTTCGGGTCGTGAACCCGGCCCAGCATCTGTTCACGTTGCAGGACGACCGCGACGTCACCATGGAGCTGTACGTCAACAAGGGCC
>DASPMP010000096.1:0-19991 GCA_035626995.1 Gemmatimonadaceae bacterium
TCGCCGCGCACTGGGACATTTTCCGGCAGGACCTGGCGTATACGGCTCGCACGCTCCGGAATGCGCGCGGGTTCGCCATCGCGGCCATTCTCGTCACCGCACTGGGTGTCGGCGCGAACACGGCAACGTTCTCCGTCGCCGACTTCGTGCTATTGCGTCCGCTGCCCTTCAAGAATCCTGACAGGCTGGTACGCTTGTGCGAGGGACCCAAGGACGGTGGTGGCTGGGGATGCATGAACCAGTTGTCGCCGGCCAACTATCGTGACGTCGCGAACGGAGTCACCACCTCGGTCGAGTCATGGGGCGCCTTCACCGGTCTCTCCGCCAACCTCGTGGGACGCGGAGAACCGATCCGCATCAATGGCGCCCTCGTCACACCGTCGCTGCTCCACGTTCTTGGGGTCGCTCCCATCCGCGGTCGCGCCTTCGAGAACACACCGCCTGCCGAGCCCCCAACGACAGAGGCAAACACCGTCGTCCTGAGTTACGGGCTCTGGCAGTCGCACTTCGGCGGCGACGAGAACATTATCGGCACGCAACTCCAGCTCGACGGCGCACCGTACACCGTGATCGGCGTGATGCCGTCCACGTTCCGCTTTCCCAGCGACGAGGCACAGTTGTGGATGCCGCTCCCCCTGCCATCGCAGGTGTTCCAGCAACGTGACAACAACTATCTCGATGCCGTGGGACGCCTGCGCGAGGGCAGCACGTTCGAGCAGGCGCGAGCGGAAATCGCCGCGATCTTCACGCGGATGCAGCGCGACTACCCCGACGTCATGGCGGAAACCGGATTCAGCTTCTTCCGCCAGCAGGACTACGTGATGCCGCGGAACCGGCTCATCATCCTGGCGCTCTGCGGCGCGAGTCTCAGCATGCTGCTGCTGACCTGCGCCAACCTTGCCAACCTGCTGCTCGCCCGGGCCGCGGCGCGTGAGCGCGAGCTGGCCGTGCGCGCAGCACTCGGCGCCGGACGCGATCGGCTGGTGCGTCAGATGCTCACGGAGAGCGTGATCCTCGCGCTGCTCGGCGGTCTGGCGGGAGTCGGCGCCGCGGCGCTGGCGATGCCGCTCCTGCAGATGGTGGTGCCGCAGGGGTTGCCACTCGCAGAGGCGCCCACGCTCGACGGTCGCGTCCTCGCGCTCGCGGGGATCTTCACCGCGCTGACGGGTCTTGGTTTCGGGCTCATCCCGGCACTGCGCGCTGGCGGCGCCACCGGATTCAGCGCACTGCGCGAAGGCACGCGCGCCGGCGCCGGACGGCAGCGGCTGCGCGCGGTGCTCGTCGCCGTGGAAATTGCGGTGTCGGTGATGCTGCTGATCTCTTCGGGACTGTTCATCCGCGCAATCTCACGCGTGCAGGCGGTTGATCCCGGATTCAAGCCCGATGGCGTGGTGACCATGCGCACCACGCTTCCGGTCCCGAAGTACGCGGAGCCCGAACCGCGCGCGCAGTTCTACGACCGTGTACTCAACGACGTGCGTGCGCTGCCGGGAGTCGAGCAGGCCGCATATGTCAGCGGCGTCCCCATGGTGCTGTGGGGCGGGATCGCCGGCATCGAGATTCCGGGCCGCCCCGTCGTGCCGTCCCGTCGACAGGGGGTGGCGTTCCGGCTGGCGTCCGCGCAGTACTTCGGCGCGCTCGGCATTCCGTTGCGCCGCGGACGTGACCTCGAGGATGCCGACACCCCCGATCGTCAGCTCGTCGCCGTGGTGAGCGAATCGTTCGTGCAGGAGTACTGGCCGGGCGAGGATGGACTTGGAAAGACCTTCATCGTGCGTGATCAGCTGCGCACCGTCGTGGGTGTCGTGGGCGACGTGAAGACGCGGGGACTCGAGCGCACCAACGAGCCCCAGGTGTACATCCCGGCGCGGCAGCCCCCGGAGGGCGGACTCGGAGGGCTGTACGTCCCCAAGGACCTCGTGATCCGCGCGCCGACCCAGGGGCTCTCGATCGTGCCCGCGGTGCGTGAGGCCGTGCGGCGCGCAGACGCCGAGCAACCCATCGCGGACGTGCGCATGATGGCGGACGTCCTTGACGGTCAGTTCGCCACGCGCAACGCGCAGATCCGCATCCTCGGCGCGCTGGCCGTACTGGCGCTGCTGCTGTGCGCCGTCGGCATTCACGGGCTGCTGGCCTTCACCGTCGCGCAGCGCGGCCGCGAGATTGGCGTTCGCCTGGCCCTGGGCGCCGAGCCGCGTTCGGTGGCCGGAATGGTCGTCGGTGACGCGACGCGCATGGCGCTGTTCGGCGTGGTGCCGGGCGTGTTCGGCGCGTACCTCGCGGCGCGAGCCATGAGTGCGCTGCTGTTCGGCGTGGACCCCGGTGATCCATGGACGCTCGGAGCCGCGGCGGCGGTATGCATGGCGACCGCGATCGTTGCGGCGCTCCGTCCCGCGATGCGCGCGGCGCGCGTCGATCCGATCACGGCATTGAAAACTGACTGAGGGAACGAATTTACTGCCAAGAGCTGACTACCAGGAGCTTGCTGCCAATGGCTTACTGCCAACGGCTGACTGCCAAGAGCTGACTGCCAAGAGCTGACTGCCAACGGCTGACTGCCAACGGCTGACTGCCAAGAGCGCATCGCCATCAACGACAGAACTCGTGCTTGGCCGTCAGCACTTGGCCGTCAGCACTTGGCCGTCAGCACTTGGCCGTCAGCACTTGGCCGTCAGCACTTGGCCCCTAGCACTTGGCCTATAGCAGTTGGCCGTCAGCTCTTGGCGGTTAGCCTTTGGCCCTTAGCACTTGGCCTTTAGCAGTTGGCCTCTAGCACCTGGATAAGCCCCTCCCATTGCGCATTGCCCGATATGAAGACATAGATTATCTATCCCTTCACATCGGTCGCGACGATATTGGCGAGTTCTTCCGGCAAACGCGAGCTGCTCCCCGGCACCCTGGATATGCTGGTCCTCAAGACCCTCACCGTGCAGCCAATGCACGGTTACGGAATCGCGCAGCACATCCAGCGGTTGTCCAATGATGTGCTGCGGGTCGAGGAAGGCTCACTGTACCCCGCCCTGCAACGCTTGCGGCAGAAGGGATTCATCAAGGCAGCCTGGGGCCAGACGCCAAACAACCAGCGCGCCCGATACTACACGCTTACCACCTCCGGACGCCGTGCGCTCGGCGAGGAGCAAGCCGGTTTCGCAGAAATGCTGGACGCCATCGCGCGCGTGATGAAAACCCGATGAGCGCGCGCGAGCTGCTGAACCGCCTGCGCGACTGGGTGCGCCGCGATCGGCTGGAGGACGAGCTGGCCGAGGAGCTGCGGTTCCACCGCGAGTCCCTGGAGCGCGACGCACGCGCAACAGGGACGCCGACTGACGTCGCGCCCGTCGCGGCCCGTCGACAGCTCGGCAACGTCACCCGCGTGATCGAGGAGTCGCGGGAGCGATGGTCGCTCCCCTGGCTGGACCGACTCCAGCAGGATGTGCGGTACGCGCTCCGCGGATTGCGACGCTCACCAGGATTCACGGCGACTGTGGTGCTGACGCTGGGGCTCGGGATCGGCGCCAATGCCGCAATGTTCGGCGTCGTCGACCGGCTCATGTTCCGGCCACATCCGTATCTCCGGGATCCCGGCTCGACGTTTCGCGTCTACCTGCAGACCACGGGTCGCGAACGCGTGAATACGAGCGTCGAGTTTCCGTACGCGCGCTATCGCGACTTCGTGCAGTGGACGACGTCGTTCGCTGCGACTGCCGCATTTGTGGAAGCGCGGCACGCGGTCGGCGTGCGGGAAGGTGCACGCGTCAGCAAGGTGATTGGGGTCGGCGACGGCTACTTCGCGTTCTTCGCCATGCGCCCACAGCTCGGCCGCTTCTTCCTTCCGGAGGAAACCGCGGTTCCAAAAGGCGCCAACGTCGCCGTGGTGAGCGATGCCTTCTGGCGTACGACACTCGGGAAACGCGACGTGATCGGCGAACCGCTTCAGGTCGGCGACGCGTCGTATACCATCGTCGGTGTCGCACCGGAGAACTTCATCGGCGTGTCGTCCGGGATGGATCCGTCGGTCTGGGTGCCGATCACGGCGTACGGGTTCAACGAAGGCGGCGGTTCGCGCACCGACTACTTCGAGCGCTACAACTGGGACTGGACGCAGATGCTCGTCCGCGTCAAGCCCGGTGTCGCAGTGGACGCCGCGCAGGCGGAACTCACCGCAGCGTTCGCGCGCAGCCGCGTGGCGGCGCGCGTCGTCCATCCCACCTACGTCCAGGTCGAACGCGCCAATCCTCGCGCGATACTCGGACCGGTCAAGACACTGGCCGGTCCCGATCCCGGACTCGAATCACGCACGCTGCTCTGGGTGACCGGCGTCGCGGTCATCGTATTGCTGATCGCATGCGCCAACGTCGCCAACCTGTTCCTGTCGCGCGCACTCCGGCGGCGGCGTGAGACCGCATTGCGCGTCGCGCTCGGTGTCAGCCGCGCGCGCCTCGCAGCGCAGTCGGTGACGGAGAGTCTCGTCCTCGCGTCGATCGGTTGTGTCGTGGGAATGCTGACGGCCCAATGGGGTGGAGCGGCCATTCAACGGCTGTTCGTCCCGTATTCGACCGACACGAGCATCGACTGGCGAACGCTGGGGGTCGCGACGGCTATCGCTGTAGTGGCGGGGATCCTGACGGCGCTCGCACCCACCGTGTTCGCGCGTCGGGTGGACCCCGCGTCCGCGCTGAAGAGCGGCGCGCGCGAGGGGACGTTCCAGCGGTCACGCCTCCGTTCGCTGCTCCTCGTGACGCAAGGCGCCCTGTCCGTCGTGTTGCTCGTCGGCGCGGCGCTGTTCGTCCTCAGCCTGTCACGCGCGGGCAATGTCGCGCTGGGCTACGATGTCGCGCCGATCGGCTACATCTATCTCGAGAATCGCGGTGCGAGTCTGGCCGCGGACGGCCGGCGCGCATTGCGGACGCGGGCGCTCGAGGCAGCGCTGTCACATCCGGCGGTCGTGAGTGCGGTCTGGAGCACCACGACACCGCGACATGGGACGTCGACGACGGGGCTCGTCGTTCCCGGCATCGACTCGGTAGCGGCCCTCGGCCGATTCACCTACCAGTCGGTGGGTCCGGGCTACTTCGACGTCATCGGCACGCCGATCATCCGCGGCCGCGGGATTTCCGCAACGGATCACGCGAATGCACCGCGCGTTGCCGTCGTGAGCGACGCGATGGCACGCGCGCTCTGGCCTGGGCGCGACGCGATCGGCCAGTGCATGCGCGTCGGCTTCTTCCCCGTGAAGCCGGATACCATGCCCTGCACCACCGTCGTCGGCGTGGCGACGGACGCGGTGAACAGCCTGACGACGGATTATCCGTTCCGGTATTACCTGGCGGAAGAGCAACTGCGACTCGGCGCATCGCTGCTGCTGATCCGAACGCGCGGTGACGCGGCGCATTCTATAGAAAGCATTCGCCAGACCGTGCAGGCTGTGCTCCCCGGCCTGGGCTTCGCGTACGCGGAGACGCTCGCTGACCTGGACGCCAGAGACCGGCGCTCGTGGCGTATGGGCGCCGCAATGTTCGTCGCCTTCGGCGCACTCGCGCTCATCGTCGCGGCGGTGGGGCTGTACGGCGTAATTGCATATACCGTCGCGCAGCGCCAGCAGGAAATGGGCATCCGCATGGCGCTCGGTGCACGCCCGGGAAATGTTGCCGGCCTCGTGCTGAGAGAAGGTGTGCGAATTGCCATCGCTGGCATCGTTACGGGCACTGCGCTGTCGTTGCTCGGCGCCCGGTGGTTGCAACCGCTGCTCTATCGGACGTCGGCGACGGATGCCTCTGTCTTCCTGATCGTCGGGGCCACGCTGCTTGCGGTCGCCATGTGCGCGAGCCTGATCCCGGCGCTGCGCGCGACACGGGCGGATCCTGCATGCGTATTGCGCGCGGATTGAGGTCTTACGGCCAAGGTCATACTACCAAGTGCTTACGGCCAAGTGCTTACTACCAAGTGCTTACGGCCAAGAGCTTACTGCCAAGGGCTTACGGCCAATGGCTTACGGCCAATGGCTTACGGCCAAGGGCTTACTGCCAAGAGCTTACTGCCACACGCTGACTACCAAATGCTTAAGGCCAAACGCTTACTGCCAACGGCGCTCAGCAGTTGGCCCTTAGCTCTTGGCCCTTAGCTCTTGGCCCTTAGCTCTTTGTGCCCTGCTATTCTGTACCAATGAACAACTCCCTCGTCCTGATCGTCGGTGGCGGTCCGACAGGGTTGGTGCTCGCGCTATTCCTGACGCGGCTTGGCGTCCGGGTGCGCGTGATCGACAAGGCCCCGGAGCCGGGCACGACGTCGCGGGCCCTCGCCGTTCAGGCGCGCACCCTCGAGTTCTATCACCAGACTGGATTGGCCGACGCAGTCGTCGCGGGCGGAGTGAAAGTCGAGACAGCCAACCTCTGGGTGCACGGCCGGCGCGCCACGAGCGTGCCGTTGTCCCGTTTCGGTGAAGGGCTCAGCCCCTACCCGTTCGCCCTGGTATTTCCGCAGGACGCTCACGAACGCCTGCTCGTCGAGCAGTTGCAAGTGCTCGGCGTGCGGGTCGAGCGACGTACGGAGCTAATCGGGTTCACGCAGGACTCGGACAGTGTTACCGCTACGCTGCGGCGCGCCGATGGGACGCAGGAGATTTGTCACGCGGCCTATCTCGCGGGGTGTGACGGTGCGTCCTCGGTTGTGCGGGAGCAGATCCACGCCGGCTTCCCGGGTGGGACATACTCTGGACTGTTCTATGTCGCGGACGTGGAAGCAACGGGGCCGGTGACCGACGGACAGCTTCACGTCGATCTCGAGGACGCCGATTTCGTCCTGGTGTTTCCACTGAAGGGAGCGGGGCGCTTGCGTCTCGTGGGAAATGTCAGCGATGCCGCGCCGGGAGACCGCGCGCTCACGCTGGAGACCGTACGAGGCAAGGCCATCGAGCACCTCGCACTCAAGATCGCAAAGGTGAACTGGTTCTCGACCTATCGCGTCCACCATCGCGTGGCCGACCGGTTCCGAGAGGGGCGTGCGTTCCTCCTTGGCGACGCTGCGCACGTCCACAGCCCGGTCGGCGGCCAGGGAATGAACACGGGAATTGGCGATGCGGTGAACCTTGCGTGGAAGCTCGCCGCGGTGTTGAAAGGCGCGACGAACGAGCGCCTGCTCGACACCTACGAGCCCGAGCGGATCGCTTTCGCCCGCCGGTTGGTGGACACGACCGACCGCGCGTTCACGATTGTCACGAGTCGAGGGCCGCTCGCGCGCTTCGTGCGGACCCGGATCGTTCCCCGCATCGCCCCAATCCTCTTCACGATTGGCGCGACACGGCGCTTCATGTTCCGCACGTTGTCGCAGATCGGCGTCAGCTATCAGCAGAGCCGGCTCAGTGTCGGCAAGGCCGGCACCGTTCACGGCGGTGATCGACTGCCGTGGGTGGAGTTGGCCGAGGGACAGGACAACTTTGCGCCGCTCACCTCGCTCGCGTGGCAGGTTCACGTCTACGGATCGCCGGGCGACGGTATTCCGGACGTGTGCACGGCGCTCGGACTGCGACTTCATGTCTTTGCATGGCAATCGCGGATGCGCGCCGCAGGTCTGCAGGAGCGCGCCGTGTACCTGATCCGGCCCGACGGCTACGTCGCCGTTGCGGACCCGAAGGCAGAGCCCGAGGTGCTGCGCCAGTATTTTTCGGAACAGTTGAATCGTGCTTGATATGGGTACTGCCTTTGGCAGTAAGCGTTTGGCCGGTAGCTCTGGGCAGTAAGCCCTTGGCAGTAAGCCCTTGGCAGTAAGCCCTTGGCAGTAAGCTCTCCCATGCGACTATGGTCACTTCACCCCCGCTATCTCGACGCGCGTGGCCTCGTCGCACTCTGGCGCGAGGCGTTGCTCGCGCGTGCGGTGCTGCACGGCACCACGAAAGGCTATACGAAGCACCCGCAGCTCGAACGATTCGTCGCCCATGAGTCGCCACGCGACGCGATCAACGCGTACCTGGCCGCTGTTCATGCCGAAGCGGTCGCGCGCGGATACGCATTCGACGCTACGAAGATCGGACCTGTGCGACCAATCGCACCGATTCCCGTAACTCGCGGCCAGCTCGCGTACGAATGGCAGCATCTGCTGCGCAAGTTGTCCGTCCGGAGTCCGGAGCTGTACCGTCGCCTGCGCTCGATCGAGAACCCCGCCTGCCATCCGGTGTTTCGCTGCCGAGCGGGCAGCATCGCGTCCTGGGAGCGAGCCCTCGGGTGATGTCGCCTCGCGCACATGGCGCCGAGCGTCCGACAGATTTGTCTCGTGGAGTTCCTGCCCTCTTGCATCGTCTGTGCACCGGCCGTACATCTTCGCTGTCTGCGCGTTCCAGGCGCGTAACGATCCCACTGCACTTCCCCGACAAGGGTCTTCAGACGTGACAGGACAACTGTCTGGCGCATTGGCCGATTGCACTGCGCAGCTTCGGGCCGCGTTCGTGGCACCGATCATCGATGAGCACCGACTGATTGACGCCGCCTGTGCCTACGTGGACGCCGCCCGGACCCTCGGCTGGCGCGTCGAACGCGTGATCATCGAGGTCAAGCGGATTGCGGTGGTCGAAGATGGTCCGATATTTCGTGCAATGCGCGATCCGATGCGGCGCGAGGAAGCACATGCCCTCGTCGATCGCGTAATTACCAGATGCATCAACCACTACTACTCGGACGTTCGAGCATGAACAGGCGGCGAGCCACACGTAGCCCTTCGTTTATCCGGCGCTTCACCACGTGCGCAGTCGTCTTCGTCACAATCGCGTCTGAGCTGCCGGCACAAGGGGAACCGTCGCCCGCCGATGCAGGCAAGCGCGCAGCGGGAAGAAATGGGGCGGTCAGCTCGGCCAACGGTCTTGCGAGCGAGGCCGGTCTTTCGATGCTGCGCGCCGGCGGCAACGCCGTGGACGCGGCCGTCGCGACCGCGTTCGCCATCGGCGTCGTCGAACCGCAGATGTCCGGGTTGGGAGGGAGCGGCTCCGCGACCATATATATGAAGCAGGAGGGAAAGCCCGCGTATCTCGATTTCTACGCGGCGCAGCCGGTCGACGCCTGGCGCGGTCATCCGTCGCTTGCGACGCCGGTCCCTGCAGCCGGAACACCGACTGCTGCAGCACAAAATGAAGAAGGCGGAACCACCCCGCCCGGAGACCTGCGCGTCGTCGGAGTGCCGGGCGCTGTGGCCGGCCTGCTGGCCCTCCACGAGCGTTATGGAACGCTCACGCGCGCCCAGGTGATGGCGCCGGCAATTCGTCTCGCGGAGGAGGGGTTTCCGGTCGGGCAGGTCCTCGCCGACTTCATCGCCAGGGGCGCCGAGCGGATGAAGCCATTCCCTACGGCGACGGCGTTCTTCTTCCCCGGCGGAAAGCCGATCGGCCCCGGAGAAGTCGTGAAAAACCCGGCACTCGCCGCCAGTCTCCGGCGAATCTCGGACGCTGGGCGCAAGGGGTTCTACGAAGGGCCGACGGCGGCAGCACTCGTTTCGGCGCTCAACGCGGGAGGTCATCCCCTCCGCCTGTCCGATCTCGCGAGCTACGCGCCGCAGTGGAAGCGTCCCCTCTGCACGGCGTATCGCGGCTACACGGTGCTCTCGGCGCCGCCACCGCAGACGGGGCTCCAGATCCTTCACGCCCTTGAGTTGCTCGAGCCGTTCAACCTGCGGTCGCTTGGGCTCCCGACGCAGTCGGCCCGCGCGTTCGACGTGCTCGCGTCGGCGCTTCGCGCGGGTCAATCCCAGCAGCGCTTCAACGCGGACCCGAACTGGGTTGCCGTTCCCGCGAATGGACTCACATCATCGCAGTTCGCCGCGTCACGCACTGGCGTCGTGGGCACCGGCAAGGCCGCTGCCACGGTTACTGCCGCTGACCCGGCGGAGTTCGACACTGTCGCTCCACCGGCCGAGTGCCGCCGTCACGAGCCCTACCCTGCGGCTGTTCCGTTGCCCGCGGTCACGGGCGGCCAGCAGAATCCAGAAGACGTAACCGAGCAGATGGAGGGGGGCGAGACGACGCACCTGTCAGTCGTGGACAAGGCTGGCAACGCTGTGGCGTTGACCGTCACGAACAGCAGCGCCTGGGGCTCTGGCGGAATGGTGGAAGGATTCATCCTCAACAATTCGGGATTCCGTTTCACCGAACGGAACATCGGCGCGCCGAGTCGCAGCCAGTGGCGCATTCGCAACACGACCATCGCACCGACCATCGTGCTGCGCGGCAGCGACGTGGAAGTCGTGATCGGTGCGCCGGGCGCGGGGCGCATCCCGACGGAGATCCTGCAGGTGATGGTGTACGTGCTCGACTACGGCCTCGATCCGCTGGATGCGGTGCGGATCCCGAGAATCTTCACGTCGGCGGCAAACCCGCGCGTGCAGCTGGAGCATGGATTCTCACCCGAACTGCTGCGCGAGGTGCGCGCGATGGGATACCAGCCCGTCGCCGAGTCGGCGGGATATGCGCGGTTATACCTGATTGCGCGTCGGGGCGGCGTGTGGGTTGCGGTCGCCGATCCGCGACATGATGGGCAGCCGAAAGCATACTGAGTAACGGCCAGGAGCATACTGCCAAGAGCTTACTGCCAAGGGCTTACGGCCAAGAGCTAAGAGCCAACCGCTTACTGCCAACTGCTGACGGCCAAGTGCTGACGGCCAAGTACTGATGGGCTGGCTGCCTGACCGCCAACGGAAATTGGTTCGTTCCTGAGCTCATGGCGTTAAGCTCATGGCGTTAAGCTGTTGGCCTCAAGCTCCTGGTAGTCAGCTCTTGGTAGTCAGCTCTTGGTAGTCAGCTCTTGGCAGTTAGCTCCTGGTAGTAAGCTCTTGGCAGTCAGCACCTGGCCGTCAGCACTTGGCCCTAAGCTCCTTGCAGTATTTGACTACTCCTCGCCGCAGCAACCGCTGCCACAGCCGCAGGAACAGCCGCCGGTCTCGCAGCAGCTCGCGTCAATGTGAAGCATGGTGGTGTCTCCCTGTGATGGAATGTGTGCCCGATGACCGACACTGGTCGTTCGAGTCATCGAGTGCGTCGATGACGACGCAGTTGTCCTTGCATGCCGTCGAGCTGCAACGCTCGAGCAGCGCGGCGAGTTCGTCCTTCATTTCCGTGAGCTGCCGAATCCGCCGGTCCATCTCCTCGATCTTTCCCGTCGCCAGCTGACGAACGTCTTCGTCGCTCTGCGATCGATTGGCCCGGAGCGCGATCAGCTCACCGATCTCGGCGAGCGTGAATCCCAGCTCCTGCGCATTCTTGATGAAGCGGACCAATGCGACACTCGCCGAGTCGTACTCGCGGTAGCCCGACGCGAGACGGCTCGTTTTCGGCAACAGGCCCCGCCGCTCGTAGTAGCGGAGGGTCTGGACGTTCACACCTGCTTCTCTGGAAGCCTTGCCGATGCGCATGTGATGATGATCGAAGGTGGACCAAAGGTGGACCCTGTACCTTGGTATAGAGTCAAGGGGCCGGGTTCGGGAAATATTTTTGCCGTGCCCAGAGGGACACGTAGACGAGCCCCACGAGGACGGGAACCTCGACCAATGGCCCGATGACCGCAGCCAACGCTTCGCCCGAGGCGATCCCGAATGTCGCCACCGCCACCGCGATGGCCAGCTCGAAGTTGTTGCCGGCGGCGGTGAACGACAGTGATGCCGTGGCCTCGTAGTTGAACCCCAGTTTCCGCGACCGCCAGAACGCCAGCCCGAACATCGCGAAGAAGTACAGCACCAACGGCCCGCGATTGGCGTGAATGTCGGAGATCAGGGCATATCGCATCAGGACCTAGCAAGTTTTCTTGATGGATATACTAAGCTGGTTTTCTTGATGAGTCCAGCATGGGCTCTCGGCTCTCGGCTCTCGGCCGTCAGCCCTCGGCCGCCAGCCCTCGGCAGTTAGCGCTTGGCCCTTAGCTCTTGGCCGTAAGTCCAAACTGGCGCTCAGGCAGACGATAAATCGAAGGTCAGCTGCGCGGCCGGGACGGCCGTGACGATCCCAGGATTGTCCGTCTCCGATGCATAGCGAGCGCCCGCATCGAACGCGCGGTCCGGAAGGATGTCGACATTCATCTCCGGGTGCAGCGCGCGAAGCTTCGACGCAGATACCGCACGCCACTGCTCATCCGTCAGCGCGCCGATGAGACGAATGGACAGCACCGCATCGCTCGGCGCTTCGTTCACAATCGCGTCGACTGCCGCGCGAAGGCCGGCAGGCGTCAGGCTGTCCACCGTGACCTCCCTGCGGAACATGGGCCGAGCGGGCAACTCGTGAAATGCCCAGCGCACGCGCGGGGTGGCAGCGCCGCACGTGAGAGTCATGAAGCCCTTCGTCTCGCCGATCTCCGCCAGCGCGGTGCGTTCGATCGAGCCGGGATAGATCACCGACGTCTGCAGTGGACGGCCGTTTAGGTGCGTAGTCAGCACCTGGTGGCGATGGATGTGTCCTGAAAGCACGACATCGAACGCGGTCGGAATGTCGCGGGTCCTGATGACGTCAGACGCGGTCGTGAACGTGTAGTCGGCCGGCCCGACGGTCGCGCCTTCGATGCAGTGGTGGACGCAGAGTATCCTGACGTCCGCATCGTGCTGCGACCACTTTGTCTCGTCGACCAGTGCGCTGAAGCGCGAACGCACGTCGTGTCGCTCGTACGGAAATCCCGAGAAGGCGATCCGCACGCCGCGCGCCTCGACTGCGACCGTTCCCGGTGTCGCAAAGACATGCAGGTTTGGATGCTGCACGAAGCGCAGGTGCGGCAGGCGTGAGCGTTCGTGATTCCCCGGGACGATGAGGACCGGAATACCCATGTCCGCGATACGCCGAAGCGGCTCGAAGGCCTGGTACGCCAGCGTCGGGACGACAGACGACCGGTCGAAGACATCGCCCGCATGGATAACGATGTCCACTTCACCCGCGAGTGCGGGCGCCAGCGCACGCGCGTAGTTCGCGAGGAAGTCGTGGCCTCGGCGACGACGCTCGACGCGCGGCCGCACCGGCAGGTCGAACCCGAGGTGCGAGTCGGCCAGCAGGAGGATGCGGGCGTCGCTCACGCTGTCCAACAGGACCAACGATCGATCAGTTCGTGAGACGGATGCCCGGAACGTTCACCGCGCTGCCCGAGGCCGTGCGCTCACCCGCTGCGCCGTTGCCGGCGACGGTCGACGTAAGGTTGAACGTGACGTCCATGCTGCCTTTCACGCATGTCCCCGGGCCGGTGAATCCGGTGCAGGCCCCGCCATTAGCACTGGACTCGAAACTCACGGTTCCTGCGCTGGCGTGCCATGCGGACACCTGGCTCCCCGAGATGCTGAACAGGTGACCGGTAAGACTTGTCGACGTCGCCCCGCCGATCGGTCCCGAGACTACCGTCGGTGCGTCGCTGCCCGTACCCAGCGCAGACCAGCCGCCGAGGATGATGAATCGCGTGGGGTTGTTCGGGTCGTCGAATGCGATGAAGTGGAAAGTCGCCGACGCGGGAACCGACTGCGCATTCGGCATATGCAGCGACACCGCGTAGTACTCCGTGGCGCCGAGGTCGGTCGTGACCTCGATCCGCCGCGCTTCGGCGCCGGCCTTCACCACGACTTCTATGGTATCGCTGATGGAGCCGATGGTCGGGTCGCTGACCGCGAAGGATTCCACCCGAGCCACGAGCGACGCGGCCTGTGATGCGCTCAGCGTGATGAGGTCGCCGCCCGGTCCCGTGACCGGGTCATCTGAACAGCCGCCCATCGCGATGATCGACGCCAGGGCGACCACGGACAATCTGTGCATGTCTCTCCCCACTGGTCTGAATTCAGTATATGAGAATAACCCTCACGGACGTCGTATGGTCATCACCGGTACGCCGCGCTCGCTACGGCTATGCTTAACTTGCAGCTTCGCAGAGCCACCTGAAGGAGCCGTTCATGAGACACGCCGTCTACTGCATCGCCACGCTCATCCTCATCGCCTGCGCAACCACGCCGCAGGGCGCGACAACTGACGCCACCGGCGCCACCATCGACGCCGCCCGCCTGGCCACGCACATCCGCACGCTGGCCTCCGACGAGTTCCTCGGGCGCGGCCCCGCGACCGCCGGCGAGACGAAGACGGTCGACTACATCGTGGCGCAGTTCCGCGCCGCGGGCGTGCAGCCCGGCGGCACGAATGGCAGCTGGTACCAGGAAGTCCCTCTGCTCCAGTCCGACATCGTTGGGCAACCGACGCTCGCCTTCACCGTCAGCGGGCAGCGCCAGTCGCTCACCCAGGGCGAGCAGATCGCCGTGCGCGCGACGATGCAGAACATCGATCGCGTCGACATCGCCGGCGCCCCCGTCGTCTTCCTCGGCTATGGCGTCCGCGCCCCGGAACGGAACTGGGACGACTTCAAGGGGATGAACCTCCGTGGCAAGGTCGGCATCGTGCTCGTCAACGACCCCGACTTCGAGACGGGCCAGGGTGACTTCGGCGGCAAGGCCATGACCTACTACGGCCGCTGGACCTATAAGTATGAAGAGGCGGCGCGTCAGGGGCTCGCGGGAATGCTGGTGGTCCACGAAACCGAGCCGGCGTCGTACGGCTGGGCAACAGTAAAGAATTCGAATACCAACACGATGTTCGACATCGTGCGCGACAACCCCGCCGAGGTGCATCCGCCACTGGAGGGATGGATCCAGCGCGACGTCGCCGTCCAGCTGCTGCGCGCCGCGGGGCAGGACTTCGACGCGCTCAAGCGCCAGGCGCAGACGCGCGAGTTCCAGCCCGTCGAGCTGCGGGACGTGACCTTCTCCGCGGATTATGCCGTGCGACGCCAGACGATTCGCTCGCGCAACGTCATTGGCCGTGTCGCCGGCAGCACGCATCCGACCGAGACGATTCTCTACGGCGCGCACTGGGATCACCTCGGCGTCGGCGCTCCGGATGCGCGCGGTGACAGCATCTACAACGGCGCCGTCGACAACGGCACCGGCATCGCGGCACTGCTCGAGCTCGGGCGCGTCTTCGCAGCCGGTCCGCGTCCGGAACGTTCGGTCGTTTTCGCCGCATGGACCGCCGAGGAGAAAGGCCTGCTCGGCTCCGAGTACTACGCGGCGAATCCCGTGTATCCGCTGGCGACGACCGTCGCGGGCTTCAACATCGACGCGCTGGCGCCGACCGGTCCGACGCGCGACCTGCTCATCGTTGGTTATGGACAGTCGGAGCTCGAGGACCAGATCGAGCGGCTGCTGCAATCCGAGGGGCGCGTGATCGCGCGCGATCCCCACCCGGAAGCGGGATATTTCTTCCGGTCCGACCACTTTCCGATGGCGAAGCGTGGCGTGCCGATGCTGTACGTCGACACCGGACAGGATGTCCTGAACGGCGGTGTGGCCGCGGGCGAGGCTGCCGACGCCGCGTATCGGCGCGACCGGTACCATCAGCCGGCCGACGAGTACGATGCCACGTGGAACCTGAAGGGGATCGCGCAGGACGTGGGCGTGCTGTACCGGATGGGGCTCGGGCTGGCGAATTCCCGCGCGTGGCCGAACTACCGGACGACGTCGGAGTTCCGTTCGATCCGGGACGCCACCGCGGCACAGAGGCGCTAACCGCTGCGGCGCAGCTGGAAACCGCATGTGGCGTCAGCAAGTTTCCGGAGCTCGCTTACGGCTGAACGTAGTGACCTGACTCTTCTGTGAACCGCGCCCGCACGCTCGGCATATACGGCACTGGCCGAATGAACAGGTAGAGGTAGCGCTGGAAGGGTACGTGTTCCCCGCGATTGACGGACTTTAGTGATTGCACCTCGAGCCAACCGGGGGACCGGATGGCTCTCGCGTCGCAGCGGCGCAAGCGGCTATCCCAAGCAGGACCAGTAGCAATCTCGCCATTGCTATTTGGGAATTATACAGATCGCGCTCCAGACATCAGCGGAATTCCGTCGCATCGGAAGGTATCCACATGCGCCAACTCACGACCGAGAGATCGTCGTCAGGTCGCGAACTTTTCAAGTGGCGACCAGGCGGCGTCAAAAACGACAACGATCTCATACTCGTCTGCCAACCCGTCCGAGGCACGTCTGTCCCAGACGACGTAGCGGGACGATCCCACTTTCACAACGTACACCGGGCGATTGCTCACCCTCGCCTCCAATGGCAAAGCTGCGTTATGAGCTCGCGATGCGGCGTGACAAGTTGCGCTGTCAGCAACAACCGAGATCGCCGTATCCGGCGGCGCTGGAAGTTGATAGGCGTTGCGGGTGGCTACCCACCTCGACTCCGAGCTCGTCAGCATCCTACGCAAGGCAGCGGTGCGCATAGCCGCTTCGTCGTCCGCAGACCGGCAGAGTCCCTGACTCCCGGCATGAGCCGGGGTCGCCATAACGAGAAACCCAAACAGCAGCACGGCCCCCACAGGTCTATCGCTCCACATTTTTTGTATCATCAACCAGATCCTCTGGAGTACTTTGCGCAGCCGTGATCCTGAACCGCTTCGCGGCGCTGCCCGCCTGCGGCTATGGAATTACCAGGGACCGACGGAAGGTGAAGGTGCTGTCAAGAACGAAGAAAGTGCTCTGTCCGCCCGTCAACGTCGGTTCGTAGGCCGCGTAAAGCGAACCAAACTTCGCAACTATGTAGGCGGTCATGCCTGGAGTGTGGCCCAGCCTTGCTTCCATTGCACGCGTTACTTGAGTGCAGGTCAACGAATCTCGTACGACTGCGACCGTGGTACTGTCGATGACCTGCATGCCTAGCTTCGTGCGCACGTTTGCGGATCGTTGGTCAACGCCCACTCGCACCAGCACGCCAGTGAGCACCGTATCGTGCGCGGTCGCAGGCCGGCACGGGATGGTTTGCGCTGCTGCTATAGCGGGCCACGACACGAGCGCCATGCAAAGGATCGCCCGAGCACTTCTTGCCATCATTTCACTCCACTCTGTGCATGCTTCGTGGTGCCCTGGTCGTTCGACCCGTCAGCAGTCCCTCGCTCGGGCAGGCAACGCTCGATTGGGAGGCCATCTACGATCGCTCGTTACAGTCAGCAACAGCATCGGCTCCGGCCCACTCCATCGGCTGTGCTGTCCGACACACAATTCAGCCTGGAGAGGGCCAAGACAGTTTCGGCCTGATGCTGTCTGACTTTTTCAGACGACCTCTGTACGGGTGCCGTGCTAGGAGACGTACCGCGCCAGGATGCTGCCGGAACTATTGATAACCATCTTGACTTGCCACTCGCCCTTTTGTACTGCCGGATCCATGACCACATAGACGCTGCCAACCTTCGCAACGTATACGCGCCCCGACGGGGTCGCATTGTCCGGACGGGGTACACTGATCGCGGCGCCGTAGACTGCAGCCATCTGGGCGCACACACTTTCGTTTGCAATGAGGTAGACGGAGTCCTGGTCAACCGTTGGTAGTGAAAGACTCAGTCGTGTCGCGACAACAGCGGTGTCGACCGAAGTCATAAGACGCTTCAGGGCTAGCACCATCGCAGCGCTTCGATCGTCGGCAGCACGGCAGGCAGTCTGCGCTTCCAACCGCCCCTCGACCAGCAGCAACGCCAAGGTGGCAGAGCCGACCACCCTCAGGTTGAGAAACATTTTCGGCATATGTGTTACTAACACCGCGAAGTATGCATAGTTCAGTGGAAGAGATCACCCGCCGTGGGGCTCGATCTTGAGGCACGACTCATCCACACCCCGATGGAAATAACACCAACGGACCTACTCAGGCGGCAGAACGGCGGCGAAGAAGGCCGGCAGGTCGATGACCAGCGGTGCATCTGCTCCGGCTGGATGCCAGACCAGCCTGTCGGCGATCAACTCGGGCCGCGCATCGTCGGGCGTCCAGCGTTCGACGGTCTGCGACGAATCGTCGATGACCCAGTACTCGGGGACATGATGGCGCTGGTAGCGCGGCCGCTTGGTCACCCGGTCGTGGCGCGCCGAGCCAGGTGAGACGACCTCGATGGCGAGCAGAAGCCGACGGACCACGTCAGCGCGTCGCTTGAGCTCATCGAGCGGGACCACGAGCAGGTCGGGTTGCAGAACCAGCCCAGGCTCCAGCCTGACGTCCAACGGTGAGAGGAACACCCGTCCAACCGGGTGCGCCTGCAGGTAGGGCGCCATCAGCAAGTGCAGCCGCCCGACGATATCCTGGTGCACCCAGTGGGGCGACGGCGTCACCAGCACCTCGCCGTCCACGAGCTCCCAGCGCTCGCCGTACGGCGCCGCGTCGCGCGCGGAGTAGAACTCCTGCTCGGTCCACGGACGCGGTAGGTGGAGTGAAGGCATGCCCATATGGTGCTCGGCCTCGGCGCGAAAGTGCAAGTGACCACGCCGAATGGTGGCTGTCGTGGCCGACTCAGCCATCATCGATACTACGCCGTCAGTGCCGGGAAATCGGCACCGGGGGCAGGAGCTACACGGCCGTAGCCACAACCCTCGGCGTCGTTCAGAACCTCGTCACCGACATTCCCAACGTCGACGAGTTCGTGCGCCTCTGCCGCAACGCAGCGTCTTCACCAACCAGCAGCTCGTCAAAGAGTGGAACCGGTATCCACGATATCGGCCTTCGTCCTGAATTTCAGGATCTCGCAACCGCGAATCGGGACCCTCGCACCGCCCTCCCGGGGGCGAAACGCGTCGGGCCTTTTAGGTGGAACTCCAGCCTTGCGACTGCGCCCAGGCGTTGAGCGCATGGGCCGCGTCTTGGTTCTTGACCAAGTTTCGCCCGGAAGATCGCGCAGGGCGGTGTTCGACATTGCCTTTTCGCCCGTTGAAGATCCGTCCCCGCGAACATCAGTAACCAAGGCAGTCACGGCGTAGCGATGCCATCAACGATCGCTTGCTGCAATCAGCCACAGCATGGACGTCGGCACATTCATCGGCTGTGCTGTCCGACACACACTGGTAGGAACGAGAAGGCCAAGACACTTTCGGCATAAAGACTACAGAGTGCCCGGTCTTGAGGGCCGCTGCTGTCACCTAGAGGCTGCAACTCCGAATACAGCCATGGGCGCGGCAGATTCCCAAACGCACGACAGTCTAACCACTTGTAAGTCGCCTTCCTGATTCAAGTAGCAGGAGCGGGACTGCAATCCAATCCGGAGGCACTCCACGCTCGGCAACGTGAGCCCGATCAACTTCGAACGGGCCGCGGTAGCTTAACTCACTGTCCACGGAACCCGGTGCAGCTCAGAGCGACGAATGGTGTGATTCACATTGTCCCTGGACTAGAGCGGTATTTGGAACCGGAAGAGATCGCCTCATATCAGACGTCGCACAGTAGCCGTCATCGCATTCGGGTGAGCCTCAGACTCCGGATAATGGCCAGTTGTTCCGCATGGATCAGTGAGTCAATTGACAGCGCAGTCACGACGACTTGTCCGCGTCCATCAGAGGTCGGCACTGCGGTGTGTACGGAGAAGAGAAGCCCATCCTCCCGCCCAGGGATGTACCTCGGCTCCCACTCGATTAACACCGGCAATTGACCCGCCACAGTTGCCAGGGTGCATCGCATTTCTGTTCCGCGGCCGTTTCCAGACACGATGTGAGACTCAGTTGCTTTCACAAGGGTGAGGGAGTATGCCGGAGAATCGCCCCGCCGGTACGTAGCCCTAACCACCGTGGAATCAGAAACGCTCTCCCAATTCTGGCGCACGTATGCTGCAGGCGCTCGAAATGACAAGCCGAAAGCGTAACTTGGAAATTCTTTCCAAGAAGTGGTGTCAACCGAATAAGACGGGCAACTTGGCAACCGACTTCCTG
This sequence comes from Gemmatimonadaceae bacterium, assembly GCA_035626995.1. Taxonomy (GTDB): domain Bacteria; phylum Gemmatimonadota; class Gemmatimonadetes; order Gemmatimonadales; family Gemmatimonadaceae; genus DASPMP01. The sequence continues at coordinate 19,707 of DASPMP010000096.1, forward strand.
GCTGCGCTGAAGCACCTGTCGCCCCAGCGCAGCCATATGAGATGAGAATTCCAATCGCCCGTGCGACAGAGCTAAGCATCCTCTCGGTTCAGTACCAGCGCGTAAGGTCGATATCGCGGTAGTAATGCCGCAGGATCTCGTCGTATGTCGCGCCCTTTTCGGCCATGCCCACCGCACCCGTCTGCGACATTCCCACGCCATGGCCGAAACCGCCGCCGTATACGCGGAAACCCGTCAGCTCCTTCGTCTTCGGATCACGCACCTCCTCCACGAAGAACAGCGTGC
>DASPMP010000097.1:0-7198 GCA_035626995.1 Gemmatimonadaceae bacterium
TGCGCCACGCTCGCTCGCGTGTTCGCGACCAGGGCATCCACCCGTCCACGCGCTGAATCAACGCGCGCGATGGCCCGTCGCAGATCCGAGGCTGCGGTCCGCGCGCCGGCGAGTCCGAGTGAACGCACATCCGTGCCCTGCAGCCTGGTGATGAGGGCCGCGGACGAATCCAGCGTTTCCTGCAATCGCAGCCCAGCAAACTCGCGTTCGGCGTTCTCCTTCGCGGAATCGGCGGCCTGCGCCAACGCCATCGCGGCGCGAACGGCCTGCAGCTGCGTCGGGTCGAGCACCAGCGACTTGAGCGTGTCGATCGGTGTCAGCGAGAGCAGCGGTACCGCGAACTGCGACGCGAACTTCCGGACTTCAGCCATGGCGCGCGGCGCAAAACCACTGCCGCGCACTGGCCGCGCGGGTACCAGGCGAGGAGTCCCCGACCGCACGTCGGCCACCTGGATCTGTTTGATCACCAGCTTCCTCTGCAGCAGCGGCTTCGGCTCCAGTTCCACCCACAGCCGGCCGATTTCAAACAGGTTTCGGGTGCTGTCGAACGGATTGGCCAGCGCCACACCACGCATCTCGAGCGAGGTCCCCACGATCTTCAGCGTGAACTCGTCGATGTCGAGCTGTGCGCCGAGCGCCTTCGATCCGGCTTCGACCACCGCGCCACGCATGATCCGGTCGGCGAAGACGGTCCACCCCGCGACAACGAGTGCGCCAACCACCAGGATGGGAATGATCCCCTGCCACCGAACGATCCGAACGCGGCGGGGTTTCTCGGGCGGACGCGAGCCCCCGCCACTTGCCGGCGGCGTGTACGGCGACGCGTCGCCGCTACGGACGGAACCAGCGGTAGACATTATAAAGTTGTGAGGCTTGGAGCAGCTGGAAGTAGCGGGAATTCTTCACGCGCTCTCCGATGGTCGCGCGATACCGGACGACGCCGACGCGCGCCACGAAGTAGATCGGCACGAACAGCGCGATCCAGAACACGACGCTTCCCAGCACCACGGTGTTGTTGAAGTTCGTGAGCGCCAACCCCGGAATATTGTCCCAGGCGGTCCACAGGGGACGGAGCGACGGCGTATCCACGAGCAGGGATCGACCAAGCCGGTCGAAGAGCGGGTCGAGCATGAACCCCACGGGCACGAACACCGCCCACGCGAGCAATCCGGCGGCGAACGACACGTTCAGCACGGCCAGCAGGACGATCACCACCAGATTGTGCACGTTCATGATCGGCGTCAGGCCAAGCGCAGCGCCGAGGGCGACACCAACGGCGATCTGCGCTGGTGAACCGTCGGAATGCAGCGTTTTGACGAGCGACCGGAGGAGTTTCAGGAAGGTCAGCATTCTTCTGAAAGGACTGTCTGGCGGTCATGCAGCAACGTTTCACGTCGCCGTTTTTTCAACCCGGCGGGCGCGGCCGTTGTCCAAGATACGCCCTCAATCACCAGGATACAGATGGACCGCTTTGCCAATGACGTCCGGCTGGCCGTTCGACGCGTGCTGCGTGCACCCGCATTTGCGACGATTGCTATTCTGACCCTCGCACTCGGCATCGGCGCCAACACAGCCATTTTCACGTTGGTACGGGCCGTTCTTCTCCGCCCGCTTCCCTATGGAGAGCCGGGACGACTGGTGATGCTCTGGCGCCAGGACGCGAACAACATCGAAACCACCTGGTTGTCCGCGCCTGAAGTAGCGAGCTATGCGCGGGAGGTACCTGCGTTCAGCGCCGTCGCGGCGTATTCCGCCACCGCCGCGAACCTGACCGGCGGCCAGGAACCGGAACGGGTCATCGCGGCCGCGGTGTCCCCCAACCTTTTCGCGACACTCCGCGTGACTGCGGTCGCCGGGCGCGCGTTCCTCCCATCGGATTCCGCTGCAGCTATTGCCGACCAGGTGGTCCTCGGGCATGCGTTGTGGACGCGGCGTTTTGGCGCTCGCAGCGACATCATCGGACAATCGATCGAGGTCAACGGCACGGCGCGCACGGTCATCGGCGTCATGCCCCCGTCGTTCCGGCTTCCACTCGATTTCGCGGACGACCGTCCGTCGGAGTTGTGGCTGCCGCTGGATCTCAGCGCACCCGGACTTGCGGCGTGGGGAAACCACGGCCTGCTCGGTTTCGCGAGACTGCATGACGGCGCGGATGTTGGGGTCGCGACCGCGTCCATGCGGGTACTCGAGGAGCGGTGGTTTACCGAGGGCCACTGGAGCAACCGCGACCTCGGCAACCGCTCGGCGGTGCCAGTCCAGCGCCTCGTCCTCGGGGAGATCCGCTATGCGCTCTGGGTGCTGTTCGGCGCCGTCGGTGTCATCCTGCTCATCGCGTGCGCGAATGTCGCGAATCTCACGCTGGCTCGATCCGACGAGCGACATCGCGAGCTGGCGGTTCGCGCTGCACTGGGCGCATCGCGTCAACGGATCCTGCGGCAGCTCGTGACGGAGAGCGTGGTGCTTGCGGTGATCGGCGGCCTCGTGGGAACGGGGCTGGCCTATGCCGGAGTCCGGGCGCTTGTAGCGGCGTCTCCGGCGGGAATCCCCCGCATCGATGCCGCGGGTGTGGATGGCGGCGTTCTGCTGTTCACGCTTGTCCTGACGATCGCCACGGGCGTCGTGTTCGGTCTCGCGCCCGCGCTGGAGTTTTCGCGTCCCGATGTCAACAGGGCGCTGAAGGAAGGCGGCCGCACGGGCACCGTCGGACGATCGCGCCAGCGATTCCGCGACATGCTTGCCGTTTCACAGATGGCGTTCTCCGTGGTGCTGCTCATCGGTGCCATGCTGCTCGTGCGGAGCTTCAACGAGCTCCGGCGAGTGGACCTTGGATTCCGCACGAATGACGCATTGACCCTGCGCACCGTGCTGCCGTCGAGCGCATATCCACAGCCGGCGAATGTCATCGAGTCTTACCGAACGTTGCGTCTGAGCTTCGCTTCCCTTCCGGGCGTCGTGGCAGTCGGTGCGACGCGTCTCCTCCCGCTCACGGGAACCATCGGGGATTGGTCGATCACCCTCGAGGGCAGACCTCGAGCGCCGGGCGAGAACCCCAACGGGGATTGGCAGGTGGTGATGCCGGGATATTTCGAGAGCATGGGAATACCCGTGCGGGGGCGCGTCATCAATGACGGCGATCATGAGAATGCTCCGCTCGTCGCGGTGGTCAACGAAACAATGGCGCAACGCTACTGGCCGAACGAGGACGCGATCGGCAAGCGCTTTCACCTTGGCTCGAATGCGCGGCCCTGGTTGACCATCGTTGGCATCGCCCGGCGCGTCCGACATAACGCGGTGACGGAAACGCCGCGCGCCGAGATGTACCTGCCGCACGCACAGTTTGCTGCCGCTGGTGGAAGCGCTCAGCGAGGGCTGACGTTCGTCCTCCGGACGAACGGAGATCCACTTGCGCTGCTGCCGCACGTGCGGAACGCCGTCCGCGCCTTCGATCCGAACCTGCCCCTGGCCGACGTCCGCACGCTGGAGAGCGTGGCAGACGAATCGGTCGCGCAGCAAAGGTTCACGACGCTGCTCCTGGGGCTGTTCGCCGCCCTGGCACTGACCCTCGCGACGATCGGAATTTACGGGGTCATCTCGCTGTTGGTCTCACGGCGGCGCCAGGAAATCGGCATCCGGATCGCGCTTGGGGCACGGCGCACGGTCATTCTCGGCATGGTCATCCGTCGCGGGATGGCGCTCGCCGGACTTGGCGTGATGGGCGGCCTCGCGGCGGCCGCAGTCTTGTCGCGCGTTGTCGCCAACATGCTGTATGGCGTAAGCGCCTATGACCCGATGACCTTTGTGGTCGTTCCCGCGATACTCGCGGTCGTGGCGTTTGTCGCCTGTCTCATTCCGGCAACACGGGCTGCCGGGGTGCAGCCCGTGGTCGCGCTCAGAGAGGAGTGAGCGTTCGCCGGACTACTTGCTGAGCCAGTACGCTGCCTTGATCATGAAGATGTTCGTGGGTTGCTCGCGGAAGATCGCGCCGACGTCGCGCCCTGCGTCGAAGTCGAACGCGTTTTCGCCGCCAGCGCGCTGTTGCTGCCACACGAGGAACAGGACCGAGCCAGGCCGATATTCCCATCGCAGCACCGCATTGCCACGCAGGCTGTGCGAATTGAAGTTTGGATTCGAGACGTCGAACGCAGCTGCGGGCCCTCCATCGTCGGGGTCAACGGTATAGATGGCGGCACCGGACGAGTTCACCCCCGGCGTGATCGTCCCGCGATCGGCACCGTAACGTGCGAATGCAAAACCCCGTGGCTCCGTGAATTCCTTGAAGTTCGAGTAGCTGCCGATGGCCACGAACGGCTGCACGTAGCTCTGCAGGCTGAGCCGCGGCGTCAGGGTCCAATTGATGCGGGTCTCCAGGCCAAGCGTCGTCTGGTCGAGATTCGCGAAGACGTACCGCGTCCCATAGACGGGCGACGTCGCATCCGCCACGCGCGTGACGAATTGTGCGACGCTCTGTTGCCGGAAATAGTTCGGACCGAAGGTGATGTGAATGTTCGTTGACGGCCGCGTCTCGGTATAGATGCCACCGCTCGCGCTCCAGCTGTCCTCCCCGAGGGTCTTCGCCAGGTTCACATATGGATTGAACCAGATGCGCCGGCGAGTATCCGTGTAGAACGAGCCGTTCACGTTGTAACTCGCGGGCATATATGCCAGCGGCCCCCCTCGCAACAACCGATCGCTGTACACGGGGAGTTGATAGGACGCACCGAGATTGCCGCCCCAGAAATTCGTGAGGGTGACGCTCGATGATCCGCCGATCCCCTCGTAGATCTTGTTGCCGTCGAAGTTCCACGTGTGGTTGGTCCACAGGCCGAAGAACTTGCTGCGCGACCAGGAATCGGCCTGGTTGGTCTGGTAGCCGTAGAAGGGAGATATGGCGCGATAGTCGACGCGCGTCTGGAAGCCGACGTCATTGATCTCGAAGTACGGGCTTACCTCCTTCACGGCGAGCGATCCGAACCACTTCCCCGTCTGCGAGAGGACCAGTTCTGTGTAGTGTCCGGTCAAGGATGTCCTGCCGGGATCGTAACTCAGCGTCGTGGCGTCCGGGCGATGCAGGTACCGCGCAGACGACCGTTGAATGGAGTTCAACACGCTGCTGCTCGCGTTCACGCGACTTCCCACAACGAAACCGCCGAGGATGTAGCGCCCATTGCTCCAACGGTGCTCGAAGTCCGTGCCGGCAAAGCCGCTGCTGGTGGTCAGCAGGTTCGTGAACGTTGCCGATTGTTGTCGGTTGAGCATGGTGAGCATGCCCCCCAGCACTGACTGGCCCGATCGGAAATCGCGACGCACGCGCCCCGAGAAGAAATTCGACAGCGGCTCCACGACGGTCGAGGAATCCACAGTGCCGGTCGGTCCCGCAACGTCGGCGCGTTCCTCGAGGGTGAGCGCGTCGAGGATCCCGACGGTCCACGGCCCCACCCGGCCACTCACCTTGGCGGCCCCGGCGATCGACGTCTCCTCGGGCATGTCCACGTACTGAATGCCTGCGCCACTCGGGAACCGTGACGGCGGCCGGCCAATCCGCCGCGTGTAGAAAAAGGTCTGCCCGCCATAGTCGTTGTGATGCCGCAACCGACCGAACGAGAATACATCTGAGCCCTCGAGGAAGAACGGTCGCTTCTCCTCGAAAAACGTCTCGAATGCCGAGAGGTTCACCTGGGCGGGATCGAGCTCGACCTGACCGAAGTCGGGATTGATCGTCGCGGTGAGGGTCAGCCCTGCCGGCAATCCGTATTTGACGTCCGCCCCGATGTTCGGGCGCGTATCGGTCTTCTCGAAGAAGGGGTTCGTTGCGCTGGCCCCGCCTCCGGGAGCGCGCGTCACTTTTGTGCTCACATAGGGGAGCACCTCGAGTCGCTGCGGCTGTGAAAGATTCGTAATGCCACCGATCGTGCCGAACTTCGATACATATGCGCCATCCTCCGCCTTCCACGGCGACCAGGACGACCGTTCTTCGCGGCGGGCGACGTCGCGCTGCACCTGAAATCCCCACCGACGTTCTGCCTGGGGCGCGGCGTCCCCGAACCGCAGCTGCGACAACGGAATGCGGATCTCCGCGACCCAGCCCAGCGAATCGACGCGCGTGGCGACATCCCAGACGGCGTCCCAGTTGAGGTCTTCGCCCGTGTCGTTCGAATGAAATACGTCTTTCTGCACGCCCTTCGGATTCACCGAAAAGCGGAACCCGGTGCGCCGATCATGGTATGAATCGATCACGACGTGCAGCCAGTCCGAGTAGATGCCGCTGGCGTCGCGTCGAGCGAGCTGGGCAGCGATCGAGTCGGGTCGTGCGTCGTACGCTCGGATTCCCACCAGAATGGCATCGTCGTCGTACAACACCCGCGCTTCAGTGGAATCGCTCGCCGGCTGACCTGGGTTTGGCCAGCTCTGGGTGAATCCCCGCAATGCATCGGCCGATCGCCAGGCCACGTCGTCGAGGCGTCCATCCAGAATAACCGGACCGTCGCGGCGCGCGGCACGGCCTGCTGGCACCGCAGCGGCGCCCGCTGATCCAGCACCATTGCGATTGGATTCCTGTGCACTGGCGACGTCCGCGGAACACAGGGCGAGCACGACCAACACGAATACACGAAATGACATGTGCCTCAGCATGCAATGATGGGTACCGCGTTGTTCCAGAGACGCACGATGAGACACCGCTGGGCTCGAAAGCGTTGCGCGTGTGCGCCTCCGGGCCTTAGGTTCGAACTTCCCCCCGTTGACCGTACATACCCGATGACAACTGGCTCGTATTGCGTCCATGAGACTGCGTCGTCCCTCATGATGATCGAGGGAATCGTTCGCTGATGGCCTGGAAGGGAGACGCAATCGTCATCGGTAGCGGGTTCGGTGGCGCCATGGCCGCACACGCACTCGTGCATTCGGGCCTACGCGTCCTCATGATCGAACGGGGCGGTTGGGTCGGACGCGGCCCCGATGATCCGGATTTTGGACAATCGGGCCTTGCCAGCCGGCACTATTCCCTGGAAGCGCCCTACGACGTAACTGCCGGCCGCAAGCGGTACAAAGCGGGAACCTGGAGTTGCGTCGGCGGACCTTCCGTCTTCTACGGCGGCGCGTCGTACCGGTTTCGTCCCCGCGATTTCGAGCCACATCCCGGCATTGTCGGTGATTCCGGCGCCGAGTGGCCCTTCGCGTACGATGATCTCGAGCCCTACTA
>DASPMP010000098.1:0-5510 GCA_035626995.1 Gemmatimonadaceae bacterium
GAAGCCATGTACCGGCAGAAGCATGCGCGGAAGTCGCCAGAAAGCGGCATGCGCGCCGTGCGGATTTCCGCCCCGGTGGTTACGGTCGATTATTGACCGAGCGGTTTCGTCGTGCCCGCTTGGTGCGTTGCAGGCCGACCAGCACGGCGGCAACAGTCGCGCCCATCCACACCCACGCGAAAATCCGCTGATCGCGTTCCGGCAGGCGGCCCACGCCCATCAGGTAGTACGCCCCAATGGCGACGACATGGACGGCTGCCACGCTCAGCAGGAATTGCAGAAAGCGACGGCGCACCAGGGACATCGGATTCCTCGCGTGAATTACCTTCGGGACGTGACTGTCAGGTCATCCGTCTCCGTAGCGTCGCCAAATGTATCGTCCGTTGGTACGGATCGTGACCGCTCACGCTCCATGCTGAACGTGATGCTGCACGCCCTTGTCCTCGCCGCAACGCTGGCGTGCCAGCAGGGGGATCGTCGCGAAGCCGCTGGAGAGGTCGCCGCAACGCTGCCGACGCGTCCCGGGCCCATTGCTACGACTGACGCTGATGTGCGCGCCGCGCAGGTCGAGCTCGCGGAGGGGAGGGCGGCAAAGGCGTCGAAGCTGGTCATGGCAGTGCTTCGCACACCCGAGCGCCGAACGCCGGAAGCGTTACTGGTGGCGGCACGGGCCGCTGCCGAATGGCGAGGGTGGACGATGGTGCATTCACTCCTCGCCTTCGAGCCCTGGATCGATGGGCGCTTTGATGGCGAAGCCCGCGAGCTGCTCGCGCGCAGTGCGCTGGAACGCAACGAGGCCGAGAAGGCACGCGAGCACGCCTCGGCCGCGTTGCGCGCCGCGACTGCGCCGACAAGCCGCGCTGTCCGGCTCACGCTGCTTGCGCGCGCGTACGATCGCCTGAATCAACGCGACAGTGCCGCTGCGCTGTACCAGCGTGCGGCGGACCTGTTGCCAGCCGCGCGCGAGTGGCTGCTGCTGCGCGCTGCCGGCTCGATTTCCGACGTGCGCGCCCGCGAGCGGCTGTACGCAAAGGTGAAGTCATCGGCAGCGCGCGCCCGCGTGCCGCATACCGAAGCACAGACCCTTGAGCGGCTGGGCATGCACCTCGCCGCGGCAGACGCATACGAAAAACTCGGTGACATACCGTCGGCGTATCGCCTTCGTCTTGCGTCAGATGACCGTGGCCAGCGTTCGACCCTGCGTGCAGGTCTCCTTGGCTACATCCAGCGCGACGCGCAGGGACCCGACCTCCAGCGCGCCTTCGAGGTGCTCGACGCCGCATTTCCCGATCTCGACGCCACGTCGGAGCTCATCGCAACACGTCGAGCCGCGGAGGCCGGGGTCTACGCCCGGGCCGCGGCAGGTTTCGCGCGAATCCCGGCCGCACAGCTCACCGACGCCGATGTCATAGTATGGGCGCGCGCGCTGCTCGCGACTGGAAATCCGGGGAACGCAGCCAGTCGCATCGCAGCGCGCCGGTTCGGCGCGGCAGCCGCTTCGGAGGCGCTGTACCTTCGCGGTCTTGGAAACCTGCGGGCCGGTCGCGCGAGCACGGCGCGCACGAATCTGCGGCAGGTGGTGGCACGCCATCGCGCGACCCGGTTCGGCTCCGATGCGCTGTACCTGCTCGCGGACATGGAGAGCGACGCGGGACGGGACGCGAGCGCCCGCGACCTGTTGGCGCAGGCATGCCTCAATACCCCCGCCGGAGGATACTCGGACAATGCGTGCTTCCGCTCGGGTATCCTGAGCCTGGTGCTCGGGAACGCGACGCGTGCGGCAAGTGCGTTTGAGGAAATTGGCAAACGCTTTGGCAATTCCGCTGAGGCCATCGCGGCGCTGTACTGGTCCGGTCGTGCGTGGGAGCGTGCGGGCAATGCCGAGCGCGCGCGGGAGCGATGGCAGGCATTGATCGAGCGGGAACCCTACTCCTATTATGCCGGCGCCGCGGCGAAACGACTGGGCCAGCCTGTTCCCGTTCCGCCACAAACCAGCCTCCCGACGGCCTCTCCCGACGTGCGTGCGGCACTCGTTCGTGCGGAAGTGCTTGACCAACTCGGAATGGACGTGGAGGAGCGGTACGAATACGAAGGAATCGAAGCGCATGCGGGTCGTTCAGCCGACGAAGTCCTCGGCGCGGGCGCGGGCCTGGTGGGACAGGGGGAGGTCGTGCGGGCAATTCGTCTGGGCTGGCGAGTTGTGACCGGCCAGTTGGGCGACTCGGCGGGGCCGCGCGACGCGCGCGGATACGCCCTCGTGTATCCACTGCTGCTCGACGTTGAGCTGGTTGCCCACTCCCGCGCAAATCGGCTGGATCCCGCGCTCGTGGCAGCCGTGATCCGCCAGGAATCGAGCTGGAATCCCCGTGCTGTTTCCCGGGCTGGCGCCCGCGGCCTGATGCAGATCATGCCAACCGTCGGTCAGGCGATCGCGCGGTCGAAGAATTATCCCATGTGGGATCCGGCGTTGTTGTTCGACCCTGGTGTCAGCCTGGAGCTGGGGACATCGCACCTGCGAGCCGCGCTGTCAGAACACAGCACGCTGCCTCGGGCGCTCGCCGCCTACAACGCTGGCGGCTCGCGGGTGAGACGGTGGATCCGCCGCGGCGGGACGAACGATCCCGAGATTTTCATCGAACGGATTCCGTTTGTGGAGACGCGCGACTACGTGCGAATCGTCATGCGCAACACGGAGATGTATCGCGCGCTCCACGGCCTGACGCGGTGAGCGTCGGCTTCTCAGCTTGTCCGCTTGTCAGTGTGTCCATTGGATCGAGAAGCTGGACAAGCGGACAAGCTGACAAGCCGCAGACTACCAGCCTGGAGCGACCTGGATCCCAAATACCCAATCCTTCGTCGGCCGCTGGAACGGGTGCGCGATATACGTTTCCAGGATCATGTAGCCCAGGATGTTTGCGCGCATCGACAAGCCGGCACTGAAGACCGGAATGCGCTCCGCGCACGGCACCAGGATTCCGCTCTGGGTCGCCGAATTGACGCAGTTCGCCGGCGTCGTCGTCGACTCGTTCGTCAGTCGGAAGCTGGGGCTCTGATCGCCCGTCCATGCGATTCCCGCGTCGAAGAATGGTGACACTTCGATCGGGAGGTACGGGAAGTTGATGAGGCCGAAGCCGCTGGTCCCGAACAGGGGGATGCGGAATTCAGCATTGAAGACGCCAACTCGGCTGCCCACCAGTCGATCGAACACCGGACACCGCGCGGGATCACCGCCGGTTCCGACCGTGCATTCGTCGGCCGTGAACGAACCGTATCCGTAACCGCGGATCAGCGTTTCTTCTCCGAGATAAATGGGCGACATGCGGTCGTAGTTGTCCGCGTCGCGTCCATAGCGTCCGTAGTGCACACCGCGGAACGCGAGTGTGAAAGGCCGCTTGAACAGGTACCGGCGTGCGTCGGCCAGGCCCGTGTTGAACACGACCGTTCCGAACGTCGGTGCGAACTCGAAGCGGTATCGCATTCCTGAAATCGGCGACGTAAACCCGCCGAACGAGTTATCACCGACGAACGCGGCGCTCGCCTGCGCATATGTCAGTCCCGGTGGCGATTCGGTATCTGATATCTGCCGCCCGAGCACCCCGCCGTTTGGCGTTACCTCTTCGACAATGACCTGCTGGTCGAAGCCGAGTCGCGTCCCCGACACTCCCATTTCGAAGCGGCGTGTCTGGCTGAATGGGTACTGGGCCGCGAGCGACGCCTGGTCGACGTAGATGCGCTGAAGGATCGTCTCGACGAGGTAGGTACCCGTTCCGGTTTGCTGCGCTTGCTGATATCCGGTGAGATAGGGAACGTGCTGCAGGCCGGCGAGCCAGTTCAGCCGCCGTCGAAGGTTCTGGTAGTAGACCGCGCCGCCAAAATCCTTGAGCGTCCCGTTCGCCTGGAGTGCGCCGAAGATCTGTTGATCGCCCAGCTGGTCACCCCACAGCGCGTTGATCCCTCCGACCACGCCTGTGCCGAAATACCCGCCGGAGGTGACACCAATCGCTGGTTGTCCGAGCGCGTCGAGCGCGAACGACGCATGATACGGCGCGACCGTGAAGTCGCTGCCGGACACGAGCCCGGTGGTCGGATCCGTGAGATACGCTGCGACGGTCATGTTGCCGGCGACGTCTCCGGGAGGCAATGTCGCAGCGGTCGCGACGCGCGTACCCGTCACGATCGGAACAGGTTCACCGGTCATCGCGGACGGCTCCAGCGCGATAATCTCGTGGCCCTGGGCCCGGAAGACGGTGAACATCAGCGTACCCGTGCGCTGCGCCACGGTGATGGCTGGCGACAGGCCGGTGACTCCGCTGACGCCGGTCGCCAGACGCGTCAGACGGAAGATGTTGCCGCTTTCCAGCTCCATGCGGTACACATCACTGATGCCGTCCTGATCCGACACGAAGTACAGGTTGCGTCCATCGCTCGAGTACTGCGGCGTGATGTGCTTCCCCTCCGCGAACCCCTGGCGAAGGGTCACGGCACCGGTGGCGACATCGACGGTGGCGATCTGTAACTCGCCAAAGGTCAGGCGGTCGAAGCTGGTTCCCGCGCCGCGATCCGTGGCGAACGCGATGGTTCGCCCATCGGGCGAATACGCCGGCTGCAGATCGGCGTATTTATCATTCGTAAGCTGCCGAACCGCTTCCGTTTGGATGTCGATGATGTACAGGTCGCTGATGCCGCCGCGACTTCCGGACACCGCGAGCTCGCGGCCGTTCGGCGACCACGCGACGTTCAGCACGGCCCCGAGGTTGCCTGGCTGGAACAGCTTCTCCACCGATCCGTCGCGGGTGCGCAGCACCGTGATCTGGTTGTCGCCGTCGTTATAGACAATGAACGCGAAGCGCTCGCCATCCGGAGAGAAAGCGCCCGACGACTGCAGGAAGCTGATGGCGTCGAAGTGACCGTCACTCTGCGGTCCGGCCAACTGCCGGATGATCCGGCCATTACTGGCGTCGGCGAGCACGAGGTCGATGCCGAACAGATTCGTCTGCGTCGTGAAGAAGGCGACGGAACGGCCGTCGGGGCTCAGTGCGGGCCCCACGTTGTACTCGCTCGGCTCCTTGGCTCGCACGACAGTTCGTCCGGCACTGTCCGGATGTGTCCGACCGGCGATCTGCCCGGAATAGAAGGCCTTATTGGCTGCCGCCCAGTCCTTGGACAGCGAGTCACTGCTGAGTCCCAGTGACCGCACGAGCGCCTGGTCCCAGCCGACACGCAACGCGGTGCGGAACACGTCGACGACAGCGCGGTCACCCCAACGTCCCCCGATGTACGCCCAGAGCGCCTGGCCATACCGATACGGAAAGAATCGCGGATCGGTGGTCAGCTGCTTGATGGTCGGGAATTTGTCGCGCATGACGGCGTCCCGCATCCACATCGCGGTGTGCGCGTCATTGCGGCCGAGCGAGAAATACTCGGCCATACCTTCGATGAGCCAGAGGGGAAGGGCGCCGAGGCGCGCCAGCCCACCCTGGCCCGGCGTCGTCTCCGCGATATTGTACTGG
>DASPMP010000099.1:0-20937 GCA_035626995.1 Gemmatimonadaceae bacterium
GAAGTGCAGCTTGTCCTTGATGATCGGGCCACCGAGATGGAAACCGTAGTCCCGGATCTTGAAGCCGCTCGACCGGATCTGATCGACGTTGGCGGCCATGTAAGGCGTGCGGAAGGTGTATGTCGCGCCGCCGAGGAATTCGTTCGTGCCGCTCTTGGTCACCGCGTTGATCGTCATGCCGGCGAAGTTGCCGTAGCGGACGTCAGTGGGGCTCAGCAGCACCTGGAATTCCTTCACGGCTTCCTGCGACATGATGCGACCGCCCGTCGCGCCACCAGGCTGTCCGCCAGATGAGCCGAGGTTGAAGCGGTCGTTCTGGTTCGCGCCGTCGACGGTGAAGTTGTTGAGACGGTTGTACGCACCAGCAGCGCTGGGACCCTGGCCGCCGGCGTTCGGAACGACCTGCGGCGTGAGCTTCACAAGATCCGTGAAGTCGCGCTGCAGCGTCGGAAGCCGGCGGATCAGCGTATCAGCAACGACGGTCGCCGCGCCCTGGCGCGACGAGCTGAACTCGGCGTTGTTCGCGTCTGCGGTCGTGACGACGCCAGCGAGCTGCTGGGCGGCCTGGCGGATCACCACGTCCACGCGCGTGGTGCGCGAAAGGACGACACGGACATCGTTCACGTCGGCCGGCTGAAATCCGAGTCGACGAACAGAGACCGTGTAAGGGCCGCCAACCTCGAGTCCCTGGACGAAGTAGTAGCCGTTATCGCGGGTGACGGCGTTTGACACGTAGCCGGTCGCGCGATTCGTGATCGCGACCTGCGCCTCCGCGACAGGCTGGCCTTGCTCGTTTGTGACAGTGCCTGAAATAGCGCCGGTCGTGACGCCCTGAGCGGACAGGCTCGCCGAGGCAACCGGGAGCGCGAGCAGCACAGCAGCTCGCGTGATCCATCGTGACATCTGCATAGGAAAAAAATCCCTGATGGGGGTGCGGCCAGGCGCAGTGGGAGGCGTCCGGCGACTGGGGGAGATTTGTGCCTACAATGTAGGGCGCGGAGCAGAGCGCCGCGAGGCAGGCAGAGAGCTGCTCGTCGGCTTGTCAGCTTGCCAGCTTGTCGGCTTGTCGGCTTGTCAGCTTGTCGGCTTGTCGGCTTGTCGGCTTGTCGGCTTGTTGGCTTGTCCGCTTCTCGGCTTGTCGGCGGGGTCCGACAAGCCAACGGCCGGTAAAGCGGACAAGCTGCACTTCCGGTTGAGTTTACGCGCTCGGCCCGGCTAGATTTCACGGTTCGTTTTCCGGCCAGGTAGCTCAGTTGGTAGAGCAGCGGACTGAAAATCCGCGTGTCGGCAGTTCGATTCTGCCCCTGGCCACTTCAATCGCAGAGGGCTGACGGCCAAGAGCTAACGGCCAAGAGCTAACGGCCAAGCGCTTACTGCCAGGAGCTAACGGCCAAGGGCTTACTGCCAAGGGCTTACGGCCAAGGGCTTACTGCCAAGGGCTTACTGCCAAGGGCTTACGGCCAAGGGCTTACTGCCAAGAGCTAACGGTGGAGAGCCGAGAGCCGAGAGCCGAGTGCCGAGTGCCGAGAGCCGAGAGCCGAGGCCGATAGCAGGCATGTCTGTTGCGCAGCGAGGCGTATCACCCTCGCATCGACTCCCATGGAAAGCGACATGCTCAGGCCCAAGCTCGACGAAGCTCAGCGCGCCCTCAGGACCGCTCTCGATGAGGCATGCGGCGTCGACGTCCGGAAGGTGGACACGGGCGAGCTGATTCGCGTGGAGGAAACGCTCGCTGTCGCCAGCGAAGCAGCCAAGCAGGCGGTGTCGGTCCGTCTCAAGCTGCGCGAACAGCGGGGGAAGGATCCTGTGCGCGCGACCGTCCGCGACGAGTCGGGCGAGAAGGTGACGCACCGGATCTTCGAGGATGTGCGCGGCAAGCGCTGGCACGCCTTCGCCGTGCAGGGGTCGCAGGAGACCGCGGAGCGCGCGAGTCTTCCCGACTCATTCCGGTCCGGTTGGCTGGTGTTCGAGTCGGATGACGAGCTCCGCCGCGTCGCGCCTATTCCGGACAAGTGGGGGGAGCTCGATACCGACACGTTGCGTGAGCTCTGCTTCAAGGCACCAGCTGCGCCACGCAGGGTGAATCGCGAGCGCTAAGGCCAGTCAGTCGAGCTTATCGCGTCGCGCCGGAGGTCATTCCCAGTCCTCCGGGCCGATCCCGAACATCTCCAGGGCGCCATGTTCGGCGTAGTCCAGGTCCTCGTACCACATGTCGCCGCTGTACGCCGGATCCCCGCCGTCCCATTGCAGCACGTAGCCGCCGTCGCCCTGCTCGATCCACACGTCGAGCTTCACCGTTCGCCGTGGCGACGCAGGGGGCTCCGGCGCGTGCCCCTCGTCCCAGCCCTCGGGTGCATCTTCCCCGAAGGTGTGATTGAGGCCATTCAGCTGTTTGATGATCCGGCTCATCAGCCGAGGTACGCGCGAGGCATGTGCACGCGGTCAAGATAACGCCGTGCCCGCATCAAACCGCCAAACGGCCAGCGGTCGAGCTCATCGCGCGCTTCGCTGGCGCAACGTTTCGTACAGTGCGATACCGACGCTCGTGGACAAGTTCAGCGAGCGCACGACGGGCGAGTGAATCGGCATCGCCACAAGTCGCTCGCGATAGCGTGTCCGAATGTCATCGGGCAGGCCGCCCGTTTCGCGTCCAAAGACTAGCACGACGCTTTCATGGCTGCCCAGCGGTGCATCCCAGAGCAGTCGCGTCGCCTTGGTGGAGAAAAAGTACGGTTCGCCGAGGTCGGGAAGCTCGCGCTCGAAGGCGTCCCAATCGCGCCAGACACGCAGGTCCACGTGCTCCCAGTAATCCAGTCCCGCGCGCTTGACCTCACGTTCGTCGAGCGAGAAGCCGAGCGGTTCGACGAGATGCAGCGTCGCGCCGGCGGCCAGGCATGTGCGGCCGGCGTTGCCGGTATTCCAGTGGATCTCGGGGTGGACAAGGACGACGTGCAGCGCCACTCAACCCTTCCGCGCTGATTTTTTCGCCGTTCGCTTCGCCGTTCGCTTCGCGGTCCGCCGTTTTGTCCGCTGTTTTGTCCGCTTTTTGGTCCGCTGTTCTGTCTTTGAAGTCCCGACCCGTTCAGGAAGCTTTGCACTTCCGGTCTCCCGGCTCCATTCCTCGAATGTCTCGGGAGTGATCTCACCCTTCACGAGCAGCTCGGCGAACTTGCGCCGCTGCGCCTGGCTCTTGAATGGCATGCGTATCCGTCCGGCCTAAGTTGCCGGAATATCGCATGAGCACACGCAAAATCGCCGGCACGGGGTGACCGCGCCGGCGCATGGTGTCAGCTGCTCTATTCGTCCTTGATCGGCGGGAGAACGCGCAGGAACTGGGTCTTGCGGAGCCCGGGCATCGCGGGCTGCGGAGCGGCGTTCTTCTTCTTTATGGTGGGAGTGCCTTCACCGGAGCCCTGCGCAATGACCAGGCTCGATCCCTGGGAGAGCAACCGGATGCTGCAGCGGCGCGATGCTTCCGTGCCGGACGTACCGACCTGCGGTTTCTGTGGCGTCATGGATTGCCTCGGCGGCGTCGCCAAAGGAGGGTTTGAGACGGCCGGGAACGATGCCTATGCGGCGGCCTCATCGCTGTGACCCAGGATACAGCGGCCGGGTCCACTGGTCGTCGTACGCCGCGTACTGATACTGGTCCAGCAAACGGCCATCCTTCACGGCGCTGCGCCGCAGCAATCCCTCGCGCACGTATCCGGCTTTTTCGAGCGCGCGACAGGACGATGTGTTGTGTACAAATGGCACCGCGAAGACACGGTGAAATTTCAGCGTCTCGAATGCGTAGGTCGTGACATCGATGATCGCGGCTGTCGCGATCCCCTTGCCCCGGAAGGGTCGGCCGAGCCAGTAGCCGATCTCGGCGCTCACCCGTTCGACGTCCACACCCGGCTTCAGGCTGATGGAGCCTGCAGCTTCGCCATCCACGATGATCCCGAAGCTCGTGAGCGGATCCTGCGTGGCGACGTGCGCGATGTACTCCTTCGCGTTCGCGAGCGAGTAAGGATGCGGGAAGTAGTCGCGGAGATTCAGCCAGATCTCGCGGTCGTTCGCGTGCCGCGCGATCGACACGGCGTCTCCGGGCTCGAGGCGACGTAATGCGCAGCGTGGGTTCTGTGCAGGGCCTTTCATCGATATGTCGGATGGCGTACGTGCGGGCGCATCACTCCGTCCTCACCGTAACTACCGGCCGTGTTCTTGCCCTTCGTAGCGCAATATGGAGGCGCAGATATGACAAGCCGGCAGGGGCGCGCGGCGGTGCTGATCAATCGCATCGTCGCCGCTGGAGAAATGCCAGTGGCTGATTTGATGCGCGTCCTGCACGTCTCGCGCGAAGCATTCGAAAGTTATCGGAGTGGCGCGGAGCCCATGCCTCTGAACGTCCAGGCGAGGCTGGCGTTGTACGTGATCGGCGCATTGCCCGCATTCGCGCGGGAAGGAAACCTCCTTCGTCACCAGGTCGCTGCAGCGATCTCGATGCAGAGCCACGGATCATCGACGTCTCGCACCGGGAAGCTGCAGGTCGCCACACCCGACGCCGGGCCTTAGGAACGCGGATCAGGGCGACGCTTTCGGGGCCGCCATCAGCGCGTTCCTGACTGCCTGCACGACGACCGCTGGCTCGTCGATCTGGATGTGATGACCGCTCCGCGCCGCGACAATCAGCTGTCCCCGCCGCGAGAGCGCCGCCTGTGCCGCGTGATCTTTGCGATGCTCACTGTCGGGCGCCATGCTGCCGCCGCCCGGTTCGTCGGCGACGCCGCGCGTCAGGATGACCAATGGCAGGTCGCTCAGGGGCGCAGGGTTGCTGTCGCTGCGCGATTGGCGGTGCACTGCCGCTGACCTGGGCATTCAGGGGGATGGAGCAGATCGCCAGGCCACAGAGCACCACAACTGTACGCAGGGACATTTGGCCTTGGATTGGCGTGTGTGGCCTACGTACCCGCAGCCACCAAAGTGTCGCGACGGCACTGTAGCTGCAGCCAAGGTGTTTGACGATACCGGGATCAGCATGGGAGAAGCCGTTCAATCGACGCAGATGCTCGCCCAGCCGGCGCATACCGATACGGCGCAGGGTGTTCCTCGGCCA
Organism: Gemmatimonadaceae bacterium; assembly: GCA_035626995.1. Classification (GTDB taxonomy): domain Bacteria; phylum Gemmatimonadota; class Gemmatimonadetes; order Gemmatimonadales; family Gemmatimonadaceae; genus DASPMP01. The sequence goes on from DASPMP010000099.1 coordinate 5,099, forward strand.
GGCCGGCTGCGCCGCGTCGCCACTCGGGTGGGAAAGCTCGCGGCGACCCTCTTCGCGGCGTACTACGCCGTGTGTCTCCTGCTCCTCGTCGCATACCGGTTCGTGGCGCCGCCCGTCACGGGTGTGCAATTGGAGCGGCGGATCGGTGCATGGTTAGGCGACGGTGATTACACGGTCGAGAGGACCTGGATGCCGGACGAACGCATCCCGCGCCACGTCGCGCGGGCGGTCGTTGCCGCGGAAGACGGCAGCTTCTGGACGCACTGGGGCTACGACTTCAAGGAGATGCGGAACGCCAGCATGGCCGTGTTCGACGGCCAGATGCCGCGCGGCGCATCCACCATCACCCAGCAGCTGATGAAGAACCTCTTCGGCACCACGAGCCAGAATCCGGTGCGCAAGCTGCTCGATCTCACCCTCGCGGCTCCTGCCGAGATCATCCTGGGGAAGGAACGGATTCTCGAGCTGTATCTGAACAATGTGGAGTGGGGGCCGGGAATCTTCGGTATCGAGGAAGCCGCTCGGCATCACTACGGAGTCGGTGTCCGCGGGCTGTCCCGCAGCCAGGCCGCGGGGCTGGCTGCGCTGCTACCGAACCCGCGGCAGCGAACCCCACGCAACACCCCGCAGTATCGCTCGGAAATCCTGCGGCGCATGTCTCATCGCGGCTGGTGACTCATGACGTCGATCTAACGAGGAGCCTGAAGACCTCGCGTCGAGCGATCGAACTGAGCTGCCCCGAACGCGAGAAATGCCGCCGCAAGCGGAAGCAGGAGGATGCCGAGTGATGCGGAGCTGAGCACCGCGAACAGCGCGATGACCGCACCGATCGCAAGTGTGCGCGTTGCGCGGAGCTTCCTCCTCGCGGAGATGAGCGTCAGGCCGAGCGCCGCGAACAGGAGCATCACATTCATCAGCAACATCGGTCCTCCTGAACTACGGGCGACGCTCCAGCGGCACGATCTGCGGCGCCGATTGGTCCTTCAGCTCGCAATCGGCGAGGCCGACGCGCACCAGTCCGGGACGGGCGCACAGTCGTTCAATCTGCGCGGAATCCATCGCGACATTTGCCCGCAGTGGAGGCGGCGTCGTGCGGGGCGGCGAACTGCACGCAGCAGCGAACAGGAGTGCCAGCAGGGAGCCCTTCATTGGTACCTGACCTCGAGAGTCTTCATGAAGGTACCCCATTCAATCAGGAAATGATCGACACCGTGGAACCCACCTTCTTCCACGCGCCAATCCCGTTTCAGCCGGACTATGGTGCCCTGCATCGTCGGGTCGCCGTCGAGATAGCACTGACTGTTCATGATGAGGACACCGCCGCCGGTGCTGTCGGGAGACCATCGCACTCCCATGTGACTGCCGCGGCCAGGCTGCTTCGGTACTGCGATCGCGGATTCGCAATGGGGAATGTCGCCGTCAACCACGGGCACGTGCAGCAGGCGTGCAACTGCAGCGCTTAACCCAATGGAATCGCCGGCCGCTCGACGAATTCCGATCACGTTCGCGGTTGCTCCGATCTCAATAGCAACCTTGGCCAGGAAAACGGCGAGGTCCGATTGTGGAGCAGGCCCGGTGTGCGCACCTCTCCCACAAGCCGCGGCGACAAGGACAAGCGCGCTCCACACCATGAGGCGAGGCTTGCCAGAACCCCTCATCAGTTCTGGTCGTACCGATCGCGCGCTTCCTCCTCATCCCGGGAATCGGGATCCCTCGGCCGTTCCATCCCCGTCGCGTTCCGCAGGTGCTGGTTCTCATTGTGCCGCGACAGGTCCTGCGAGTTCTCGAAATGCGCGCCACACACGATGCAGTCGTACTGATGCGTCTGGTCCATTCTACCTCCAGGAGTGTCCAACCCCGTACCGCATTCCGCATTCCGCAACCTGCGTCCCGCGCCTTAACTTCCCCCTGTGACCGACCACTTCCGCGACGACCTGATCCACGCGCTCGGGTCCGCCTACACCATCCAGCGTGAGCTGACCGGTGGCGGGATGAGCCGCGTCTTCGTCGCCACCGAGCACGCGCTCAATCGCACGGTCGTCATCAAGGTCCTGAAGCCGGACCTGGCCGCCGACGTCAACCGTGAGCGCTTCCGCCGCGAGATCATGGTCGTGGCGCAGCTCAACCATCCGCACGTCGTGCCGGTCCTCAATGCGGGCGAGCATCGCGACCTGCTCTGGTACACCATGCCCTTCGTCGAGGGCGAGTCGCTGCGCGAGGCGCTCCGCAACGGACGCACGATGTCCGCGCGCGAAGTCACCCGCGTCCTCCACGACGTGCTCGACGCGCTCGACTACGCGCACACACGCGGCGTCATTCATCGCGACATCAAGCCCGGGAACATCCTCCGCCAGCGCAACCATTCCCTCGTCACGGACTTCGGCGTCGCGAAGGCGCTGTCGGCCGCCATGCCGCATTCGGGGACGACATCCGCGGGCATCGCCATCGGGACTCCCGCGTACATGGCACCCGAGCAGCTCGCCGCCGACCCGAGGGCCGATCATCGGCTGGACCTCTACGCGGTGGGACTGCTCGCGTACGAGTTGCTCACGGGAGTGCAGCCGTTCGCCGAGAGCTCGCCGCAGGCGACGATGGCCGCACAGCTCACTCGCATGCCGGCGCCCCTCGGGTCCGTCCGGCCAGACCTGCCGCCGCAGCTCTCCGCGCTGATCATGCGCCTCCTGGCGAAGAGCCCGGAGGACCGGCCGGCTTCTGCCGCCGCTGCGCTCCAGGAGCTCGAGTCATTCACGACACCGCCCGACACGACTCCTGCGCCGGGTTGGACCGGTGGAGTCGCTGCGCGGGCACGTCGGTGGCCGAGAGCGATTGCGGTCGGCGCGATGATCGTCGCTGCCGGTGCGGTCTATGGCATCCTCCACGATCGCGAAGATCCCGGCGGCACGCCCGCCGGTCGCGAGGTCGTCTTCGTTCCCGTGGGGGACACCACCCGCTCGAAAGCCGGCTCGATCGACAGCACCTCGGTCCGGCGGGCGCCGGCGACGAGCGGAGTCAGCGCTGCAACCCCCGGCCCTGCGGCGACAAAGGCCGGAGGTGCCGCCGCGGCAATGCCCCGTCCACCGGCATCCACCAGCGTTTCCGGCCCCAGCAGCACGCCCGCCGCGGCCAAAGCGGCGACGCAGTCCGCCGCACAGTTGAACACGAAGACCACGAGCGTCGCCCCTCGGCAGGCCGCGCGTGCGCAGCCGCCGTCCCGACGGTTCACTCCCGCGCGCAAGGTCGCCGTGATTCCCACGCGCTTCGGAACCGCACGCGTCGACCTCGGCCCAACCGCGCGCGCGCTGAGCGACTCGCTGCGAAAGGCGTTCACGTCGGCGGGGTACACCCTCGCGACGGACGCGGAACTGGTGCAGTTGCTGGCCCAGCCAGGAACGCCGGCGCAGCGGCGTGCCGCGGACGCCGCCGGGATTGGCGCGATGGTGCTCGCCGAACTGGGGGTGCGTGGCTCCGAGGTGCGCGCGCAGGTCGCGTTGCTCGACATCTGGAAGAACTCCGTCACCAGTGCCACGGAAAGCGCGGACCTCGATCGTTCCATGGAATCTCTCGAAGTCGTGCGCGACGCGACTCGCGCGCTCGACCGCCTGAGCTGGCGTACACGCAGCGATCCGCGGGCGGTCATCGTCTTCGATTTCGATAATCTCACGGGCGCTGATTCCCTGACGACCTTCGCCCGGCAGCTTGCCTCCGTGATGCGTGCGACGATTGCGCGCGAGCTCCCGGCGACGACCATCGGTGACTCGACCGCGCTCGCAACTACCGACGTCATGGAGCGCCGTGAAGTGGCGATTGAGAATCGCGCGGGGGCGCTGGTGTCCGGTTCCATTCTCCGTGCCCGCAACGATTCCATTACCATCCGATTTGCCGCGCGGGACATGACCGAGGACCGGTCGTACGAGACCATCGAGATTCGCGTTCCGATCGCGAATGCGCTGGAAGCCGTTGCGCCAGCGATGGGACGGCTGATGACCGTCCTCCGTTCCGTGAACTGGGGACCCAAGGCGGGATTGTGAACAAGCTTCTGCTCGGCGCGATAGTGTTCGTTGGTTGTCAGCGCGATGGCGCGCGCGACGTCGCGGAAACCTGCGACCAGAACGCCACCTCCATCACCGATAGCAGCGTCGGCCCCCTCTACCTGAACGAACCGGTGGGTGCGCTGCGCACGCGCTGCGCGGCCGTCGCGGATACCACGATCACAATGCCCCGCGCGGGCTGGACCGACACGATCGCGGCGAAGCAACTCATCGTCGCTGGAGCACCGGTGCTCGCCACCTTCCGCGGCGAGCAGATCCTCGCCCTTCGGGTCACTGCACCCGGTCCCCGCACCCTGGACGGCATCGAGGTCGGCACCGGCGTCGGACGCTTCCGTAATTCGCCAGGCGTCCGTGTTTCCATGGCGCCGCAGTCTCCAGCGGTGATCCTCCAGGACCGCGCACATTGCGGCACCACCTTCGAGCTGTCCGGGTGGGGAGGCGCGACCATGCCCGCCGACAGCAGTCCTCCCCTCGTTGGGCCGGACCTCGCGTCCTGGCCGGACAGCATCCGCGTCACGGCGATCACGGTCGCGACCTGCACCGACCGCTCGACCAACCGTTCGGTGGACAGCGCCTTCAATGCGCGCGAGGATTCCATCGCCGCGGAGCGCGCGGCCGTCGAGCTTCCGCAGCCGGGAATCACGCCATCCGCTCCGGCCCTCGAGTCACCCGCGCCCGTATTTGCTCCCAGTGGCGTCGATCGCAACCCGGCACCGACACCCGGCCTTCGCGGCCGACTCATCGTCCCGGTACAGGGCGTCGCCGTCAGCGCATTGCGCGACACGTACGCCGAAGCGCGCGGCACCCGCAGCCACGAAGCACTCGATATCGCCGCACCTCGCGGAACTCCAGTGCTCTCGGCGATGGACGGCAAGCTCACCCGCCTGTTCGACAGCAAGACCGGAGGCCTCATGGTATATGCGGCCGATCCGGACGACGAATACATCCTGTTGTACGGCCACCTCGACCGGTACGCCGACGGCCTGCGCAACGGCATGGCGCTGAAGCAGGGGCAGGTGATCGGCTACGTCGGAACCACCGGCAACGCGCCGCCGGAGACGCCGCACCTGCACTTCGGAATCCTGCGCGGAAAGCCGTCGGTAAGCTGGTCGCGGGGAATCGCGGTAAACCCTTTTGAATTACTAACGCGCCGTTAGCCGAGAACCGAGAGCCGAGAGCCGAGAGCCGAGAGCCGAGAGCCGAGGGCGACAAGCTGACAAGCTGACAAGCTGACAAGCCGACAAGCCGACAAGCCGCCAAGCCGACAAGCCGACTAGCCGATAAGCCGATGTTACCCGACTGGCTCGTGCCCATGGCCGCCACGCTGACCCAGGAACGGTTCAGCGGCGGCGAGTGGCTCTTCGAGAAGAAGCTCGATGGCATCCGCCTGCTTGCCTACAAGCAAGGGAAGGATGTCACGCTCTTTTCGCGCAACCGCCTCCCGCAGAATCGGTCGTATCCGGAGGTGGTGCGCGCCGTCGCCGAGCTCCCCGTACGTGACGCGGTCCTCGACGGTGAAGCCACGGGTGTCTGGGCTGGCGGGGAAGGGGGACGCGTCGCGTATCACATCTTCGACGTCCTGTGGCTCAACGGCCGAAGCGTGACACAGCTGCCGCTCGAGGAACGTCGCAAGCTCCTTGCTGGACTTCCGCTCGAGGCGCCGCTGCGACGCGTCGCGGCCCTGCGCGGCGACAAGCCATGGGAGAAAGCCTGCGCGGAGGGGTGGGAAGGGGTGATCGCGAAGCGCATCGGTTCGCCGTACGAGCACAAGCGATCGAAGCACTGGTTCAAGATGAAGTGCGAAGCGACGCAGGAGCTGGTCATCGGCGGCTTCACTGACCCGCAAGGCGGGCGCGTCGGGCTCGGCGCGCTGCTCGTCGGCTTCTACGACGGCGATGACTTCGTCTTCGCGGGCAAGGTCGGGACTGGCTTCGATACGAAGCTGCTGCTCTCGCTGCGCACGCGTCTCGACAAATTAGAGATCTCGAAGGTGCCCTTCACGCGTGCCAAGGGGTTGCCGAAGCTACGGATCCACTGGGTCCGCCCGGAAATCGTCGTCCAGGTCGCGTTCATGGAGTGGACCGGCGACGACAAGATGCGTCACCCGCGCCTGCTTGGCATTCGTGCGGACAAGACGCCACGCGAATGCATTCGGGAGGCGTAGCCGAGGCCGAGAGCCGAGGCCGACACAGCCGAGGCCGAGAGCCGAACGCTTACGTCAGGACCGTGCGCTAGTTAACATTCGACGGCAGCAAAGCAGCTGCATTCTCCCGGTTGACCGCTGGTGTGTTGGTCCCAGCGTCCCCTTGTCCGGCCTCCGGACGTTGACCCCGAGCTCTCATTCGCGCGTCCGAGTACCGACGCGGCGGGGCATGATATGGGTCCGACAGGAACTCTCCCGGCACAACAGAAGAACGGCAGCATCCTCCTTTCGGCGCTCTCCGCAGATGACTTCGCGCGAATGGAAGACCACCTCGAGCCCGTCACCTTGCGTCTCAAGGACGTTCTCGGCGACGGCACCAGGCCGCTCGACCATGTGTACTTCCCTGAAAGCGGGATGATCTCGCTGCTCGCCGAGTTCGGTGACAACAAGGCGGTTGAGATGGCCAGCGTGGGACGCGAAGGGATGGCCGGAATGGCGCTTTTCTACGACGCCGGCTACCTGCCTGAGAAGATTGTCGTGCAGCTTCCCGGTCGTGCGCTCCGTATGGCTGCTGCTGCGTTCAGGGAATCTCTCGATGAGTGTGCATCGCTCCGCCACGCATTGCACCGCTACGCGGGATGCCTGTACGCGTTTGCGGCACACAACACCGCCTGTGGGTTGAAGCATCGCACCACCGCGCGGCTCGCGCGCTGGCTCCTTCACGCCTGCGACCAGAGCGGCACCGTCAACTTGCAGCTCACCCACGTCTACGCCGCCACCATGCTCGGCGTGCGTCGCTCGAGTGTCACTGTATCTGCGGGCGAACTGCGCGCGAGACGACTGGTCGACTATACCCGCAGCACCATCCAGGTCGTGGACCGTCCCGGACTCGAGGAGGTCGCATGCGAGTGCTACGCCACGATCAGGTCCACGTACGATCGCCTCATCGTGCGATAACGCACGACATGGCCTGTGCCATCGTCGTTTAGCGCACGGACTGATGCATTGTCACCGTTCACGCGCCTTACGTGGGTGTGAAGCGGGTGAGACATTCCCCAGTTCACGCTTACCGCTAAACATCTGTCGCCAGAGCCGGGAAATCACATCATCGCGTCCCTGCCGTTTCGGGATCGCGAATTGCTTGGAAGACACCTCGAAGCGGTAACGTTGCGCCTCAAGGACACCCTTACGGAGTTCGACTCTCCCGTCGAGCACGTGTACTTCCCCGAAAGCGGGATGTGCTCACTGCTCAGCGTCTTCTCCACCGGGCGCGCCGTCGAAGTCGCGAGCGCGGGACGCGAGGGGATGGTTGGAATGCCGCTCTTCTTCCGCACCGACCGGCTGCCGGAGCGCTGCGTCGTGCAGCTCCCCGGCCGTGCGATGCGGATGACCGCGGCGTCGTTTCTCTCCGTGCTGAAGCAGTCGGAGGCGCTCACCGACACCCTCCATCGCTATGCCGGCTGCATGTACAGCTTCGCGTCGCTCAATACCGCGTGCGGGCGGAAGCACCAGGTCGTTCCACGGCTGGCGCGGTGGCTGCTGCACTCGGCCGACCAGAGCGGGACGCAGTCCCTCAAGCTCACCCACGAATTCGGTGCGATGATGCTCGGCGTGCGACGCTCCAGCGTGACCGTCGCTGCGGGTGAGCTGCGGAATCGGAAGCTCATCGACTACACCCGCAGCACCATCGAGATCGTCGATCGCCCCGGGCTGATCGCGGCGTCGTGCGAGTGCTACGGAACCATCAGCAGCACCTATAGCCGCCTGATGGGCAGCTAGATAGTCGCTGCGGGCGATTCAGCAATATCACCCTGGGTGCACATGCAGGTCAGCCGCCCCAGTGCCTCCGCATCGCGAACCGACAGCTTCGTTCGCGTCGAGTTGATTACTCCCGTGCGCCTCCATCGCGCCGCGAGCACCGACACCGTTGACCGGCGTACGCCGAGCAGCGAGGCCAGGTCCGCATGCGTCGTCGTGATCGCACCGGCGTCGCCATGCCGCGAGGCGGTGAGGAGCCAGCGGGCGAGTCGCTGCTCGGACGAATGCCGCGACATGCACGCGAGGTTGCGGGCGGTTTGCCCGTCCAGCCGGCTGACGTAATCACCGAGGGCGCGTCGCATGGCGCTGCAATCCACGACGACGTCCGCAAGGACGCTGGCGGAGATGCCGTACGCCATGCCCGCCACACGCACCACGGCACGATCCACCGACGCTCGAGTACCGAGAAACGCCGAAGCCCCCGTCACGCCGTCGTGGGCTACCGACGCGCGCTCCACGAACTTCACCTGGTCCAGCGGCACCTCGAGCGTCACCAGGCCGCGCTCGATGAAGTAGAGCGTCTCGACAGGCGCCTCAGGCACATGAAGCACCGCTCCTCGAACGAGCGACCGCGATGTAATGTAAGGCCGGATCCTGTTCAGGTCGGCGGTGGGCAGCGATGCAAGGATCGCATTGCGCGGCAATATTTCAGAAATGCTCATGGACATCCTCGGCGGAGAAACTCGCGGCGACACGGCCTCGGGTCCCCGACGATGCGTGCCATAGCGCACAAGCGGGGCCACGGATCGGTTCCCAAGCGCACGAAATCAGGTGTTTTGTGCCCTACCGTGCCAAACCGGCGAGCCGAGAGCCGAGGCCGCTACTCGGCGTAGTACTCCTCGATCGACATCCGGGTCACGTCGGCCATGAGCGAGACGCGCTCTTCCGGTTCGCGCGTGCTCAGCGCCGGTAGATTGAACACCATGAACTTGAACGCCGCCAAGGCCCGTTCCGGCGGCACGTTCTGCGCGCGAACCTGCTGCGCGAATTCGCGCACGGCGGCACGGATGGCATCCCGGTCCGGAATGATATCCAGGCTTGCGGAGAGCCGCTCGGCACAGGCAATCACTGCGCTTGGCAGGATGTCGCGCCCTGGCGATGTGCGGCGATCGAACAGCTCGGGATCGCCACGTCGTACATCTGCACGAATCGAATCCATGTATTACTCCCTGGACCGCGCAATATAACCGCGAGCGCACTCGAATGTACCGCTGTGACCCGAGAAAAATCGCAGACATGGTGCGATGCGGGATCGATTCGCCTTGATAAATGTGCGGAGGCACACGCATGTCGCCTCAACGCGTGCCAGTTATGTGATGCCGGGTGTGGTGGGTGCAGATTTTGCCACACCATCCGGCAGCCTCATGCTGCCCGCTGCCTCGCACGACCCATCCGCGAACGCGTACCTCGATGCGTCGCGCACCGTTTTTATCGTCATCTCCTTCGAAGGGCCCGACCGCTGGTCGCAGGCCGGTGGTCTCGGGGTTCGGGTCACCGGGCTCGCGGACTCCCTGGCGGCCCTCGGACACGAAGTCCACGTCTTCTTCATTGGAGACCCCGAGCGTCCCGGCGAGGAGACATACAATGGCGTCCAACTCCACCGGTGGTCGCAATGGCTCAGTCGCCACTATCGCGCCGGCGTGTACGACGGCGAAGAGGAGAAGCGCGCCGATCTCACGGCGTCGCTGCCATCCTTTGTCACGGAGAAAGTCGTGATTCCCGCGATCCGCGCGGGGAAGGTGCCGATCGTGCTTTTCGAGGAATGGCAGACCGCCGAGTGCGCGTCCCTGGTGTCCGATCACCTGCACCTCACCGGTTTGCGCGACCAGGCCATCCTCGCCTGGAACGCCAACAACGCCTACTCCTTCGACCGCATCGACTGGCCGCGCCTCGCCAGCTCCGCGATGATCACCACCGTCAGCCGGTACATGCGCTCGATCATCCGGGCACGCGGGTTCGATGCGTTGGTGATTCCCAATGGCATTCCGGAGCGGCTCACCCGTCCGATGCGCCCGCGCGAGCTGCAGCAGGTGCGGGATGCATTCGCCGGGATGCCCTTCTTCTTCAAGATGGCGCGCTGGGGGAACGACAAGGGATGGACCCAGGCCCTCGATGCCATGCGGTTGCTCCGCGAGCGCGACGACAACACCCTGATGGTTGCGCGCGCCGGTGGACCGAACGGCGCCGGGGGCGCACTCGAAAGTGAAGGGGAGCGTCGCGGGCTCCGGGTGCAGAGCGTGGATTCTCCAGCGGAGATTCCCGTTGCCGTGGAATCGGCGAAGCGCGGTCATACGGACGTGCTGAACCTGCGCTTCGGCGTCACGGAAGAGCTGGCGCGTGGCATGTACGCCGCAGCCGACGGCACCCTCGCGAACTCGGTCTCGGAGCCCTTCGGTCTCGTCGGTCTGGAAGCGATGGCCGCCGGCGGCCTTCTATATACTGGCGGGACGGGTGAGGACTACGCCGTCAGCGGCCGGAACGCGGTCGTGCTCGAGACGCTGGAGCCGGGAGAAATCGCCGACCGCGCCCAGGAGCTCCGCGAAGATCCGGACACCGCCGCCCGCATTCGCCGGAACGCCCGCCGCCGCGCGCGCGACTTCCGTTGGGAGTGTGTCGCCGAGGTGCTCGTGGGCCGGCTGCGACTCCAGGGACTGCGGCAGGGGCTGTCGACAGTCTGAAAACCGCTCGTCAGCTTCTCAGCTTCTCAGCTTCTCAGCTTCTCAGCTTCTCAGCTTGTCCGCTTCTCGACAAGCCGGAAAGCCGACAAGCCGACAAGCAGCGTCAGCGCGTGGTGCTCCAGGTCTCCTGAAAGGTCCGTGGTACGCTCCAGCTCCCCTTCCTTTCCGCGACGTTCGAGCTCCGTCGCCGCGTCGGTCGCCGGGGGATAGCCGAACACCGAGAGCGCGCCCTTGATGGCGTGCGCAGCGCGATACAGCTCCGCCGCATCGCCCGCCTTCACCGCGTCCTGCACCCTGCCAAGCATTGCTGGCAGCTCGGTCGCCAAAACGTCCGCGAGATGCGCGAGCAGCTCCGTATCACCGCCCACGCGTTCCAGCACTTCGGTGGGATCAAACCTCTCCATACCATCCACTCCACTGAAAACGGTCATTCGACGAGTGCAGCGCCTGCGGTGACGCTCGCGAGCGCTTCTCGCAGCGCATCGGGACGCAGCGGCTTCGACAGGTACGCATCCATCCCGGCACCCAGGCAGCGTTCGCGGTCGCCATTCATCGCGTGCGCGGTGAGCGCCACGATCGGAATGTGTCCCCCCGTCGCCAGCTCCTTGCTGCGGATGGTTGCCGTCGCCTCGAAGCCATCCATCACCGGCATCTGCACGTCCATCAGGATCACGTCGAACCGGCCGTCATCGAATGCGGCGACCGCCTCCTGGCCGTTCGTGGTGATCACCACCTCGTGTCCTCCCTTCTGCAGCAGGCTGCGCACGAGCGACTGGTTCACGGCATTATCCTCCGCGACCAGCACGCGGAGCCGGCGTGTCGCATCCGTCGCAGCGGGTGTCGCGGCCTCCGGCTGGGGCACCGGCACCGGAGACGTGAGCGTCTCGATGATGGTGTGCAGCAGCGCCGACTGGCGCACCGGCTTGGTGAGGTACGCGGCGATGCCAATCTCGCGGCAGCGGGTCGCATCCACCTCCTGGCCAACCGACGACAGCATGATCACGGCGGTGTCGCGCAGTGCCGCATCACGCTGCAGCGCTTCCACGACCGCGAGCCCGTCCATATCCGGCATCTGGTAGTCCAGCAGAACCAGCCGGAATGGCTCCCCGCGCTCGCGCGCCGTGCGCAGGATGTCCAGCGCTTCCCGCCCGCCGGTCGCGTGGGCCGCCTTGACGTCCCACTGCTCCAGCTGGTCGCGCAGGATCCGGCGATTGATCGAGTTGTCGTCCACGATCAGTGCGCGGATGTTGCGGAGGTCCGCGAACCGCCGCGGCGTCGGCTCGGGCAACGTGGCGGGAGCGATCTCGAGGGGGAGCACCACATGGAACGTGCTGCCGAGTCCTGGCTCGCTCTCGACCGTGATCCTGCCGCCCATGAGCCCAACGAGCTGCGACGCGATGGTTAGTCCGAGCCCCGTGCCGCCGAACTTTCGCGTCGTGGAATTGTCCGCCTGGGTGAACGACTCGAACACGGACTGCTGCTTTTCCTTTGGGATGCCGATGCCGGTGTCGCTCACCGAGAAGCGCACGGTCGCGCGGTCTCCTTCCACGGAGCCCCGCGCTTCCATCACCACGTGCCCGGCATCCGTGAACTTCACGGCGTTGCTCAGGAGGTTGAGGAGCACCTGCCGCACTCGCACGGGATCGCCGGCTACCATGGCGGGAACTTCCGGGGCGACATAATACGAGAGCTCGATCCCCTTCTTGTGCGCCCGCATCGCGAGCGACCTCACGACGTCATCTGCAACCACATGCAGGTCGAACGGCACATGATCCAGGTCCAGCTTCCGCGCTTCGATCTTCGAGAAGTCGAGGATGTCGTTGATCAGAACGAGCAGGGAATCGGCCGATGATTTCACCATCTCGAGATACTCGCGCTGCACCGGCTTCAGCTCGCTGTCGAGCGTCAGCTCGGTCATGCCGATGATGCCATTCATCGGCGTGCGGATTTCATGGCTCATGTTCGCGAGGAATTCGCTCTTCGCCCGGTTCGCCACGTCCGCCCGGTCGCGCTCCTGCTCCAGGTCGGCCGTCCGCGCCTGGACCTCGCGATCCGCGCCTTCCAGGGCGGTCACCAGCGACGCCGACAGCGACTGTGACATCGACGCCGACAGCCGCCGCAGCACGATGATGGAGATTCCGGCGATCAGCAGCGCCGCGAGCCATCCGATGAGCTGGATCCGGCTCGCTTCGGCGAACGTCCTGTCCATGACGGCGCTCGAATGGTCGCGCAGCAGCGCGTTCGCCGCCGAAAGCTTTGCCAGCTCTTCCTGCATCCGGCCCAGCACCGGTTCTGCGCGCCCCGCCGCGCCGGGACGCGTCAGCTCCACCGCGCTGGCCCTGGCTACTACATAGTACTGGTCGAAGTCCCGCAGCAGGTGCGACACGACGTCCGCGGCGACGAGGGGGTTGATCGACATCTCCTTCAACTGCTGCTGCACCGCAATGCTCAGCGCGTCCGCCTGCCCAAGCATCATTGTGTCGCGTCGCGCGATCACCTGGCTGAGCGTCGCCTGCAGCTGCGTCAGTGTCTCGCTCAGCGACCGGCTGGCCTGCATCAGTGGATAGGACTCCCGCTCGATGCGCTCCAGCCGCAGGCCGTTCACGATCCCGAAGCCCACGTTGACGCACAGCAGCACGCCCAGCGTGGCCGCCGCGACGTTCGGGAGCCAGGTGAGCTTCCGGCGCAGCGGCTGGTGCGCGAACTCGTGCTGCCAGGTGCCAGCGACGGGTGGAACTGCTGTCCTCATTCCGTCCTTCCGGAACGCAATGCGCCAGTAAACCAATGCATGTACGACTTCCGCATGAAAGCGTGAAACAGGGGTGCTCAATGAGTGTCGGCACCGCACCGGAAAAGTTTTGTAAGGGTTTCCTGAGGAATTTCAGGGAACTCCCCTAAAATCCCGGCGGCGGCAGCCGATGCTTTGTACAACTTCACGATTGACGGACCATGCCGTTCGTTCCCGCCTCGCCTTCGCGCGCCGCCCTTCTGGCCGCACTGCTCCTCGTTCTTCCCGCCGCGTCGCAGCTCAGCGCGCAGGAGCTCTCACTCGACTCACTCCTGAGCACCCCCGTGAGCGCAGCATCCAAGTACGAGCAGCGCGTGTCGCAGGCGCCAGCGTCGGTCACCATCCTCACGAGCGACGACATCCGGAAGTTCGGCTTCCGCAACCTCGGCGAGGCGCTCGAGAGCGTGCGTGGGTTCTACATGACCAACGACCGCAACTATGCCTATCTCGGCGCGCGCGGCTTCAGCCGTCCATCGGACTACAACAACCGCATCCTGATGCTCGTCAACGGCCACGCCATCAACGAGCAGGTGTGGGGCTCCACGCCCGTGGGGAGCGACTTCATGATGCCCCTCGAGGCCATCGAGCGCATCGAGGTCGTCCGTGGTCCCGGCTCCGTGTTGTACGGCACGAACGCGATGTTCGGCGTCATCAACATCGTCATGAAGTCGGCAGCCCAGCTGAACGGCGTCACGGTGAGTGCGCGCGGCGGCTCCGGCGCGGCGCGCCAGGCCGGCGTCACCATCGGCGGCACCTCCGGGTCGCGCCTCACCTTCTCGGCGTCGGCGCTGCTGAAGCGCGAGGATGGCGGCTCCCTCTACTTCAGCGAGTACGACGATCCCTCCACGCAGTCCGGCGTGGTCGACGGCCTGGACTGGGAGCGCGGCGGTGGGGGACACGCGACGGTCTCGTGGGGCGACCTGTCGCTCAACGCCGGCGTCATCTCGCGAGCCAAGGGCATCCCCACGGCATCGTACGGCCTGGTGTTCGGCGACCCACGCGCCCGCACGCTCGACGAGTATGGCTGGGCCGAGCTGTCCTTCGCGCGCCAGTTGGGTGCCGCCGTCCGGACGTCGGCACGGGTGTACGGTGACGGCTACCGATACGATGGCGCGTATCCCTATGACGCGGGTCCCGCATACATGGACTACGGCGACAGCCGGGCGGTGGGCGGCGAGACGATGCTGATCTGGGACCGCGATTCGCGCAGCCGGTACTCCATCGGCGCTGAAGTCCGCCGCGTTCTGCGCGCGGAGAACACAACCGTGGAGACCGACGGGACGCGGCAGTCCAGCGACCTGCCGTTCACCGTCGGATCGCTGTTCGCGCAGAACGAGTTCACCCTGGCCCGCTGGGCCACACTCCAGAGCGGCCTGCGGCTGGATGCACATAGCGAAGCCAGCTCGGCGTTCTCGCCGCGCCTTGCGCTGCTGCTGGCCCCGGACGCCCGCACGTCGGTGAAGCTGCTCTACGGCGAGGCGTTCCGGGCCCCGACACCGTCGGAATTCGCGTACGACAACTTCTACTACGTGCCGAACAGCGCGCTGCGCCCGGAGCGCATCCGCACCGCCGAGATCGAGGTGCAGCGCCGCCTGGTCGCGCCCCTCCTGGTCACCCTGTCCACGTATCACAACGTCATCAGCAACCTCACCGAGCCCGTCTCCACGCCGGACGACCGGCTGCAGTTCGTGAACCTGGAGCCCGTTGACGCCATCGGCGCCGAGCTCGAGGCGGAACTTCGCCCTGCGGGACCGCTGGCCGCACGCGCAACGTTCGGGCTGCAGAACAATCGCAACCGCGCGACGGACGCCACCCTCACCAACTCGCCCGAAAGCGTCGGCGCGATCTCCGTCATGAGCAAGGATGTGATGGGACTCTTCGGCGCCGCCACGCTGCGCTACGAGTCCGGCCGCCGCACGCTTGCTGGCAGCGCCACGCGCGCCTTCACCCGTACCGACGTCAACCTGGGTTACGCCACCGACGCCGCGACGTCGCGTCTTCGCGGCCTTGAGCTGTCGCTCCGGGTGACCAACCTCTTCGATACGCGGTACAGCGCGCCCGCGGGAATCGATTTTCTGCAGGCTGCCCTGGAGCAGCAGCGCCGGGCCGTCGCGCTCCGCCTCACGACGCGATTCTGATGACGCGCTTTTTCCTTCCACTCTTCATCCTCGCCGCGCTGACCGCGCCGGGGCGTGACGTGCACGCCCAGGAGATGGAGCTGCCCGTCGCTGTCCAGGTCCCGCTCTTCCGCAAGGTGCTCAGCTTCGACCGCCGGCTTGACGTGAAGTCGCGCGCCGAGCTGGTGATTGCCGTCATCTACCAGAGCGGCAATCGCGAGTCGTCGGCAGTGAAGGACGACGTGG
>DASPMP010000100.1:0-4989 GCA_035626995.1 Gemmatimonadaceae bacterium
CAGTGTCCCGCCATGCGCTTCCTGGAAGAGGCCAGCGCGATCTTCCACGGCCCCGGTGAACGCGCCCCGGCTATGACCGAAGAGCTCACTCTCGAGGAGCTGCTCGGGAATGGCACCGCAATTCACCGCCACGAACGGGGCCGTTGCACGCGGTCCGGCGTTGTGCACGAGGCTCGCGATGAGCTCCTTTCCCGTACCGCTTTCGCCCGTGATGAGCACGGAGCTCGGATGACGCGCGACCTTTCGGGCCAGGGTGATCGCCTGCTGGAGGGTCGCACTGTGCCCGACGATGCCAGCCGGCCCGCGCAGCGCGGCAATCTGCTCGTTGAGCTCGACCACCTGTCTTCGGAGGCCTTCGCGCTCGATGGCTTTTCGGACGACGAGCAACACCTGATCCGCGCGGAACGGTTTCTGGATGAAATCGTACGCGCCACGCTTGATGGCTCCGAGGGCGTCGTCGTCATCACCATAGGCGCTCATCATGATCACGAGTGCACGCCCCGACCGCTCCCGGTACCGGTCCAGGAATGCGGGCCCGTCCATGCCGGGCATGCGCACGTCGCAGAGGATGAGGTCAGCATCGCATTCGTCGAGCATGGCCAACGCCGCGTCCCCGTTGGCCGCGGCGCGCGTCTCGTGTCCTTCGGCGCCGAGAATCAGCGTCAGCGTGTGGCGGAGGCCGAGTTCGTCATCGACGATCAGAATGTTCACGTCGACGCGACCACGGGCACCGAGGGACGCGCGC
Organism: Gemmatimonadaceae bacterium; assembly: GCA_035626995.1. Classification (GTDB taxonomy): domain Bacteria; phylum Gemmatimonadota; class Gemmatimonadetes; order Gemmatimonadales; family Gemmatimonadaceae; genus DASPMP01. The sequence continues at coordinate 746 of DASPMP010000100.1, forward strand.
GAACCGGTTCGGACTTTCGGAGAGTGCCGCGCAATGGAAAGAGCATGCGGAATGCCGCGCCGCCTTCGCGTGATCGTGACACCCAGATCGTCCCTGCGGAATTTTCCACCGCGCGAGCGACGATCGCGAGCCCCAGCCCGGTGCCCTTGCCCGGTTCTTTCGTTGTATAGAAGGGTTCGAAGACCCGTTCCACATCCTCCGGCGGAATACCCGGGCCGGAATCGGTGATGGCCACCATCGCGAACGCCTCCGCCTTCGTGTTTTCCATCCAACGCATCGCGCGTGCGCTGGGCGGATTCAGAGGGCGCGCGACACCGTCCGAGTACCGGCGCGCACCATGCAGCATCTCGGTGCGGTCCGTCTGGCGCAGGATGATCGACAGCGACCCCTGCGCACCCATGGCGTCCACCGCGTTCAACAGCAGGTTGACGAATGCCTGCTCGAGGTCCGTGCGATCGCCGGCGACGACGAGCGGTTCGGATGCCACACGCATTTCGAGCTGCACCGTCTTGAGGATGCCCTGCATCCCGAGCAGCTCTACGACCGATCGCGCGACGGCGTTGAGGTCAACCTGTCCCTGCGAGCCCGGTTTGGATCGCGCATAGTCGAGGAGCCCGCGCACGATGCGATCGATGCGATCGACCTCGCGCTCGAGGCCCGCGAGCGCGTCGTTCGACTGCGGCGCACCAGTCCGGAGCAGATGGATGTAGCCATTGATCGCGCCCAGCGGATTGCCGACCTCGTGTGCGATTCCGGCGGCGAGCCGGCCGACGCTGGCCATCTTTTCGACGCGCACCAGATGCGAACGCTCTTCGAGCAGGCGCTCGGTCATCCGGTTGACGCTGTCCGCAAGGTTCGCCATTTCCCACGATTCACCGGGTGTAACCCGACGGGCGAGGTCACCTGCAGCAATAGCCTCCGCCGTTGCGGCGGTCTCCCGCACGGGACGGAGAACCACGCGCTCGACCTGGTATGCGACGAACCCGACCAGCACGCAGACATCGGCCGCGACGAGGAAGCTGATATACGCGGCGGCGTGACTGGGGTCGAGCGCACCGTACAGCACGATCACGCTCGACACCCCAATGGCCAGTGCGGCAGCCGCCAGGATACCCAGCGTGAAGAGCAGTTCGGTGCGGAGGGAGAGGCGGCGCGAAGGCATGCGTCGCGGTATTGACGGGCCGCTACCGCAAAAAGAAACCGGGCCAGGCTTTCGCCTGACCCGGCTTCACAACCATTACGGTTGATTTACGGCGTGCTAGCGCAGGCAGGTTCACCTTCACCAGCGGTGCCGACCGTCGGGTTCGTCGTGTTGACCGAGATACCGCAGGTTGTGCCAGCCAGCTGCGTGTGGGTGTTCGTGGCAAGCCACGCGCCCGAGAAGACCGAGATCGCCGGAGCGGTCACACCAGTCGAGGCCTTGAAGCCAAGCGAACCGGTGCTGGTCGTGTAACGAGCAGAGTCAGAGAAGAAGCTCTCCTGCGCGCTAACCAAGTTGCGAAGGTCAGACTTCATCGCGGTGACATACGCCTTCGACTTCGTGTTCGCGAACTTCGGGATCGCGATCGCCGCGAGAATGCCGATGATAACGACCACGATCAGCAGCTCGATCAGCGTAAAGCCCTTGCGGTTCATACGTTCTCCATGAGGAAAGGGGACTGCACCAGGAAACCACAGGCTCGTAGACCTGCGGCGGCCAAGGCACCGATAAAGCAATGCCGGGGCCAAGCGACCACCACAACTGTAACTCTGTGCAGATCAATTACTTACGTTGAATGACCACTGCCCAGATGCCACACTTTTGTACGGTGTTTTGCAATGTTGCTGGCAGTTTGCCAGAGGCCGTACCGCGCTAATCGCGGGTTGGCGAACCAATGGAGCGTTCCAGCAATAGCAAATCCGCATGAAGACGCCTGACGCTGTGGGCGGGAAACATGCTTTTCATATAATGCTCGGCGCTGGCGAAGCCGATGGGCAGTCGGCTCACGGCGCCTTGAACGAAAAAGACGGGGGTCGTGTCCAGCACTTCGCGGCGGAGCAGACGTGGGAAACCCATGCGACGCGCGTGAGCCCGGGTGAGGTCGCGCTCGAGGATCACCCCGCGGTTCGCCTGCCCCACGGCCGTGCTGTCGGGGAACCATCGGCCGAACGTTGCGTCATCAACTTCCAGAAAGGCGGCGCGCGCATCATCCAGGTGATCTGGCCACACGGTGGCATACATCACATGCATTGAAGCGAAAGCCACCGGGACCGCCGGGTGCTCCGCACGTACTGTCTGAAGGGCGCTGCGGTGTGCCGCCACCGACTGAGCAAAGGCGTTTTTGTCCGCCGTGACGCGTGTATACCCGATGAACCAGAACGCGACAATGACGACGTGCGCTGCAGCCAGGAGCCAGCGTCCCAGGAAGGTGCCAGCGATGGCCACCCACGGCCCCCACACAAGGACCGCCGGTATCGCATAGCGCGCCAGCATCGAGGGCTGGCCTGCGAGCGACAGCGTGGTGAGCGCCAGGGGAAGGATTCCGAGTGCCGCGAGGGCAGCGATGCCGGGATCCTCCAGCGCGCGCCTGAGCGATGCGAGCTTGATCCCCATTGCAGGACGCAACGCATTGACGGCCGTGAAACACACCATGATGAACGCGGCAGCGAGCGGGATTCTTGCGAGCCACAGTTGCCGCAACAGTTCGGTCAATTGCGGCCATTGGAAATCCGGAAGCCAGGAGGGCACGGAGTAGGCATTGCGCTGCGCGAACGCGAGCGGAACCACCACTAGTAATGCGAGCAGGCCCCACGCGGCGGGCGCCATGCGTCGGGCGCGTTCACGCCATTCTCCCCCGCCGGCCACGATGGCTCCCGTGGTCATCAGGCCAAGGGTGATAATCCCATAGAAGTGAATCGTGCACATGGCGAAAGCCACAACGCCGAGTGCGATGCCGTTGCGACGCAAGGGGTAGCGGTTTCGTCGTGACAGCAGCCACGCAAGCGTCGCGCATGCGAGCAGCCACGGACCGTAGAAGCGCGCATCATATGAGTGCTCGATGACCAGCCCATTCGCCCCGATCGCCAGCGCCCCGGCGCTGGCGGCGCCCCGGGTGAACTCGCGCCGCAGGACCGCATAGACCAGCACCAGGGTGCCCAGGACAGACGCCAGCATCAGGGAGCGCAGCAGCGCCGGGGCCAACGAGCCTGTGAGGCGGCGAAGCGCCCAGAGCGAGAGATGGAAGAGCGACGCGCCTCCGTCGGCCCCGGCGCCAAGGTCCCCAATCACGGCAACTGGGGAGGGACGGCTTGCGATGAGCGCCGCGATGACCTCGTCGACCCATAAAGGGCGCGAGAAGAGGACGAAGCCGTCGCTGAGAAACAGGACGAACCACGTGATGGCCGCCAACGCCAGCGCGAATTTCAGGACCTCGCGTCGCGCGGCTGCGGAATCTTCCGGCTGGCTCACTGTGACTGGCTACTCATGGCAATAGTCCTTGTGGAGATGCTCCTCCAGCCGCGAAATGCCGTCCAGAATCTACCTGTGACGAACGCCACCGTTCTGCCCGAAGTCTCCATCGTCATCCCGTGTCTCAATGAAGCAGAGACGATCGAAACGGTGATCCGTGAGGCGCGGGCCGCGCTCGACGGATCCGGAATCGCCGGCGAAATCGTCGTCGGTGACAACGGCAGCACCGATGGATCGCAGGAGCTCGCGCGACAGCTCGGAGCACGCGTCATTCCGGTTCCGACGCGCGGGTACGGCGCCGCCCTCATGGGTGCCATCACCGAAGCGCGGGGACGTTTCATCGTGATGGGTGATGCCGATGCCAGCTACGACTTCGGCGCCGTCCCTGATTTCGTGAAGCAGTTGCGTGCGGGAAATTCGCTGGTCATGGGGTGTCGCCTGCCCACCGGCGGAGGCAGCGTCGCCACTGGCGCCATGCCGTTCCTGCATCGCTGGTGGGGGAATCCGATGTTCTCGTGGATGGTGCAGCGCTGGTTCCACGCGCCCATCCACGACGTCCACTGCGGCCTGCGGGGGTTCACGCGGGCGCTGTATGACCAGCTGGACCTGCGGTGCACGGGGATGGAATTCGCCTCGGAAATGGTCATCAAGGCAGCGCTGTCGTCGACGAAGATCGCCGAGGTGCCCATCACCCTGCGACCCGACCAGCGCGTTTCGCGGCGACCGCACCTGCGCACGTTCCGCGACGGGTGGCGGCATCTTCGCTTCTACCTGATGTACAGTCCGCGCTGGCTGT
>DASPMP010000101.1:0-6489 GCA_035626995.1 Gemmatimonadaceae bacterium
AACCGCCGCGGCCGCGGAGGAGACCTCGCGGTCCATCGAGAGCGTGACGGCCACGGCGCGCGACATGTCCACATCCGCCGCGCAGCTGTCCACGGGCATGGCGGAAATGAGCGCGTCGATCAAGACGGTGACCCAGGACAGCGAGGCGCTGGCGAGTTCGGTCACCGAGATTGCCGCGGCGATCGAAGAGATGAGTCGGGTGACGGACTCCGTACGGGGGAACGCCGACGATCTCGCCGCGGCCGCGGAACAGACGTCCAGCTCGATCACCGCCATGGCGTCGTCCGTGGAACAGGTGGGCGCCAGTACCGAAAACATGGCAGGGCTGGTGGAGGAGATGGGGACCGCGCTGGAGGAAACGTCCCGGTCCATCGATTCCGTGGCGCAGAACGCGGACGTCATTTCGCGGTCGATGGACAGCGCGGCGAACAGCGCCACGCAGCTGGATCGGTCCATTCGCTCGGTCGGCGGCCTGGTTCGCGAGGCGGCGGACATTGCCGGACGTCTCACCACGGAAGCGCGCCAGGGGGGCGAGTCCATTACCCGCTCCATCGACAGCTTCGGTCGGGTGCGGGAATCCATGTCGCAATCCGCGGCGGTCGTGCGCGAGGCCGGCAAGCGCGCGGGGCAGATCAGCTCGATCGTCGATACGATCAACCTCATCGCCGAGCGGACCAACCTGCTCTCGCTGAACGCGTCCATCGAGGCCGCGCGTGCGGGTGAGGCCGGTCGGGGATTCGCGGTGGTTGCGGAGGAGATTCGCAACCTCGCGGACCGCAGTGCCAAGGCCACCGCGGAGATCGCCGGCATCATCCGGGAACTGCAATCCGTAGTGCAGGAGGCGGTCACGACATCGTCCGAAGGGCAGCGCGTTGCGGACGATGCAGGCAAGGTCGCCGAAGCCGGGGCCGATGCCTTGCGACGCATCCTGTCAGGCATCGAGGGAACGACGAACCGCATCGACCAGATCAGTCGTGCGTCGGATGAACAGCTTCAGGCAGGACAGAATGTGCTGAACGTCGTGGCAACGGCGGCGACGCAGGCCCGCCAGGCCGCGGGCGCCACCACGGAGCAGGCGAAGGCAGTGCAGGGGGTCGTGCGCACGGCTGGCCAGATGCGCGTCATGTCCCAGGAGGTCGCGAAGGCCGTCGCTTCCCAGGCACAGTCATCCCGCGAGATCATCAAGGCCGCGGAGAGCAGCGCGACGCTCGCGTCGCAGGTGCGGCGCTCCACCGCCGAGATGGCGTCGTCTGCACAGCAGATCACGCAGGCGACGGACGGCCTGCGGCGAGGTGCCATGACGACTGCCCGTGCGCTGTCGGAACAGGCGACCGCGGGCGCACAGATCACCAACGAAGCGCAGCGACTCACCACGATGGCGGCAGGAGTCACGAATGCCATGATCGAGCAATCCACCGCGATGGGTCAGATCAGCAAGGCCACTGAGGAGGTACGCCGCCAGAGTGAACAGACGACGCGTGCCATTGCAGAACAGGCGCGCGCGGCAACGGACCTGCAGACGGCGGCGTCGAACGTCGCGCAGCAGGTGACGCTCATTACCCGTGCGAACCGCGAGCAGTCACAGAACAGTGCCGCGATGTTGCAGGTGCTCACGGACGTCAAACGCCTCGCGGACAACGAATCCCGCGGCACCGCGGAGATCGGGATGATGTCCGCGGCACTGGTGGAGCAGGCACGCGCCTTTGACCAGGGCGGAGGGAGCGCGTACACCACCTGATGTCGCAGAGACGTAAGTCCGTCGGGGTGTTCACGACGGATCGGGCGCTGGTCATTCAAACGTGGGATCCGTGGCTTTCCGAAGCGACGGGCATCGCGGAGAGCACGGCGTGCGGCACCCCGCTGGCGGAGCTGTATCCGGAATTACTCGAGCGCGGGCTGCTCTCCCGCCTGCGCCGGGTCGCGGATGAAGGGAATGTCGAAGTCCTCGCGCCCGCCTTTCACCAGTACCTGCTGCCCTGCGCGCCGCTCGATGCATCGTCGCCCTTCAAACGGATGCGACAGCACGTGACGCTCGCTCCATTGCGAACCGGGACCAGCATCGACGGCGTCGTTGTCACCATCGAGGATGTGACCTCGCGTCTGCAGCGGGAGCAGGACCTGGCAGTTCAGCTCGAGAGTCATGACGAAGAAGTGCGGCTGAAGGCCGCACAGGCGCTGGCCACCGCCGGCGGTACTTCGGCCCTTTCGGACGCACTCGCCGATCGCAGCTGGCGCGTCCGGCGCGCGGCCGCGGACAGCCTGGCTCGCACGAGTGGGACCCAGGCCGTCGATACGCTCATCGAGGCAATTCGCGAACGGCACCAGGACCCGGCCGTTCTGAACTCCGCGCTCACGGCGCTCGCACGGTCGCGGCAGGACGTCGTCGGCGCCGTCGTGAGCCTGCTCTCGCTCGATGATGCGGCGGTCCGCACGTACGCCGCGCTCGCCCTGGGATTGCTCGAGGATTCTCGCGCCGTGCCACCGCTCCTGGATCTGCTGTCGGACGCGGACACGAATGTCCGGTACCACGCCATCGAAGCGCTCGGACGGATTGGCGACCCGAGTGCAGCCGGCCCGCTGGTGGAAATCGCGGAATCACGCGACTTCTTCCTGTCATTTGCGGCGCTCGACGCGCTGGCGCTCATCGGAGAATCGTTTGTGGCGTCGCGCCTGCTTCCGCTGCTGGATGACGATGTGCTTCGTGCGCCAGCGGCCCTCACGATCGGCGCGATCGCCGGCGAAGAGATTGCTGGAGCGCTGGCCCCATTGCTGTCTCCGAAATTTCCTGATCCCATCGTCATCGCGAAGGCGCTCGTCGCCATCGACGCGCGGCTGAACCGCGGGGGGACAGGGCAGAGCGGCGTTGGCGATCGCGTGCGAATGCACGCACCGCAAGAAACCGCGGGGATGTTCGTACAACGCCTGGTCGCCCTCGGCGATGTTGAGGCGGAAGCTGTGGCCGTGGTGCTCGCCTGGTTGCAGGCGGATGGTATCGAAGATGCCCTCGCCTCGCTCCTCGAGCGTGATGGTACGCGGCAACGGGCGAGCCTGTTGCTGGCGCAGCGCGGCGTCGCGGCGGTCGACGCATTGCTTCGTGCGCTGCGTCAGGGTGATGCCGCGGTCCAGCAAGCGTGTGCCGTCGCGCTGGGCCGGATCGGCGATTCGCGTGCTCTTCCCGACCTGATGCACCTGCTGGGTGGGGAGCCGGAAGTCGCGATTGCTGCCGCCGGCGCGCTCGCGGCGCTGGGCGACCGCGGCGCCTTTGAGCGGCTGCTCTCGCAACTCGGTCATCCGCACGCCATGGTGCGTCAGGCCGCGGTGTCCGCACTGAACTCCATTGGGCACCGGGATACGGAGTGGGCAGTTGCATCGCGGTTGACCGATCCCGACCCGCGGGTGCGAGAGAGCGCGGCGCGCATCTCCGGCTACTTCGGATTCCGGTCCGCGCTCGGACCATTGCTCGCGCTCGCGCATGATCCCGACGAATCGGTGCGACGGGCAGCGGTGGAGCACCTTGCCAACTACGACGACGAAGAGGCAGCGCGGACCATTCACGCCGCGGTGGAGAACGATCCTGCCGTCAGTGTGCGTTCCGCCGCAATCCGTGCGCTCGGCCAGGTGGAAACGCCAGGCGCCATCGAGGCGCTGACCAAGGCATGCGATGATGCGAACCTGTGGATCCGGTACTTCGCCGTTCGCACGCTTGCCCGCCGCGGCGAGGTCGACGAGCAGACGCCTCAGGTGATGATCCGGCTTGCGATGAGCGATCCCATGCCCCCCGTACGCATTGCTGCGCTCGACGCCATCGCGGACCTGAAGGAACATAGAGCGGCGACTGCGATTGCCACGTTGGCGGACGATTCCGAAACCGAGGTTGCCTGTGCTGCCGTGGCGACGCTGGGACGTATCGGTGGGGCAGAGCAGGAAGCGCTGCTGCTTGGATTGCTCGATCGTGGGCAACACGAACTCATTGCGGCCGCACTCGACGCCGTTGGGCGGCTGAAGGTCCGCCCTGCAGTGCCACGGCTGCGCGCGCTGGCACGGGAAAGTGACGACTGGGAGCTGCGCGTTCGCGCGGTTCAGGCGCTGGCCGACATCGGCGGTGACGATGCGACCTCCGCGCTGCTCGATCTCTCGCGCGTGGGACGGCTTCGCCGGCCGGTGAACGCCGCACTTCGCGCTGTCGGTGCCGCATGATGCAGCGGCGCGAACCACAGAGCGCAGTCTTTCGCTATGGGACGGAGAGCCTCAGCCTCCCGGTGGAGGTCTTCGTCCTGTTGCGTGATCTCATCGTCCGGCGCACGGGCGTGTATTTCGACGACAGCAAGCGTGGCTTTCTGGCGGACAAGCTGTCGGAAGGGGTGGCGTCCCTGGGCATGACGTCGTTCCTGGACTACTACTACCTGCTCCGGTACGACACCGACGCGGGGCAACATTGGTCGCGGCTGATGGACTGGCTGGCGGTACCGGAAACGTATTTCTGGCGCCAACCCGAGCAGTTCGAGGCGCTCGCGCGCCTGGTGGCGCCGGCGCACTATGCGCGGCATCCGGGTGAACCACTGCGCATCTGGAGCGCGGCGTGCTGTTCGGGCGAGGAACCACTCAGCATTGCCATCGCGCTGACCGAGGCGGGGCTGGGCAACCATCCGTGGGAGATTCATGCGTCGGATGGCAGTCCAGCGATGCTCCAGCGCGCGCGCCACGGCCGGTATTCGGAACGCGCTTTCCGGCAGCTGCCCATTGCGCTGCGCGACCGGTACTTCCGCGCCTGCAGCGACGGCACGTGGCAAGCCGATCCCGGGCTCACGCGGAACATTCGATGGACCCTCGCAAACCTTGCAAATCCGGTCGAGATCGCGCCCTTGGCATCGGCGCACGTGATCTACTGCCGCAACGTATTCATCTATTTCTCTGAGGACGCCATCCGATCCGTCGTAAAAGTATTTTCAGAGCGCATGCCCGAAACCGGGATCCTGTTCCTGGGCGCCTCGGAGGCGCTGACCAGGCTCGGGGTCAACTTCGAGCTTGCTGAAATCGGAAGTGGCTTCGCGTATGTGAAGGGTGGCCAGCGACAGCGGGTCGAGGCCCTGAACGGCTCGATGCCGTCGCAGGCAGATGCCGCGGCCACCGGCAAGGCGCGAACGGCATGACGCGGATGCTGAAAGTGCTGGTCGTCGACGATTCCGCGTTCGTGCGGAAGGTCGTCACCCAGATGCTCGCCCGCAGCCCCTTCATCGAGGTCGTGGGGATGGCGCGGGATGGCGCCGACGCGCTCGCGCAGGTGGAGCGGTTGCGGCCGGACGTGATCACCCTGGATCTCGTGATGCCTGGCATGGGGGGCGTCGAGTTCCTTCGCGAGCAGATGAAGCGTCGTCCCATCCCGGTCGTCGTCTGCAGCATCACGCACGAAAGCGGTGCCGTGGCGCTTGAAGCCCTCGAGGCGGGCGCGGTGGACTTCGTGCAGAAACCAACCGCCCTGGCGACAGACCGCATCTTCGAGATTGCTGATGAACTCGTGGCCAAGGTGAAGGTTGCGGCGCACGTCGAGTTCGGGATGCGCGCACAGCCGGCCGCTACAGTTCCGATCGCACCGGCGGAGCAGAAGGCTCCGAGTGCGCCACGCGCCCTGCCGCGGGCGCTCGCGACGCCCGAGCTCATCGTGATCGGGATTTCTACCGGAGGACCCCAGGCGTTGCGGGAGATGATTCCGAGGCTTCCGGCGGAATTCCCTGTGCCGATCGCCATCGTTCTGCACATGCCGATCGGATACACCCGGATGTACGCACAGCGGCTGAACGATGTGGCATCGCTGCGCGTCGCCGAAGCGGGGGAGGGAGATTCGCTGGATCCAGGGAGCGTCTACATCGCGCCGGCGGGACGGCATCTCCATGTCGGCAGGGATGATGCTGGGCGGTTGTGCGTGCATCTCGACGTGAAACCGCTCGACACGCCGCATCGACCCGCGGTGGACGTGCTGTTCGAAACCGCCGCGGACACCTGCGGCGAGCGCGTCCTTGGCATCGTGATGACCGGAATGGGGAGTGACGGTCTCCGCGGAGCGACGCATATTAAGAGGCGGGGCGGGATGATCCTGACGGAGGCCGAGTCCTCCTGTGTCGTCTACGGTATGCCGCGTGCTGTTGATGAAGCCGACCTGAGTGATGCACACGTTTCCCTGGGCGAAATGGCTGGTCGAATGATGGAAGTGGTGGGATGGCAAAGCTCCTCATAGTCGACGACTCCGGATACGCCCGGCGGGTACACCGGGGAATCCTCGAGTCCGGTGGGCACACGGTCGTCGAGGCGGCGACGGGGATGGCCGCCATCGAAGCGTTTTTCCTGGAGCATCCCGATCTCGTGCTCCTCGATCTCTCCATGGAGGACATGGGAGGGATCGACGTGCTCAAGCGCCTCCAGGAAATGGACGCGACGTCCCGGGTCATGGTGATCAGCGCGGACGTGCAGCGCAGCACCGAGCAGGAGGTGATG
>DASPMP010000102.1:0-5956 GCA_035626995.1 Gemmatimonadaceae bacterium
GTCCCGCCCTCGCCGAATGGCGGCGGCTCCGCCACCTTCCAGGTGGTGTGCACGGCGGGCTGCGATTTCACCGCATCTTCCGCCCTGTACGTGGTCCAGGTCCAGCACGTGCTCGACATCCAGCCCGTCGCGCAGGCCGAAGGCACGGGCGGTGTGTCGACCATGACGTTCACGCTCCTGCGCCTGGGAAGCAACAGCACCGAGGGGAGCGCCTCGGTGCAGGTGGATACAGCCGACGGCTCGGCGACGGGAGGCAGCGACTTCACGCCGCTCGTCGCGCAGATCGTGGCGATCCCGGACGGTTCGAGCTCGGCGACGTTCGACGTCGCGATCGTCCCCGACGCCGTCTGGGAGGCCGACGAATCGTTCGGCGTGGTGCTCTCGAACCCCGTCGGCGCAGTGCTCGCCACGACGAGCACCACCGGAACCATCCTCAACGACGACCTGCTGGGAAACTCGGTGCCGACGCTCTCGCAGACCGGTCTGCTCCTGCTCGCGCTCGGCCTCGCCGGGATCAGCTTGCGGGCGATCCATCGCTCGGGGCGCGACGCCCGCCCGCTGCCGGGTGCCTGAAATCAATGTCGAGTGGTGCTCGCTCTCGGCCGCCGGCCAACCCTGCTCGTCCATGGAACGTCGACGCCGAGTGCCGCGTCTGCCGGATGTTCGCAGCCATGAATCACCTGAGCAAGGACTGCGATCTGTTCGACGACGGTGCGGCGAACAGTTGCGATTGATGCCCTTGCCGGCCGCTCGATAAAATGGCGACGTCTCGCTCGCGCGAGCTCGCCCTCCGTGGAGTCCTGATCGTCGGCGGCTTGCTCGCGGCCCTTGCCGTCGGTGAGGTCGTCGTCAGACTGCTTGATCTTGATCCCAAGATGCTGCCGAGCTTGCGCGTGGGAACGTACGACCTATCGGACAATCCCATTCTCAGGTACGTGTACCAGCCGGGATACCGGCCCGACCAAGAAGCATACGACCCCCATCATCAGAACTTCTCGATTAACTCGGATAGCTTTCGCGATCGCGAGTTCACCCGGACGAAGGCGCCGGGCACGATCCGAATCGTCACGCTGGGAGATTCGATCACCGCCGGGAACGGTGTCCCAGACGTCGAAAAGATCTATCCCCGTGTGCTCGAAAGGAAGCTCCGGGAGCGTCTCGGCGAGAGGCGGTACGAAGTCTACAACCTCGCCGTGGGCGGCTATCATACGCTTCAGGAGGCGGAGATGTTGCGGGTGAGAGGTCTCGAGTTCGACCCGGACATCGCCATCATCGGCTTTTGCATCAACGACTTCTCCTGGATCGCCGACGGCAGCATCTATGCGCGGCTGAAGGAACAGGGGCATCAGCGCCGCGGCCCGGCATACTGGCTGCAGGCGTCGGCGGTATGGGTGCTCAGTCGCTCGCGCTTGGCGTTCGTGCTTTTCCACCGTGTCGCTGCGGCCTATGCGCCGGATGCTTCCGATACTCCCAACGATCAGGACTCATCTGGGGAAAGTCTCTTCGAGTTGGGCCAGGCTGGGAACAACCCCGTGAGTTGGGCTTTGAGCTATTAGATCGGATCCAGCAGGAGGAGAGGGGGCTGCGGATCATCGTCCTCGTGATTCCCGGATTGTACTGGTCGTCGGAGCCGTACCATCACGATCACATTCACGAGGAGCTTGCCCGAATCGCGTCCCGCCACCCCAACGTCGAGCTGATCGACCTGTTGGGTGATATCAGCGAGGTGGCGCGAAAAGCGGGGCTCGACGGCCGAGCCTAGGCGCTCGATGGCGTGCATCCAAACGAGCTCGGTCACGCGACGATCGCTGAGCTTGTTTTCGCGCGCGTCGCGGCGACCCCAAAGGGGTGGCTGCCATAGTAGGGCCAGGCGGCGGCTCGCATCCTCGACGGGATGCGGTTCGTCGACGATCACCAGTTCCGGGCACGGCTCGATGAACACGTCGCGGCGCATTACAACCGAGCTGCCGTGCCCAGTGCGTCACGCCATCGCTGCCTCCGGCTTTAGCGTGCGCTCTCCCGCCCGGGGCGTGGGCATCAATCGGTTCGAGCTCGTCGGGGTCGTCTGGTGCGCTATTGCGTCGTAGCGCGCGCGGCTGTCGCGTCGGCGAAGCACGAAGCGCGGAATCCGAACAGCACCAAGGACCGAATCCCCGAAGTTCCGAAACCCGGAGGATTCGCTTGTTCCCCGCGGGTGCGGCGCGCTGCGCGAGAATTCCTTGCCAGTTTCGCTGCGCACCGAGACGGCGCTATACCCTGGGGCGCAGCTCGAAGGAGGTGTCCTGATGTCGGCGACCGACGCGCAACGACTGCATCGCGAGCGCTGGCGGCTGTTGCGCCAGCTGCACAGCTGGGTGGAACGGCCGATGTTCGTGCTGGCGTTCGTCTGGCTCGCTCTATTTGTCATCGAGGTGCTCTACCAGCTCTCGCCGGCGCAGAGGTTTCTCGGCACGCTCATCTGGGCGTTGTTCGTCGCCGACTTCGCGCTCGAGCTCACGATCGCGCCGGCCAAGTTGCGCTATCTGAAAACCAACTGGCTGACCGCGCTGGCACTGTTGGTGCCGGCACTCCGGCTGTTCCGCTTCGCCCGCGCTCTGCGCTTTCTAAGAGTCGCGCGGGCGAGCCGGAGTCTGCGTCTTCTGCGCATCGTCAGCTCGCTCAACCGCGGCATGCGAGCGTTGTCGCGCAGCATGAGCCGGCGTGGCTTCGGGTATGTCCTGGCGCTGACCCTGATCGTCCTGGTCGCTGGCGCGGCGGGCATGTTCGCCTTCGAGCGCGACGCCGGCGTGCTCACCAACTTCAGCACGGCATTGTGGTGGACGGCCATGATCTTGACCACCATGGGCAGTGACTACTGGCCGCAGACCGGCGAAGGGCGAATCCTATGCGTCCTGCTGGCGCTCTATGCTTTCGCTGTCTTCGGCTACGTCACCGCCGCGCTCGCAAGCTTCTTCATCGGACGCGACGCCGATGCCGGCACGCACGACCCCTGTGACCCGCGGGTCGCCGCACTGCAAGCCGGGATCACGCTGCTAAGCCAGCAACTCGCCGCTTTGGTGCGCGAGCATGATTCCTGACAGCGTGGGGCTGTGCGATCACCCACCTCGCAACGCATTCCCGGCGGACTGGGCCGGCACCAGCGACTTTTAACGAATCTGAGGCCTCGGAGAGATCCCGATCGTCTGCGCGCGAGATCGTCGGGCGCCGAGAACGCTGAGCCCGCTGAGATCGAGCGGGTACGGTCGCCACCGCCGCTCAATTATGTTCCGCGCCTTCGCACGATGAGTGCGTTTCACGCTACTGTTCAACCCATGAGGTGGAAGATCGCGATATTCGCACTGAGCGTGGTCGCTCTTCAGCAGCCCAGCTGGGCCTGCTGTTCAGGTGATTGCAATCGTGATGGGCGAGTCGATGTCGCCGAGCTCATGCTTGGCGTCGACATCGTGCTTGCGCAAAGTGCGCCCGACACCTGCCCAGCGACGATCGCCCGGCTGGCGGCTCCCGAGCGTCGATGCACTGGTGCGCGCCATCAACGCAGCGCTGCTGGGCTGTTCAGCGACGATTCGCGACCTTCGACGCGAGCGTCAGCTACGCTTCGGAGCATTACGAGGTGGTCGGCTCGGCATCGCTGAATACCGACGACAGTCTTTCGGTCCGCTTCAATCTTTGGACACTGAACGAGCTCTCGGTGCGCGGTCTACGAGAGAGCGACGGTAACTTCGCTTTGGACGGGCTGTTTCAATGCGGCTGCGATTCTTCTGCCGTGTGACCGGCACGGCGGATCACCTCATTGCCGTTCTGGGAACTCTTATGACCCCGCTCACTAATTCCGTCGGCACAGCCGGGGGGTGGCCGCCCTCCCCGCCGTGGGGAGGGCCAGCGACGGCGTCACCTGCCCCGCTGTGCCCAGCAGCGGACAGAACGCCCCTGCAAAAGTCAATAGGGATGGCGCCCCCACCGGCGGCGGGAGCTGGATCCGGCGGAAATACACGTGGGGCGGGTAGCGTCTTCAGCGGAGGCCGGCTCAACAAGTACACAGGAAAGATGGATCAGCATATTGTTCCAGCTCAGCCGCCAATTGGAGGCGGGGTGCCCATGGTGGGCTTTTAGAGTGCGACAATGACAATACGCTCGACTATCGGACTATACCCCCTCGTTCTTCTAGCGCGCCATTTGATACTTGCGGCCGTGATTGGGGTGGTAGGCGTAGCGGCATTCCTGCCAGAGGCGCAGGCGCGGGGAGGCTCTGCGGCTGAACTTATTGTGCCCCTCGCCATGGTCAGCGGGGTGATCACATTACCGCTGTGGCTTGTAAGTGTGTGCGTGTTCGCCATTGCGGTAAGGCGAATGCGAATGTTGCAGGCGCGGTTTGGAATAGAAAGCGCATTAGTAGACAATGAGTGGCGACATCAATTGCCGGTTGCCATCGGTATTCAGCGCGTTAGCGAGATTCGCACGTGCCTTGAGCGCATTGGCTTGAAAGATATCGTTGAGTGTGAGTCGGGTCTGAGGGCGTTCGTGCCTCGCCACGTGATTGACCGCGTCTCACACATTGTAACGATCACGCGGAGCGGGGATAACGCATCGGTAGCCTGTGTTAGTACTCGCACGAAGTGGTTTGGTCTGCCGGTTGACGGGCAGGCGATGGCGTTAGTCGTGTACATTGTTGCATGTGTTCAAGGGCGCCCAATGGCGATGTGGGACGAGTTCCGCGGGCCCTACGATATGCTGCTGCGGCAGTTGCAAGGCAAGTATTGGAGGAACCGATGAGGGGGACTGCGTTGGGTCGGCACGGAGCGTTGCGTTATGCGAGTAGTGTGGCGGCGTTGGGACTGTGTTTTGTATGGTATTCAGCAATGGTTGCGACCGCCTCCGTTGGTTTCAGCGGCCACGGCCGTTGGACCACTATCTCTTACGATGGCGACCAGGAAGTGTGGAGTGCGCACGTCAGCCGTGAAGCGGACGGAGTATTTACGGGTCTCTTGTTTGTGCAAGGGTCTGAACTCCTGCAGTACGCACGGGTGGAGGGGTTTGTCGATGCCAAGACGATCTCCGGGGTGATGCTAGATAATTCCGGAGGGCAGTTAGGGACGTTCAATGGCGAAATCGAGGGAATGAACGTGGCGGGATCCTACACGTTTCACAATGGCGATCACGGCGAATGGATTTGGGAGGACGCGGAGCTTGGCGAAGCGACGCCGACGAGCACGGAGCAATGGACGGCCTCGCCCACTCCGACTCCGAGCGCTGCTCAGTCATGGGATGCGCTGTGCCATGTTGCCGTGTTATACGGGAGCGCCACCGCCGTGCACGCCGAGACCGAGAGTTACCCGGTCGTCAACCACGTTTGTCAGCCGATGTCGCCGAGCGGCACGATTCGGCTTTCTCGGGAAAATGAGGCGTTCGTCGAACAAAGGATGCAGCTAACCTGGGATACTGCTGCTTTGCCTGATGACGCAATAGTCGTGAGGGCCACCGTCGGTCTGCCCGTGGCAGGGATCACCGATGATGATGAATTAGTGCTTCAAGCGCGTTGGGCAGGTGCAGCGGGCGATGGATGTGACGATGGGGATAGCCGGCATAACGCCAGCAATTGTACGGAATCAGAACTTATCAGACCTAGCCGCGACCGGTTCAGTCCCTCCCTCGATTCCCGGCGCCCCGTATACGGATGGACGTCGTCGTAGTGTTGGCCGCTGAGGCGAAGGGCGGCAAGTTCAACCGCGTCGCACGACCTATGTAGGGATCGTGACGAAAGCGTCGTGGTCGAAAACTACTTCTTTTGTCCCGAGTCTTTCGGCTCGCTCAGTCCCTTGGCCGTAAGCTCGGTCACCGCCTCTTGCTTTGCGTCGGAGCCGGCATGGGTGAGCGCAAACAGCCCGTCCCTCCCGATGTCGCTCACCGGTCATAGTTGCGAAGGCGTGCTGACGCCCGCGCCCACGAATCCCTCCGACCT
>DASPMP010000103.1:0-2564 GCA_035626995.1 Gemmatimonadaceae bacterium
CGATGAGGGACTCGGTGCCGCCGAGACTCGTCGCCCGCGTGAAAATCTTCAGCCGATTGCTCATGGCGATGGACGCATCACGTCCGCCGCGGACCTGAAAAGAGAGCATCGCTCCCGGCGCCGACATCTGCTCCCGGGCAATGGCGTGGCCGGCGTGCGAAGAGAGCCCGGGATAGTGCACCGCCTCAACCCTGCGATGCGACGCGAGAAATTCCGCCACACGCTTGGCGTTCTCCGTCATCCCCCGCACCCGCCAGGGGAGGGTGCGAATGCCGCGCATGGTGAGCCAGCATTCGAACGGGGACGGAACCGCGCCCCCCATCATCTGGATGCCGCGAATCTTCGCGAACAGCGGGTGTTCCTCGGTCGGTGCGACGATAGCTCCGCCGAGCACGTCGCTGTGCCCCCCGAGGTATTTTGTCGTCGCGTGCATCACGAGGTCGGCGCCCAAGGAGAGCGGGCGCTGCAGCACCGGAGTAGCCCAGGTGTTGTCCACTACGCTGAACACTTTCTTGTTCCGGGCGAGGCCCGTAAGCGCCGCGATGTCGACCACTCGCACGAGGGGATTTGACGGCGTCTCGATCCAGATGAGACGCGTCGCCTTGGTCATCGCACGTTCGACGTTGGCGACATCGGTCATGTCCACCGCGGTGAACTGCAGGCGCCATGGCCCGAAGACATCTCGCGCGATCCTGATGGTACCGTAGTACGCATCTTCGGGTAGAAGGATGTGATCGTCCGGGCCGAGGCACTGAAGCACGGCTGAGGTCGCTGCCGAGCCAGATGCGAAACATGCGCTGGCGCCGCCACCTTCCAGTTGAGTCAGGCACGATTCCAGCGCCTGCCGGTTCGGATTGGAGTAGCGGGTATACAAGTGCCCGCCCCGAAAACCCAACTCAGGGTCACGTTCAAACGTCGTGGACATGTGGATCGGAGGTGTTACCGCCCCCGTCGTGACGTCTGTGGCGTGTCCCGCGTGGACCGCGATGGTTTCGATTTTCATGGTAGATTATGGCTCTGTTGTGGCAAACGTCATGTTGATGCGCTCGCTCAAACCGCTGGTTCTCATCACTGCCGCGATAGGCGTGGTTGCCTGCGGTGGTGTGAAGATGCCATCGCTGCCACCACTGCCTGGTACCGGCCCCGACGCGAGCTCGCCGGCACGCGGCCGGATGACGCCGCGGAGCGGGCTCGAGGTCATTGGTGCCATGCGCCGTGCGCACCCGTCGCGTGCGCTGAAGTCTATCTCGTTTTCAGTTTCCACCACCGAGCATCGCCCAAGCGGACCAAGGTCGCTGCGGGCGCAGGCGGTTGCCGCACTGCCGGGGAAATACCACGTCACCAGCCTGCCGGCCAGCCGGCGCACGGGCGTCGTCCGCAACGATCAGCGGGTTGCCGCATTCCAAGGGGGGAAGCGGATCATCTCGCAGACGCGGGTGGACCTCGCCCGGCTGCTCGCCTACGACCTGTTCGCACAGGGGATCGACACGACCATCAAGTGGTTGGATATCGCCCGCGTGCGGTTCGCACTCGCTCGTCGCGACGAGTTTGCCGGGCGCGACGTCTGGGTGGTTGGTGCCGTCGAAGGGGACACGACAAGTTCGCAGTTCTGGGTGGACGCCGACCGCTGGACGGTGCTGCGCGTGATTCAGCGTGATCCGCTTGCGCCTGGTGAACTTGTGGACATTCGCTTTTCCGATTTCACCGACGTGCTCGATACGCCAGTCCCCACGCGAATTCAGCTGTTCCGCAATGGCAAGCTGAACGAAGAGCAACTCATCTCGAATGTCTCCGCAAATCCGAAAGTACCGGCGCGCTCGTTTGACATTTCGCGCTGGCGCGAGGTGAAGCTGGGCGACTGACCGACTGGCACCTAACCTGCCCCCTCCGCGAAGCATCTCAGCGGAGGCGCGATGCGAGTTCTGGTTACCGGCGGTACGGGAGTAGTGGGCAGGTCTACAGTCACTGCGCTGATTCAGCGGGGCCACGTCGTTAACCTGTTGTCGCGTCATGCGCGGCGTGACGTAAAGCAGTGGGCCCAGGGAGTGCATCCGCTTCCGGCCAACATCGCCGAAGCCAGCACGATCACCGGCGCGGCCGATGGCTGTGAAGCCGTGCTGCACCTGACCGCAATCGTGGATGAGTCGGGCGTCAACACGTTCGAACGAATCAACGTCGAGGGCACCCGAAACACCCTGCGGGAAGCAGAGCGCGCCGGGGTCAAGCGATTCATCTACGTGTCGTCGCTCGGCGCAGACCGGGGCTCGAGCCCCTACCATCAGTCGAAGCGCAAGGCAGAAGCAATCGTGCGGCAGTTCAAGGGCGCATGGACGATCATTCGTCCCGGCAGTGTCTTCGGCCCTGGCGACGAACAGATTTCGCTGCTGCTGCGGATGATCCGGACGCTCCCCACGCTCCCCGTGATCGGCGACGGTGACCAGCGCTTCCAGCCCATCTGGCACGAAGACCTCGCCGAGACTCTGGCTCAGGCCGTCGAGCGTGAAGATCTCCACGGCAAAGAGCTGGATGTCGCGGGCCCAGAGCTCACGACACAGAACGATCTG
>DASPMP010000104.1:0-3686 GCA_035626995.1 Gemmatimonadaceae bacterium
CCATCGCGCCCCGCGACGAATCCGTCGACCACGAACCCCGCAGCGAAGGCGTTCTGGAATGCCGCGCGGGTCGATGCCCGCCAGCGGGCCGCCTGTCCCGGAGCGTCCCGTTGCAGCTGTGCCAGATCGGGAGGCGATGCGATCCGCACTCGCGTGGCTCGTGCGTCGAATGTCGCTGCGTTGTCCGGATCACCGAGAATCGGCGCGTCGTGGAACGCCGGCGAAGTGGTGGCTTCGGCAATCCGGGTGCGCCGCGCGAGAAGTTCTGACTCTGCGACGTGCCATGCGACGACCAGCCGATCGGTGCCGACGCCACGATGGAGATCACTCCCCGTGTCGTGGCCATACATGTCCTGCACGTATTCAACCACGCGGACCCCGAACACGTTGAAGTTCAGGTGCGCATTGCGCGATACGAGCGGATCGTACGTCCAGTACATGACCGTCGCGCCAACTCGCGCGCACTGCGAGCGCTGATGCTCTTTCAGCCGTCTGCCGATGCCGGTGTTGCGTACATCAGCTCTTACCGCAAGCATGTCCGACCAATGCACCACGGTGCCGTCTTCCACGCCCGTGATGCCAAAGACAAATCCCGAGAGTCGGTCGCCGTCGAACGCGCCAGCGACCACCCCTCCCAGTCGTTGCGAGATAATCAGCACACTGGCGGGTACCGCGTCACGGAAATCCCGTCCCCACGTCTCATACTGCAGCGCGACGCAGGCCTGGTAGTCCGCGTGCGACGCGAGCGCGCGAATTTCCAGGCCTGGCTGCTCAGACTTCATGAATGAGCTGGCCGCTTTCGATAGCGCGCTCAGCGATGGCCTTCAGGCGTGCATCCTGGTTCCTGCCCAGGGCGCGAACACTTCGGCGTGCGCGGCGCATGGCCATCGGAACGAATATGCGAGCGCAGTCGAGGTCCGCGGCCGCGCGCGTTTCGTCACCATCCATGCGCGCGAGCGCGGCAGTCGCGCGACTCAGGACTGCCATTGCATGAAAGACATCGATGGCCGCATTCGCCATGCGTTCCTGGAGGAATTGCTTCTCGATCACGCCCTTCCCCTGACGGATGACGAGATTCTCGACGGCGAGCCCAAGATCGTGCACGACGTCTTCCACCATGTCGCCCTCTTTCTTGAGGGCCGCATGCACGCGTTCGAGCCTGGGCTTCGTGACCTGCCGTTTCGCGCGGCCGGCGAGGTACGAGCCGATGACGCCCATTGAGTGCAGAGGATCCTTGAACGCCTTGCCGAGCGCCTTGAGCCGTTCACCCGCGTCCTGCAGTCCCATGAGCGCAATCAGGGCGCGAAGGATCTCATTCGTACCCTCGAAGATCGTGTTGATGCGGGCGTCCCGCACCGATTGTTCATACGGGTATTCCTTCGAGTAGCCGATGCCCCCGGCGATCTGCAGCGCCTCGTTCGACGCCCGGAATACCATCTCGCTGCCGAACACCTTGCAGCACGCCGTCT
Organism: Gemmatimonadaceae bacterium; assembly: GCA_035626995.1. Lineage (GTDB taxonomy): Bacteria > Gemmatimonadota > Gemmatimonadetes > Gemmatimonadales > Gemmatimonadaceae > DASPMP01. The sequence continues at coordinate 1,470 of DASPMP010000104.1, forward strand.
CGAGTGAGAAATCGACGCCACCGCGGTCCACCATGTCGGCGGCCAGCATCCATCCCGCGTCAGCGGCGTAACACTCCGCGGCGAACAGCGCGAACTTCCGCTGGATCATCTCGAAGGAGGCGATGGAACGGCCGAACTGCTGTCGTTGCTTGGCGTAGGTCAACGCCTCGCGCAGGATGCCACGCGTCCCATGGGCGGCGCCCGAGGCGAGGCCGAGACGTCCGGAGTTGAGCACCTCGAGCGCGATCTTGAACCCCTGACCGACGTCGCCGAGCCTGTCCTCCACGGGAACTTTCACGTCCTCGAAGAAGACAGGACGGGTGTCGCTGGCCTTGATTCCCATCTTGTCTTCGAGCTTCCCGAGGCGGATGCCGGAGGCTTTGGCGTCGACGATGAATGCGGTGACGCGGTTTTTCCGTTTTCCGCTTTCGTCCACGGCCACCTGGGCGAAAACCGTGAAGACGCCAGCGAAGCCCGCGTTTGAAATCCAGATTTTTTCGCCGTTCAGGACGTAATGCGAACCATCGGCGCTCATCACCGCGGTGGTTTTCATTGCCTGCGCGTCAGAGCCGGATCCAGGCTCCGTCAGGCAGAACGCCGCAATCGTCTCACCGCTGGCGCAGCCGGGCAGCCACCGCTGCTTCTGTTCCTCGGAACCGAAGAGCACGATTCCCTTGCAGCCGATCGACTGGTGTGCCCCGAAGTACACGGCGAGCGCCGCGTCGGTCGCTCCGATCTCGCCGAAGACGCGATTGAATACTTTCGCGCTGGCTCCGAAACCGCCGTACGCTTCCGGGATGTTGAGCCCCATCAGCCCCAGCTCCGCCATCCCTTCACGCACCCCAGCGCCGAACTTGCCATCGTGATCGTGCTTGCGGCGGTCCACGGTCTCAGCCGCCCAGGACCGGAAGGAATCGAGGATCATGCGCTGCGCTTCCTCGTCCTCTGGCGTCAGCTTCGGAAATGGAAAGACAAGATCTTCGCGCAGCTCGCCGCCGAAAATGCTCTTGGTGAACGACGGGTTGACGTCCGGCTGCGCGAGGTGGGGTTGGGCGGATGGCATGATTGAAGTTATCGTCCCGCGCGCAATCCTACCGTGTGCTGACGCTGACCTGCACGTCCTCGACCGCGACCGCGATCGTACCGAAGATGGGTCAGCGTCGCTTGAAGCCGTCCACGAGCTGCGCCGCGGCAGCGGCGTCCGTGCCCCCGACGACGAAATCGAGGCACAGCGAATTGAACACCGTGACATCGGTGCGCTTCTGCCGACCCCGGTCCACGGTTCCCTGCACTGCGAGGGTGACCGTGCCGACCGCCGTTCCCTGATCGCGCGCGATCACATGCACCAACTCGACGCCGCATGACGCGACCGCGGACAGGAACAGCTCCGGCGGCGTCAGCTCCTCACCCGGACAACCATTCTGGACCGGACCGTCGACGATGAAGTGATGCTCTCGCGCGCTGCAGAGCACCCGCCCGAAGACGTCGGTGCTCTGCGCGTCCACACGATAGTTCCTGACGGTCGCGGCAGACGCCGTCATCGCACCCTCGGCAGTGTGCCGTCCATGTTCGCGACGACATTCGCCACGACGGCGAAGATGGCGGTGTTTCGCGCCAGGTCCACAGGGTCCAGCTTGTCGATCGTGTCGGCATCGGAGTGGTGATACCAGAAATACCGCCACGGATTCACGTCGATGGTGGCCACGGGAACGCCGAGGGCGTACAGCGGCGAGATGTCCGCCTGTGGACCTCCGACTTTGGCGCTGTCGACACCCACGTCGCGCAGCAACGTCGCGATCTGCTGGCCGATGGCCAGCCCGCCCGGTCCCGCGCCGATGTTCAACGCCTGTGGCCGGAAGACACCGTTGTCCGACTCCATCGCGAGCACGTGCTTGTCCACTTCGGCGCGATGGGCATCGCGATATGCGACCGCACCCACCAGGCCGATCTCCTCTGCCGTCCAGAGCACGACGCGAATGGTGCGCTTCGGCCGCACGCCCGACGCCTTGATGAGACGCAGGGCTTCCCATGCGGCGACGCACCCGCCGGCATCGTCCATGGCACCCTGGCCGACGTCCCAGGAATCGATATGCCCTCCCATCACGATAACTTCGTCCGGCTTTTCCGAGCCACGGATCTCTGCCACCACATTGTGGGAACGGACATCCCCGTAGGTGCGAGCGCCCATCCGGAGACGCACAATCACCGACTCGCCGC
>DASPMP010000105.1:0-11666 GCA_035626995.1 Gemmatimonadaceae bacterium
GCGAGGGTGATGTTCACCAGGTTGCGGCCGATGGCGGCGGCGTCGATGGTGACGGTGCCCATCGTGGCGAGGATGAAGATGATCGCGATGATCGCCAGACCGCCGAAGGTCGCGATCTTCACCGTGCGTTCCTGGCGGGCCTGGACCACGGGATCGGGATGCCGTGTGACGTCGACGCCGATACCGCGCAGTGTCTTGCCCCGCGTCATCGCGAAGACGATGAGGCCAAGCGCCATGCCGACGCCGGCCGCGCCGAAGCCCCAGTGCCAGCCGATCTTTTCGCCGAGCGCGCCAGTGATCAGCTGTCCTGCGAAGGCACCGGTGTTGATGCCCATGTAGAAGATCGAGAAGCCAGCATCGCGTCGCGAACCGCCTTCGGGGTACAGATCACCGACGATGGCAGAGATGTTCGGCTTGAGCAGGCCGGTGCCCATGACGATGAGCACGAGGCCGAGGAAGAACGGCACCTTGCCGGCGCCGGGGCCAGCGAGTCCCGACAGGCCGATGCAGAGGTGGCCCGCGGTGATGAAGCACGCGCCGATGAGGATCGCGCGCTGCAGGCCGAGGAGACGGTCAGCAATCCATCCGCCGGGCAGCGACGCGAGGTAGACGCTGAAGCCGTACAGTCCCACGATCGCGGACGCCTGCTCCCGACTGAAGCCAAAACCGCCGTCGATGAGGGCGGCGGCCATGAAGAGCACGAGCAGCGGGCGCAATCCATAGTAGGAGAAGCGCTCCCACATCTCGGTGAAGAAGAGCGTCGAGAGGCCGCGCGGATGGCCGAAGAAGCCGCGATCGTTCGCGAGCTGCGGGTTCATGCCGGGGGGCGGCGAATCCGTTGCAACGCCCGTGGACTGTCCCTGGACTCTCGGGGGCCTTTCGTTCGCCATGTGATGTTGGGTGGAGTTCACTGCTGCCAAAGTGCTAACAACCAAGTGCTAACGGCCAAGAGCTAGAAGCCAAGTGCTTGAAGCCAACTACTAACGGCCAAGAGCTAGAAGCCAATTGCTAAGCGCCAAGTGCTAAGTGCCAAGTGCTAAGTGCCAAGTGCTGACTGCCAAGTGCCGCCGTTGGCCGTAAGCGGTTGGTAGTTAGCGGTTGGCAGTTAGTTGTTGGCAGTAAGCGGTTGGTAGTTAGCAGTTGGTAGTTAGCAGTTGGCAGTGAGCAGTTGGTAGTTAGCAGTTCGCAGCAGTCAGCTATTGGCAGTAAGCTGTAATTGTCGCGGAATGTACCGTTCAGGTTCCAACGTGCCACCAGCGGCCTTCTGCTGCTCCCACGATACCCCCGTGGGTGGCTGTTTGATGCACGCCACGAAATGCCCTGGCGCTTTTTCCTCGAGAGGCGGAACGATCTTCGCGCACGCCGCATCCTTCTTCGGATGGTGGCAGCGCGGATGGAACACGCAGCCGCTCGGCGGATTCGCGGGCGACGGAACGTCTCCGGTGAGCATGATCCGGTCGCGCTTTGCGACAGGATTCGGCACTGGGACCGCCGAGAGAAGCGCCTGCGTGTAGGGCATCAGCGGCTCGCGATACAGGTCGCGCGAGTTTGCCAGCTCCACGATGTGGCCGAGGTACATCACCGCCACGCGATCGGCGATGTGCTCCACGACTGAGAGGTCATGCGCGATGAACAGGTAGGCCAGCCCGCGGTCACGCTGCAGGTCCTGGAGCAGGTTGATCACCTGCGCCTGCACGGACACGTCAAGCGCCGACACCGGCTCGTCGCAAACGATGAAGTTCGGTTCCACCGACAGTGCGCGCGCGATCCCGACACGCTGGCGCTGTCCTCCCGAGAACTCATGCGGATAGCGGTGCGCGTACTCGGCGCGAAGGCCAACCTCATCGAGCAGCTGCTTCACGCGACGGTCCGCCTCAGCGCCTTCCGCCATCTTGTGGATGGTGAGCCCCTCGCGCACGATAGCGCCGATGGTCATCCGCGGATTCAACGACGAGAAGGGATCCTGGAAGATGATCTGCATCTTCCGGCGCAGGCGGCGCAGCGAACCAGCGTCGAGCTTGAGCACATCGTTGCCGTCGAAATTGACTTCGCCGGAGGTAGGCTCGATGAGCCGCAGGATCGCGCGTCCTGTCGTGGTCTTGCCGCACCCTGATTCGCCGACGAGGCCGAGTGTTTCGCCAGGGAAGACGTCGAAGCTGACGCCGTCCACTGCGCGGACCACCGACTTGTTCGCGCCGAAGATCCCCGACTTGCGAGCGTAGTGCTTCGTGAGGTTGCGGACCGAGAGGAGCGGCCCTTGGCCCTCGGCTGCCGGCTCTCGGCTGTCGGTTCTCAGTGGAGCAGTCATGACTTCGCCACCAGCGGTTCGTGCGGCGTCAGTCGACGCTGCGGCTCTTCGGCGAGGAAACAGCGGGACAGGTGGCCAGGCTCGATCTCGAACAGCGGCGGGTGCGCGCGCTCGGTGCGCTCCCAGGAGTACCTGCAGCGATCGCTGAACCGACAACCCGTGGGCCAGTTCGTCGGCGGCGGTACGGTCCCGGGAATGGTCTGCAGCCGGTCGCGATCGTCGCCCATCTTCGGCATCGCACCCAGCAGCCCTTCCGTGTACGGGTGGTGGGGATTCGCGAAGATGCGATCCACCGGCGCCTGCTCCACCACCTCACCTCCATACATGACGATGACGCGCGAGCAGGTCTCGGCGACGACACCCATGTCATGCGTGATGAGAAGGATCGAGGTGCCGAAGCGCTGTTGGAGGTCTTTCAGCAGGTCGAGAATCTGCGCCTGGATGGTGACGTCGAGTGCGGTCGTCGGTTCGTCGGCGATGACGAGCGCAGGCTTCATGACCAGCGCCATGGCGATGACGACACGCTGTCGCATGCCGCCGGACAGCTGGTGCGGATACTCCCCGGCGCGCTCCTCCGGGGCAGGAATGCCGACGAGCTCGAGCATCTCGACCGCGCGCTTCCAGGCCGCCTTCTTCGACGCCCGTTCGTGAATCCGCGCCACCTCGGCGATCTGATCACCAACAGTGAAGACCGGATTCAGAGCAGTCATGGGCTCCTGGAACACCATCGCGATGCGATTCCCGCGCACCTTGCGCATGTCCGAATCCGAGAGCGCCATGAGGTCGCGCCCCTCAAAGAGCATCCTGCTGCCGGGCTCGATGCGTCCCGGCGACGAGATGAGCCGCAGGATGGACAGCGCTGTCACCGACTTTCCGCATCCGGATTCACCCACCAGCCCGACAGTTTCCCCAGCGGAAATGTCGAATGTCACGCCATCCACCGCACGCGCGACCCCGGCGTCGGTGTAGAAGTACGTGCGCAGGTTCTCGATGGAGAGCAGCGGATTTGCCATGTACCGGGGCGAAGATTACTCGGCGGTTGCCGAAGCCACGCGTAGGTGTGCAGTGTGCGTGCCGAGCCGGGCCGCCCCAAGCTGGCGAGGGTCAAGGGATGACCGCAAGGCATCGCCAACGACATTGAAGCAGAGAACGATGGTCACGATGACCCCTCCAGGGAACAGGGCGCCCCACCAGGTACCAGCGAACGCTTCCGTGCCATCCTGGAACATCGTCCCCAGGCTCGCGGCGGGCTCGCGCGCCCCGATCCCCACGAACGACAGGCCGGCCTCGAGCACGATGACATTCCCGACGTTGAGTGCGGTCGTCACGATCACCGGCGCCAGCACGTTGGGAAGCAGATGGCGGAACATGATCCGAACGCCGGTGGCGCCGAGCGATCGTGCTGCCGCGACGTATTCGCGCTCGCGCGCAGCCAGCGCTTCCGCGCGCACCAGCCGGGCAACCTCGAACCAGCCGGTGATGCCAAGGAGGACCACGAGCATCCAGAGCGGAACCGGGTCCCAGAGCGCGAGAATCGCGATGAGCAGCAGTACACGCGGGATGGAGAGCAGGGCGTCCAGCGCGCGCATGAGCACGACGTCGACGACACCACCCGCCGTGGCAGCGACCAACCCGTAGAGAGTTCCGACCACCGCCGACACGAGCACCGCGAGCGTCGCTACCGACAGCGACACGAGCGTTCCGTACAACACGCGGCTCAGGAGATCGCGGCTGAAGCGGTCCGTGCCGAATGGATGCGCGAAGGAAGGTGCCTGGTTTTTCAGGCCGACGATGTCCAGCTGCTCGGTTGGTCCGTAGGGCGCGATCACCGGCGCGAGGAATGCGGCCAGGTAGATGACCACGAGCACGACAAGCGCAACGCGCGTTCCGGCATCCAGCCGTCCGAACCGCGCTCGCGCCGATGTCATCACCGGGTGCGGATGCGCGGGTCAGCCCAGGCGTACGCGATGTCCGCCAGGAGATTGCCAAGCGTGACCATCGCCGCGGCCACCATTACCGCGGCCATGATGAGCGGATAGTCGCGCACGCTGATGGCGGTGAGCACCAGCATTCCCATGCCGGGCCACGAGAAAACCTTCTCGACGAAGACGGCGCCGCCGAGCAGCAGCGGAAATGCGAGCCCCGCCAGCGTGATCATCGGGAGCAGTGCGTTCCGGAACGCGTGGCGTCCGATCACCGCGCCCTCGGAGACCCCCTTGGCGCGCGCGGTGCGGACATAGTCCGCAGGGAGTGCTTCGAGCAACGCCGCGCGCTGATAGCGCACGATGTACGCGGTGAGCAGCAGCGTCAGCGTTGTGAGGGGGAGGATCAGGTGCTTCAGGCGGTCCCACAACGCCTCGGCGGGCCCCATGTACGGGTGCATCACCGGATCCACCATGCCGCCGGCGGGGAGCACGGGCACCCAGTACGCGAACAGCAGGAGCAGCATGAGCGCGAGCCAGAAATCCGGCAGCGAATACACGAACAGCGTCGCGCGATCGGTCACCCGCCCCGCGCGTGCGTCCCGATGCCGCACGCCGAAGACTCCCAACAGCATGCCAAAGGCGAAGCTCAGCGAAAGCGCGAGCGACATCAGCAGCAGCGTGTTGGGCAACCGCGATGCGATGGCCTTGGTGACCGGCACGCGGAGGAGCTGCGAGTAGCCGAGATCGCCGCGGACTGCATTGCCGAGGAAGCGTCCGTACTGCTCGAGCAGCGGTCGGTCGTATCCGGCTTGCGCGCGAAGCTGCGCGCGCACCTCAGCCGTCAGCGACGTGCTCTCGTAGGAGAATGGATCACCCGGCGCGAGCTTGATCAACAGAAACGCGACCGTCGCCACGACCAGCAGGACGACGACCGCGTGCAGGAGACGAACGGCGACGAGGCGCCGCACGCGTCAGGGCTGCGCGGGACGCAGCCCGATGCGATCGCGGTCGATGCGTTCGTCTGCCGGAATCCACCAGTCGGCAAGTCCCGACCACCACGCGTCGGCGCGCATTCCTTCCGGCCGGATGCGGCGGTGCACCCCCGCGACGGTGAGGACGTCGTAGAGCCAGACGGCCGGAACGTCGTCGATGATGTTCTGCACGGCGCGACGGTACTGCTCACGGCCCCGCGCGACATCGAAGGACATCAGCGAGCTGTCGAGCAGTGCGTCCACCCGCGGATTGGAATACCGGGTGTTGTTCTGCCCCGCGGGAGGGATGCCGGACGTCGCCCAGTTCTGTCGCGTGGTTGCGGGCGTCGGATCGGTCGCCTGTGCCATCAGCGCGGCGTCGAAATTCCCGGCGTCCTGGCGTTCGGCGAACGCATTGAAGTCCATGCTCTGGATGTTCACGCGCACACCGACTGCGCGCAGCTGCTCCTGGATGAGCACCGCGTACCGCATGCGTGGCGCGCTCGACGAAGGCACGAGGATGCCGAATTCCAGCGGCCGTCCCCCTTTCATGCGAACGCCGTCGCCACCTGCGCGCCAGCCCGCGGAATCCAGCAGCGCGGCGGCACGGGCGCGGTCGAAGGCAGGCACGCGGATCGTCGTGTCCGCGAGCGCGCGCGGGTAGGGCCCGGCGCCCAGTATGCCTCGGCCGCCGAAGATGTTGGTGAGCATCGCTTCGCGATCGAGCGCCGCATGGATGGCCTGACGCACCCGGCGATCGCTGAAGATGGGATGCGGCTGACCGGCGCGCCGAGGATCCCGGTGGTTGAACCCGAGGAAGGCGTACTGCAGTCCAGGGTAGGGAACCGGGCGCACGGTCGCCGAGCTATCGAGACGCGGCAGCACGTCGGCCGGTACGATCTCCATGAAATCCGCCTCACCGCTCAGCAGGCGGGTGACGGCAGCGCTGGCCTCACCGGCAAATGCGATGATGATGCGATCGAGCTTCGCGCGGCCGCGGTAATTCGCCGTGTCTGCGATGAGCTCGATGCGTACGCCCGGTTCCATGGACGCAAAGCGGAAACGCCCGCTGCCGATCGGCTGGCTCGCCGACGGTGACGTCGACAGTTTGTCGTGCGGCACGTCCTTGAGGACATGCTCCGGCAGGATGACGAGTTGATAGACGGCGTCATAGAACTGCTCCGGCGTCCGCTGGTTGAACCAGATGACGGCCGTGAGTGAGTCGCGTACGGATACCGAGTCGATGGTGCCAAGTACGGCGGTGTAGCCGGTCGCGGTCTTCGGGTCCTTGAGCACGTTCAGCGTGAAGCGCACGTCGCTGGCGCGCACCGGCTGTCCGTCGTGCCATCGCGCGCGTGGATCGATGCGAAATGCGATGGACATCGAGTCGGCCGCGTATTCCCAGGACTCGGCGAGTCGCGGAGTGAACCCTTCCGTTCCGCGGGTGTTCAGCGCCGGCCCGATTTCGGCCAACCGGTCGAACACGTTGTCGGTGACCAGCCGGGAAAGGCCGTCTGCCGCGAAGGGCGGCAGGAGCGGATATGTCCCGGAACCCGGTGCGGTGATCAGCATGGTGCCACCTGCTTCGCCGCCGTCAGTCGTGCGGGACGCATCGGAGCATGCAGTCGAGGCGAAGAGCAGAAGCGCCGCGGCGCGGCGGCCAGGAGCTGCGAGCCAAACCAGGGACAGGGTCACGGCGGGCGGAGTTGGGGGTAGCGCTTCGACTACGATACCAAGACGACCAACAGGGTCAAGCGATTCAGCGGCGCCACGTCCATGCGTCGTCGCTGTACGCATTGCGCAGGCGGTCAATATCGCCCTGCAGTTCGTCGCCAAACTCCATCGGCTCTGGGTCCCTCTTCGTGGCCGACGCGAGGGCGTCGCGCAGCAGGGCAGAGACCTCCTCGAGCGAAGGTTCGCGACCGAGGGCGTCCGCGATCGTGGCAGCCAATGGGACGGGCCCGGTCGGCTCGCGGAGCAGCCGCTCGATGAGTGCCTGGTCGTCGCGGATGAGAATCGAGCCGTGCTGGAGCAGCGCGCCACCATGTCGCCACTGCGCGCTCCCGACCAGCTTCTTGCGTCCTACCACGATCTCGTGTTCGCTCGGGTGATCGAAGCAGGGCCGAAGTCCCGGAGGGATCGCGGAGGGCTGTGTCGCCCGCGTTGCGGCGACGCCAAGCCGCCGGAGTGCGCCGAGGAGCACGTCATTAATGAAGGCGTACAGCGCGCGCGCCTCCGCTGGAGAGCTGCACGGCATGGTGACGCTGTAGGTGATTTCCCGGTAATGCAGCAGGGCGCGTCCCCCCGTTGGCCGACGGACAATCCCGACACCCATTCCCTGCGCATCCGCGAGTTTATAGCAGCCGCGTGCGCGCTGGTTACGTCCCAGTGACAGGGTGGGGCCGGACCAGCCGTAGACGCGGAATACCGCCCCATTACCGCAGCCGGCGGCGCGACGCATCAGGGCCTCGTCGAGCGCCATGTTGTATGCGCCGTCCGCGGCCGGAGTGAGGAGGAAATGCCAGCGCATCGACCGAAGCATAACTTTATTGCCATGACCCCGACCACCTCCCGCGCGCCGCAGCGTGCCGCTGATTCGTTCGTTCCCCGCCACATCGGTCCCACAGACGCCGACGCCACGGCGATGCTCGAGCTGCTCGGCTACGACGGTCTGGACGCGCTCATCGACGCCGCGGTGCCGAAGCGCATTCGCATGAAGCAGCCGCTCGCACTGCCTGGTGGGCGAAGCGAGTACGACGCGCTCAAGGGGATGCGCCAGCTCGCGAGCCGGAACGAGCTGTATCGCTCGTACCTGGGCATGGGATACAACGACTGCATCACGCCGCCCGTGATCCAGCGAAACATCCTCGAGAATCCCGGCTGGTATACGGCGTATACGCCATACCAGGCGGAGATCGCGCAGGGACGCCTCGAGGCGCTGCTGAACTACCAGACGATGATCATGGACCTCACGGCCATGGAGATCGCCAACGCGTCGCTGCTGGACGAGGGCACCGCGGCCGCCGAGGCGATGGGGCTGTCCCATGGCAGCGTGAAGGAAGACCGCTCCACGTATTTCGTCTCCAGCGAATGCCACCCGCAGACCATCGACGTGGTGAAGACGCGCGCCGAGGCGCGGGGCTGGAAGGTCATCGTGGGGGACTGGCGCAGCTTCACGTTCGATGCGTCGGTGTTCGGCGCGCTGGTGCAGTATCCCACGACGGATGGCGCCGTGGTGGACTACCGTGAGTTCTGCGAGCGGGCGCATGCCGCGGGCGCACTGGTCACGGTTGCCGCGGACCTGCTGAGCCTCGCGCTGCTCACGCCGCCCGGGGAATGGGGCGCGGACGTCGTGGTCGGGAACTCGCAACGCTTCGGCGTCCCGATGGGATTCGGCGGGCCCCATGCAGCCTTCTTCGCGACGAAGGACGAGTACAAGCGGCAGCTGCCAGGCCGCATCATCGGCGTCTCGCGCGATTCTGATGGACGTCCGGCATTGCGGATGGCGCTCCAGACGCGGGAGCAGCACATCCGGCGTGAGAAGGCGACGAGCAATGTGTGCACCGCGCAGGTGCTCCTGGCGGTCATCGCCGGGATGTACGCCGTGTATCACGGCCCGGAAGGAATCACCGCCATCGCGCGCCGGGTGCACCGCTACACGGAAGCGCTCGCCCGTGGGCTGCAGGAGCTGGGGTTTGTCCTGAAGCACGAGGTGTTCTTCGACACGCTGCGCGTCGATGTGGGGAAGGGTCTCGCGGCGTCGTTTGTGGGTCGCGCTCGCGCGCAGAAGATCAACATCCGCCAGCTCAGCGACGACGCGGTGTGCGTCTCCCTCGACGAGACGGTCACCGATGCCGACCTGCGTGACCTGCTGTCGGTCTTTGCCGGAAGCAAGCGTGAAGCACCTGTCCTGGAGTCGCTCGTGGAATCGCTGGACGATCGCTACGACGAGCGGTTCGCGCGCACCAGCCAGTTCCTGACGCACCCGGTGTTCAACACGCATCGGTCCGAGACCGAGATGCTGCGGTACATGCGGAAGCTCGAGTCACGCGACCTGTCGCTGACGCACTCGATGATCCCGCTGGGCTCGTGCACGATGAAGCTCAACGCGACGGCGGAGATGTTCCCGATCACCTGGCCGGAATTCGCGAAGCCGCATCCCTTCGCGCCGCTGGAGCAGCTCAAGGGCTATCAGGAAATGTTCACGAACCTGGAGCGTGCACTCGCCGAGATCACGGGGTTCGCGGGCGTGTCCCTGCAGCCGAATGCCGGGTCACAGGGGGAGTACGCGGGTCTGCTGGTGATCCGTGCGTACCACGAGTCACGCAAGGAATCGCATCGCGACATCTGCCTCATCCCGCAGTCGGCGCACGGCACCAATCCCGCGAGCGCGGTGATGGCCGGGATGAAGGTGGTGGTGGTCAAGACGGACGCAAACGGCAACATCGACATCGCCGACCTGCGCGCGAAGGCGCAGGAGCACTCGAAGAACCTCGGGGCGCTGATGGTGACGTATCCGTCGACGCACGGCGTGTTCGAGGAAGGAATCGTGGACATCTGCAAGGTCATCCACGAGCATGGCGGCCAGGTGTATCTCGACGGCGCGAACATGAACGCCATGGTCGGCCTTGCGCGCCCCGGTGACATCGGCGGCGACGTCTGTCACCTGAACCTGCACAAGACCTTCTGCATCCCGCACGGCGGCGGCGGTCCGGGAATGGGGCCGATCGGCGTTGCGAAACACCTGGTGCCCTTCCTCCCCGGTCACGCGGTGGTGAAGCTGCCGGGCGAGCGCACGGGCGCGGTCAGCGCGGCACCCTGGGGAAGCGCGAGCATCCTGCCGATCTCGATGATGTACATCGACATGATGGGCGGTGATGGCCTGACGCAGGCGACGAAGATGGCGATCCTGAATGCGAACTACATCGCGAAGCGGCTCGAGTCGTCGTATCCCGTGCTGTACAAGGGCGCGAACGGACTTGTGGCGCACGAATGCATCGTCGATCCGCGCGCGCTCAAGGCGAGTGCGGGGGTGGAGGTCGAGGACATCGCGAAACGCCTGATGGATTATGGCTTCCACGCCCCCACGGTCTCCTTCCCGGTCGCCGGCACGCTCATGATCGAACCGACGGAGAGTGAGCCGAAGAGTGAGCTCGATCGCTTCTGTGATGCGCTGATCCAGATCCGCGAGGAGATCGGCGAGATCGAGTCAGGGGCGCAGGACCGGAAAGACAACACGCTGAAAAACGCACCGCATCCCGTGCGCCGCGTGGTGAGCGATAACTGGCCGCACGGGTATTCGCGGGAGCAGGCGGCGTTTCCGGTGCAATGGGTGCGGGAGCACAAGTTCTGGCCCGCGGTCGGTCGTGTGGAGAGCGCCTACGGCGACCGGAACCTGGTGTGCTCGTGCCTGCCGACTGATGCGTACGCCGAGGCCGTTGTGGGGGCCTGATCGGCTCTCGGCTGAAGCCGTTAGCCGAGGCTGTTAGCCGAGGCCGAGGCCTTCACTGACCGATGTGCGCGTTGTAGGCGTCCGAGTTCATCAGGTCGTTCTGCTCGGCGGGCGTCGACAGCTTCATCTTCACCATCCAGCCATCGCCGTACGGCGCGCTGTTCACGAGCTGCGGCTCTTTCTCCAGTCGCTCGTTGACCTCAACGATCTCGCCAGACACGGGCGAGAAAAGCTCCGACACGGCCTTCACCGCCTCGATGGTACCGAAGACGTCGTGTTTGGCGAAGGTTGAGCCGACCGAGGGAAGTTCGAGGTAAACGATGTCGCCGAGCTCTCCCTGCGCGTAGTCCGTGATTCCGATGATCACGACGTTCTGGTCCTTCGTCGACTTCACGTACTCGTGGTCTTCCGTGTAGAGAAGATCCTTCGGGATATCGGCCATGGGCTTCCGGGGCTGTTGGCAGTGAAAAATCGGAATGCGGCATGCGGCAGGCGGCATGCGGAACCACGTCGGAGATAAGCGTAATCGCGTCGGGACGCCGGCCCAAGTCGCCTGCCCCGATGCCGCGCTGGAGCTAGACGCCGATCTCCGTGCCGGCTTCGCGCACGAGAGTCGCCCAGACGTCGTCCACCTTTTGCTCCAGTTCCGTCAGCGTGGCGGCATTGTCGACCACGAAATCGGCCCGGGCGCGCTTGAGCTCGGCGGGCATCTGCGCGGCAATCATGTCCATCGCCTCGGTTTCGCGCAGTCCCCGATCCTGGACGAGTCGCTCGAGACGCAACGGCCGGGGCGCGTCGACCAGCACGATCTTGTCGAAGATCCCGACCATCTTCTTCTCGAAGAGGAGGGGGATGTCGCAGACGACGATGCGATCGCCACGACTGCGTGCTTCCGCGATACGCCTGTCGCGCAGGCGCTCGACCTCGGGATGCACGATGTCGTTCAATGCCTCCAGCTCCTTCGGGTTCCCGAAGACGGTGCGGCGCAACGCCGCGCGATCGAGGTGGCC